>CALMST010000386.1 GCA_937872315.1 uncultured Ignavibacteria bacterium | reverse complement strand
GCCAGTTTAAGCTGACGTTAGCGCCTGCGCCTGAAGCTGTAAACGGTGATACCATAAGCGGAGCTATATTATCAATGCTTCTCCCGGATAATATAGCAGATCTCCAGAATTGTGTTGGATTGGATGTCTTTGCAGTAATTCTGAAGGAAAAATTTCCGGTTGAAAGAGAGCTGGAGTCAAAAGGTGTACCGGCTGTATATGTATAGAATGAATTTTTATTGGCTGTGATGTTTGCAATTTCCTCCCATGAAAAAATTCCGCCGGAAGGAGGATAGCTTCTTTCTACAAGGTAGCTGGTAATAACATTGTTTCCATTCACATCAAAGCCGCTCTTAGCCCATTTCAGATATACTTTGCCGCCCTGATCATTCGGAACATCTTTGACAAACATAAATCTCGGTTTGACGCTGATAGCAGAACCATAATATATGTATGCCTTTCCTTTATTCGAGTTATTATAATAAGACCCCACTATAAAGTCTGAATATCCGTCCCGGTTTAAATCACCGGCTGATGAAACCGTCTCACCAAACTGATCAATTCCACCTTCACCAACCATTGCAATATCAGGTGAATTGTTCATATTTGAACCTCCCAGGTATAGGTATACTTTTCCGATACTGGAATTAAAAGTGTAACCTCCTACTATAACATCTGAATATCCGTCACCGTTTATATCACCTGCTGATGAGACTGAATTACCAAATGAAGTTAAGGACTCACCAACCATTATAACATCAGCTAAAGTATTCATTGTTATGCCGCCATAGTAAATATATGTTCTGCCGGAGGATAAATTATATACTGGAGCTCCGATTATTATATCAGAGTATCCATCACCATTTACATCACCTGCAGATGAAACTGATACACCAAAATAATCGCCAGCGGTTTCACCTGTGAATATAAGATCTTTTTGGTTATTCATAGATGAACTTCCATAGAAAATATACGCTCTCCCTGCAGATAAACTGTAACCGTAAGCCCCTACAATTACATCTGAATATCCGTCTCCGTTCAAATCACCTGCGGATGAAACCGAACAGCCAAATGCATTATCTGTAGCTTCTCCTGTCATAGTGACATCCGGAATGTTATTCATACTTAAGCCTCCATAGAAAACATATCCTCTTCCCGTATAAGTATTGTATCCAATGGCTCCTACTATTACATCAGAATAACCATCTCCGTTTGCATCACCTGCGGATGAAACCGAATTGCCGAAAAAATTATTTACTGCTCCACCTGTCATTGTTACATCAGGTGTGTTGTCCATAGATGAACCTCCAAAATAGATGTATGCTCTTCCGGTATTTGAGCTGTAACCGCTTGCTCCTACAATTACATCCGAATATCCGTCTCCGTTCACATCACCTGCGGATGAGACTGACCCGCCAAAACTATTATTTACTGCTCCTCCTGTTAATATAACATCAGCTGCATTATCCATTAATGGTCCGCTAAAATAGATATAAGCTCTTCCGGTATTTGAACTGTAACCGCCTGCCCCCACAATCACATCAGAATATCCGTCTCCGTTCACATCACCGGCTGATGAAACTGTACCAAAGTTATTGCTTGTTGCTTCTCCTGTCATTGCTAATTCATGTGTAATCTCACCTTTCATATAGTAATCATATAAATAAGCTCTTCCTGAATTTGCATTATATCCGTTTGCCCCGACTAATATATCGGAATATCCGTCAGCATTCACATCACCTGCTGATGAAACAGATCTTCCGAAAGAATTTCCTGCTCCCTCTCCTGTCAATGCTGCATCAATGACATTGTTCATTGTCGAACCGCCAAAGTAAACATATGCCTTACCTGTAAATGTATTGTATGCAAAAGCTCCTGCTATTACATCTGAAAATCCATCACCGTTCATGTCCCCTGCTGATGAAACAGAAGCGCCAAAACTGCTTCCTCCTGGCTCACCGGTCATCGTAACATCGGCAGTATTATTCATGGATGAGCCGCCATAGTAAATATATGCTCTGCCTGTGCTTGAGCTGTAGCCAAAAGCTCCTGCAATTACATCTGCATATCCGTCACCGTTTACATCACCGGCTGAAGAAACCGAATAACCTAAATCATTATTCACTGCTTCTCCTGTCATTGTAACATCAGCAACATTATTCATTACTGAACCGCCAAAATAAATATATGCTCTGCCTGTACTTGAGCTGAAACCATAAGCTCCTGCAATTACATCTGCATATCCGTCACCATTAACATCTCCTGCCGGTGAAACCGAATATCCGAAAAAATTCGATGCGGCTGCACCGGTCATTGTTACATCAACAACATTATTCATTGCTGAACCGCCGTAATAGACATATGCTCTTCCCGTGCCTGTACTGTATCCGCTTGCTCCCACCATTACATCTGCATATCCGTCCCCGTTCACATCTCCAGCAGATGAAACAGATACACCGAACAGATCAGATGCAGCTCCTCCTGTCAGCACAACATCGGCTGTGTTATCCATATTAGAGCTTCCATAATAAATATATGCTCTGCCTATATTATTATTGTAGCCGTAAGCACCTACAATGACATCGGAATAACCGTCACCATTCACATCACCGGCTGATGAAACTGAAGTACCGAAGTAATTATTTATAGCTTCACCTGTAAAAATCACATCCGCGACAGTATTCATATTTAATCCTCCGTAATAAATATACGCTCTCCCGGTTGATGATGAATAAACAAAAGCACTCACTATGATATCATCATATCCGTCCCCGTTTACATCACCGGCAGAGCTTACAGATGTTCCAAATCCCGCACCGGATGAAAGACCATTAAAGATTTTATTTTGAAAGGCATCACTTTCAGGATCTTCCGGAACAGTTCTCATTGAGCTGTCCTGAATGATCCTGTTCCCTCTTTCGTCAGTAAGACCGCTGATCCAGTCCTGCGTTACGTTTTCGGATATGGTGTTTTTATTGGCATTACCGGAAACAGAAACCGGTTCATTCCGGTAGTGGATTTCAGAATCTGAATCCTGCATCATCCGGTTTGCATTTGAGATGACTGCTGTTGTTAAGAACAAAGCAGACATTAATACCAGGTTTAAGACTTTGTAATTCATTATTTTTTGATTTAAGGTTTAAGTTAAACATTTATTTAAAACCTGATAAAATAATGAAACCAAAGTCCTGTTTACAAAGAGATTTTTTGACAATTGCACCCGGAAGAAATTAATGTAACCCGGAGAGTATTCACTTACACAAATTCATATTGCAGATTGCAAATAGAAATAACGTGCGGACATTTTAGTTTGACTTTACCGCGCATCTCACATCAGGGAACAACTTTCACCACAAAAGCGCTTGAGTTATTTCTCCGGATCGCTTGAAAAACTCGGCAGCAGCGGCACCGTGAAAAACGTATTTTATAAGGCTGCCTTTAAACAATTGACACTGATGATCTATTATGAAATGAAATGGTTTATCCCGGCATCAGATCTGCTGGATGCATACAGATATTTTGTTAAAACCGACAAAATTCTTCCGGAGATTTATAAAACTTCAAGCAATTCTTTCATAAATTATTACAGTAATCTTTTAAAATTAAGTAACTCCCCCGGAATTAGTAAAACTGAAATTTCAAAATTAATTTCAGAACTGGAATCAACGCCTCAGACATGGCTCCTTAGAAAAGCACATGAACTTCTGAAAAACTAATTACAATTTAAATTCCCAAATCCGAAACCCAAAATCACGGGGTCATCTTTACCACAAAAGCACTCGAATTATTAAATGTTATAATCACATCAGCCAGATCAGTGACATTGTTACCGTCCATATCCGAAGGCATATATCCGTTTGTAAAAGTATTTGCAGCATTGAATACATTAACTACATCCCCGAGTTCTACAGATCCATCCTGATTCACATCACCGCTGTACACAGCAAACCTTACAGGACTTGTATCTACCAGCGTCAGGTTGTTTTCAAATGCTCTTGAGATCAGATCGGTAAAGTTATACGTTGACTGTTTGGCGAACTGTGAAAACCTGACCGTTGTTGAGCTCCAGGTTTCGATGGAATTCCTGTGTTTTAATACTAAAAAATAATCCGTCAGAGGCTGAGCTTTAGTAAAGGATATCAATGCTAATCCGGATAAGTCCGGTATTCCCCGGGAAGAATCTATTAAAGAAAAAGGTGAAGTGACAGAATGTAAAAAGTATCTGACGGTATCTTCAAT
>CALMST010000385.1 GCA_937872315.1 uncultured Ignavibacteria bacterium | reverse complement strand
CTATTTGAAAAAACACTATTAATATGTTGACAAAACAAATTGTATTTATTAAGTTGTTTTTGAAGCAGCAATAACATTCATTCAGTAAGTATACTTAATCAATATGTATAGACAAAAGCAGAGAAAGTCCGGACAGACACCTGCTGTTAAACTCAATGAAACATATGATCAGGTCCCGTCTTTATTGAATACATTTTAAGTAATTATCAAAATACATTTCCCGGAATAACTCGTAAAACCTTTTCACAATCACGTTTTAACATTAAACGAACAATTCATTGATTTAAATTAACATTTATAATTTATGATTGACGTGTCTTTACAATTCATAAGAGATGAAATAAATATGTATCTGCGGCAGAAGCTTAATGTCATTGACGGAGTGAAGCTGGATAATATTTCCAAAGTACTGGAAGATTCCGGAGCGGAAAAGAAGATCTATTTATCTCTGATAAACCTAGAAGAAGACAGGCTTTCACGTAACCCGGACAATTTTATAAAGGTTGATAATAAAGTAGTATATAAAAATCCCAAATTATATTTAAATGTCTTTTGTCTATTTGCAACCAATCAGAATTATGAAGAAGGTTTGAAACAGCTTTCATTGATTTTCAAATTTTTTCAGCAAATGAATGTTTTTACGCCTGTTAACAATCCCGCTCTCGATCCCGCCATAGAAAAATTAGTATTCGAATTATACAGTCTGAATTTTGAACAGTTAAATCAAATATGGGGAATGCTCGGCGGTAAATATTATCCTTCGGTACTTTATAAAATGCGTGTAATTTCAATTGATGAAATGGCTGTCAATGCTCTGGGTGAACCGATAAAAGAAATTGAAATAATCGGAAAGGATTACACGGGATAAATTGAAGACAACATACAAAATATTATTCTCAATCAGGATACTTCATGATTATTATACTCAGGCAGGATCATTTAATGACATAGAAATTATTCCCACAATAAAAACTAAAACTGTACTCAAAGGTTGCAGGATATTGCACAGATCTTCCGATAATATTTTTACGGCTATGATAGAAGTTGACGGCAGCAAACCTTACATAAAAATTGACAGTGATACAAAGTTAAGATTCATTATAAAATTAAAAAATCCTTCATTTGGAAATATTTCAGGGGTTAAATTATTTGGTTTAAAAAACAGCATCTATTATTTTTCAAACCGTTCTGATAATGAAATTGATAATGTACTTTATCTGAGTAAAAAAATCCCGGTGCATGATCCTGCAGGAGATTATGAAGTCGGATCGCTCATACAAACCGGATCTGATATCTATGAAGCGATCTCAGATAATACAGCTCTTCCGCCTCCGGGGAGCGGATGGAGAAAGCTGTCTCAAAACAGATTCCCTGTTTATGATCAGGCTAATCATCCTGAAGTTTATAAAGGCAATATTGTTTTTGATCCTTCCGGGATAAAGAATTACGAAGCTTTAAAATTCATTCGGAGCGGGCAGTCTGTTCCGTTTAATGATACAGATTACTGGAAGGAGGTCACAGGTCTACAGTATTTAACCTCTGATGATCTGATCGGCAGAAAATTTATTTCTGTGGGAAAATATGATATAACAGATCATAAAGAGATTTTTCCGGGAGATGTTTTATTCAATGAAAGTGATTCAAAATTGTATGAAGCTTTGAAGTATATTGAAAAAGGAAATCAGGTACATGTCAGTAATAATAATTACTGGCAGGAGTCACCGGTTACTAAATTTATTGTTTCAGAAGATAAAATAAACAGCGGTGAAAATTTATTTGGTATAGTAGATCTGCACTTTGACGTATCTGTTCCGGTGAATTACAGGATGCTTGACGGAACAGGCAATGTCAGTGAAACTGAATATGTGATCAGATTTAAAAACAGAATTTCAACATGGAAGTATGTTTCGCAAAAGAATACTGTAACATCTTTAACGGATCCTGCGGGAGTATTTAATTTTATTAATACAGGAAATGAATACAGTTCTGATTCTCCGGTACCATTATTGTCAAAGCCGATTCAGAAATTCAGATTTGAAGCAGATACAGGTTCGCAGATAATTACTGTGGAAAATATTAAATGCGCATCCGCAGACATAAAGCCGGTAGAAGCCACAAAAAGTTTTATTTCAGAGATATATTTAAATTATTAAAAAATTAAACAAATAAAGCTATGTCACAAATTAATGAAAGTGCCATAAAAACACCCGGTGTCTATGTAAATGAGATACCGTCGTTTCCTCCATCAGTTGCGCAGGTTGCAACAGCCATTCCTGCTTTTATAGGATATACGCAGAAAGCATTGGACGCTGACGGAGATACTTTAGAAAATATCCCCACAGTTATTTATTCAATGCTTGAATATGAAACGTATTTTGGTAAAGCGGAAAATGAAGCCGATATAAATGCTGATGTAGTTATCACAACTAATTCCGGGCAAATAATCTCACTCTCGGCAAAAGCAACGATCAATACACCTTCAGCCAACAATATGTATTACTGTTTAAGATCATATTTTGATAATGGCGGCGGGAAGTGTTATATAGTTTCTGTCGGAGTAACCGGTGGAGCAATTTCTTTGGGTGATCTTGAAGATGGCCGGGATATACTTGAAGCTTATGATGAACCGACATTAATTTTATTTCCCGAAGGTCAGTCATTAAGCGATACGGATTATTATTCACTTGTTTCAGGAGCAATTGACCAGTGCGCAAAATTACAGGACAGATTTACTATAATAGATGTCCATACTCAGGGAAACACTACAGAAAATTCCATAACAGGATTCAGAACTGCATTCACAAAATCGGACAATCTGAACTATGCGGCTGCATATTATCCGAACCTTAAAACAACTTATGATTATAGCTATACCGATGCTGCAGTTGATGTTTCAATAGATACAGACGGAGGCGGACCGGTAGCGACAACTCTGGATACACTGATCACAACTCAAAGCTCTGTTTATTTTGCAGTCAGGGATGCCATTTCAAAACTAAGTCCCGTACTTCCTCCGGGACCTGCAGTTGCGGGTATTTATGCAAAGGTTGACGGTTCACGCGGAGTCTGGAAATCTCCGGCGAATGTTTCCGTCAATTCTATTTATGATGTTACAGACACGGTAACTGATCAGGAGCAGGAATCCATGAACGTAGATGTAACGGGAGGTAAATCCGTAAATGCCATTAGAACTTTTGCGGGCAGAGGAATTCTTATCTGGGGAGCAAGGACACTTGCCGGAAATGACAATGAATGGAGATATGTCTCTGTCAGAAGATTCTTTATCATGGTGGAGGAGTCCTGTAAAAAAGCCAGCGCGCAGTTTGTTTTTGAACCGAATGATGCAAACACATGGATAAAAGTAAGAGCAATGATAGAAAATTATCTTACAAATCTCTGGAGACAGGGAGCTTTAGCAGGTGCAAAACCTGAACATGCATTTTATGTAAGGATAGGACTCGGACAGACAATGACAGCGCAAGATATACTTGAAGGCAGAATGATCGTTGAGATCGGCATGGCTGCAGTTCGTCCTGCTGAATTTATCATTCTGAGATTTATGCATAAAATGCAGGAATCGTGATATGTATTTCAGGAATAAATATTTAAGAATTGTATTTCGGACTTGCAATTATTGCGGTATCTGGTCTAGAGTTGCAAGTTACTTTTTACAAGTTACTATTTACAATTTACGAAAAACCTTACAAATTTTTTAAACTTAACGATAATAAAACCAATTAACCAATAAACCTAAAGACATTAAAAACTTAACAAACTTTAAAAATGGCAGAGACATATCCTTTACCGAAATTCCATTTCCAGGTTGACTGGAGCGGAAACAAGATCGGGTTTACGGAAGTGACCGGTCTTGACATTACAACAGAAGTAATCGAATACCGTGACGGAGCGAGTCCTGAATATTCAAAGATCAAAATGCCCGGTCAGAGAAAGTTTTCAAATATTACTCTTAAGAGAGGTTCTTTCCAGGGTGATAATCAGTTTTATGAATGGTTCAATACAGTCAGTTTGAATACAATAGAGAGGCGTGATATTACCATTACATTATTGAATGAGAGTCATGAGCCGGTAATAGTATGGAAAGTAAAAAACGCGTGGCCGACAAAGATCACTCCGACTGATCTTAAAGCCGACGGAAACGAGGTCGCGATAGAAAGTCTGGAGCTTGCTCATGAAGGTCTTACAATTCAGAATGAATAATTATGGCTGATCTTTTAAGTAATTATCCTCTGACGGGATTTCACTTTCTTGTAGCATTTGAATTGTTTCCGCAAGTACCAAATGATCTCAGATTTCAGGAAGTGAGCGGACTCTCTGTTTCGGTAGAAATGGAAACATATAAAGAAGGCGGTCAGAACAGATTTGTACATGAGCTGCCTGTCAGAACAAAGTATAGTGACATTACACTGAAACGCGGGATGTTTGAAGTTCCGTCAGGTGTAATGGCCTGGTGCATTAATGCAGTTCAGAATTTTAAATTTCAGCCTGCAAATGTTCTGATCTCTTTATTGAATGACATTCACGTACCGGTTCAATCCTGGTATGTAGTAAATGCCATTCCGAAGAAAGTGGAATTTTCAAATCTGAATGCGGAGCAAAGTCAGGTTGCGATTGAAACTCTTGTGCTGAGTTATAATTATTTCAATATTCTTAATACATCAGCAGCTTTAGCCGAGGGGATGAACCTCGTTTAGGTATTAGGTATTAAGTATTAGGTATTAGGTATTAGGTATTAAGTATTAAGTATTAGGTATTAGGTATTCAGCTAAAGCAGATTGACTGTTGATGGTTAAAGGATTGTGTTGGAAATTTATTTAAAATATAAAATTTTATAAAAATGCCGATAGAGATAAAAGAGCTTCACATTAAAGCCACAATTGATAATGGTAATGGTGGAAGCAGGGATAACAGCCGTGATAAGGAATTGAAAAAAATGAAAGCCGAGATAGTTAAAGAATGTGTCGAAGAAGTTTTTGAAATATTAAAAGAAAAAGAAGAAAGATGATACCACTCGGCAAAATTGAAAAGATGAAAATCCAGGCTTACAGTGATGCAACATGCACACAGGAGCTTAGCGAGCCATACCAATTTCTGATAAATCCTGATTCATACAGATTCCATTATGAACTTGAACAATCGGAGGATGCTCCTGCCGGAAGCAGCGGATCCGAGATAAGATATTACAGACAGATACCGAATGAATGGGAGTTTGAGATATTGATAGACGGTACAGGGGTCATAAAAGATGCAAGCGCTCTGAGTATCTCATTGCTTGGAAACACTGATGAAACTGATGTTCAGGAGCAGGTAAATAATCTTAAATCAATTGTGCTTGATTACAACGGGGAGATACACAGAAATCAGTTTCTTAAGATTTCATGGGGAAGCCGGGATGTATTTAAAGGCACACTGGTTTCTCTTGATCTTAATTATAAGATGTTTAAAAATGACGGATCACCTCTCAGGGTAATTGCAAATTTAAAATTACGTGAATGGGTTGACCCAGAGCAAAGGATCAGGGAAGAAGCTTCATCATCTCCTGATATTACACATGAATGTATATTCAGATCACAGGACAGAATTGATTCCTTGTCAGACAAAATTTATAATGATCCCGGATATTATATTGATATTGCAAAAGCAAATGATCTCAATGGTTTCAGAAAAATATCGAAAGGAATAAAAATAAAATTCCCTCCAATAAAATAATAAATTTATTTTGCTATGGCAGTTTCAAGAACAATACCAACCTCACAAATTCCGGATGTTGTTACTTTCACCATTCTTTCTGATGGTGTGGAATTGCCTGAATCAGTTTCAGTTAAGCACTTCATCATTCAGAGAGCAGTCAATAAGATCCCATTTGCAAAAATTTATATAAGTGACGGTGATCCTTCATTAGAAGATTTTCCGGTAAGTAATGAAGAGTATTTTGTTCCCGGAAAAGAAATAGAGATCAGGCTTGGTTACCGCAGTGATAATTCTTCTTTATTCAGGGGACTTGTCATAAATCACTCAAACAGAATTTCAAAACACGGCGCAGAATTAATTATTGAATGCAGGGATGAAGCAGTTAAACTTACGGTCGGTAAGAAGAGCAGACACTTTGAAGATGTATCGGACGGTGATGCTGCTGAAGAATTAATTGATAACTACGGACTGGAAAAGGAAATTGAATCAACATCAATCCGCCATAAAGAACTTATTCAGTATAACACCACTGACTGGGATTTTATCCTTTCAAGAATTGATATTATAGGAATGATATGCCTTGTGGAGGACGGGAAGATAATTATAAAAAAACCTGATCTTACAACTTCACCTGTGATTGAACTTCTTTTTGGCGCAACCATTCTGGATTTTACAGCAGAGATAGATGCCAGGACACAGTACAATGAAGTGAGATCATTATCATGGGATTACAGTGATCAGGAGGTAATTGAAGATACGGGAGATGAGCCGGATATGGAGGAAATTGGAAATTTATCAAATTCCGATCTTGCAGAAGTTGTAGGACTGGAAAGTTATGATATGATAAATTCTGGTAAACTTTCAAATGAAGAACTTAAGGAATATGCAAATTCCAAAATGCTGAAAAGCCGGCTGTCAAAAGTTAGAGGAAAAGTTAGATTTCAGGGATTCCCTGATGTCAAACCAGGTGATATTATTTCTCTCAACGGTGTTGGCGAGAGATTCAATGGACCTGTCTTTGCTTCATCTGTAAGACATGAGTTTGCAAAAGGGAACTGGACAACTGAAGTAATTTTCGGAATGTCAGAAAACTGGTTTACTGAAAATATTAATCCAAACGATGTTACTTCCAAAAACGGCAGACTTCCGTCAGTTCAGGGTTTGGAAACAGGTATAGTAACTGACCTTGAGGATCCCGAGGGGGAGAATCGTGTCAAAGTAAAACTACCTGTTGTAAGCAATAGTGATGACGGCATTTGGATGAGGATAGCAACACTGGATGCCGGAAAAAACCGCGGAACATTTTTTTTGCCGGAGATTGATGATGAAGTAATAGTTGGATTTATTTCGAATGATCCAAATCATCCGGTGATACTTGGAATGCTGCACAGCAGCGCGAAACCTGCCCCGTTCAGCGCTTCAAACAGTAATGATGAAAAAGGATATGTAAGCAGAGCTGAAACTAAGATGGTGTTTGATGACGGAAGGAAAACTTTAACCATTGAAGATGCAAATGGAAATACAATTAAGTTTGAATCGGGCGGGATCACTCTGGAAAGTACGACTGTACTGAATTTAAAGGCGGCATCAATAAAAATAGAAGCAAGCGGTCCGGCGGAGATTAAGGGAGCAGTGGTTAAAATCAATTAAGAATTACGAATTAGGAATTACGAATTGAGAATTGATATATGCTGTTTCGGAACGCTTTCTTGTTAAAACTATAGTTTGATTCAAATGAAGCATAAATTATATTGAATGAATTTTTATAAAGTTTAAATATTTTTTCTATCAAAAATCAAAAAAAATAAATTCATAATTTTTAATCCTTAATTATAAAATGTCATTAGCAGCCAGAATATCAGATAATCATCTATGTCCGATGGTAAATCCAAACGGATCACCACATACCGGAGGTCCGATTGTTTCTCCCGGAGAGCCGACAGTATTAATTGGAGGTATGCCGGCTTCTGTGATCGGCGATACATGTGTTTGCGCCGGTCCGCCTGATACAGTGATTGCGGGATCATCAACTGTTTTGATCGGTGGTAAACCGGCCGTTAGAGTTGGTGACAGTACAGCACACGGAGGAGTCATATTAGCGGGTTGTGCGACAGTACTTATCGGAGGATAAAAAAAGTTTACTTGATATCTGAAAAAATTCACAAGCAACGATTATCAAAAAAATCATCATGGGTAAAAATAATACATTTCTCGGGACAGGATGGAGTTTCCCTCCGTCATTCAGCAACAAGACCAATGAAGTTGAGATGACAAGTGATGAGGAAGATATCCAAAAGAGTCTTCATATTTTACTGACAACACGAATTGGTGAGAGAATAATGCAGCCGAAGTACGGCTGTAATCTTGATGAACTTTTATTCGAGACTCTGTCAACCACCTTCAAATCATACATAAAAGATCTGGTCAAGACAGCAATATTATATCATGAACCCAGGATCAAGTTAAACAAGATAGACCTTGATGACTCCGGAGATAATGAAGGGGTTGTCCTGATAATAATAGATTATACGGTAATTTCAAAAAATACAAGATTCAATTATGTGTTCCCGTATTATAAAAATGAAGGCACGGATGTTAAAAAATGAAAAAAAAATTAACTTAAATGAGTTCAGATTGTAAAAATAAAAACCCGCTTCAGCGCTCAGGAGTAAATCAATACCAGCGTGTATTGAATGCTTTGAAACCTGATTTTGCCAAAGCAGATGAACGAGATTTAGCCGATCTGATCCTGTTTGCAAAAAATTACGCCGGACACATCAGATATTTTGACAAGACAGATAGCGGGGACGGTGACTGGTCGGGGCTGATGAGTATGGATATATCTGTTACACTTGCATCAATTATTAAAACCGACATTACCGGTTGTTTTAAATATTCAAATAATATTCTTAATGAGATACGAAATGCATCTTTACTGTCCGCAGCAAAGAAGAATTTTAAAGTGATGTTTGACTTTGGGTTCACTTTGATTTCTCTGCTGGATGAATATTATAAAAATTTGCCTGATGGTTATGAATTCAGGCGTCTCACCGGATCTTCCATATCCTCAAACCTTCCTGAATATTTATACCGGTTAATAAAATTTTTTGATGAAGCCTTTATACAAAATCTATTGGATCCGGTAAGTGAATATAAAACAGAAAGAGCTCCTGTGAAAATAATTTTAACTCAGGATTTTGATAAAAGTGTTCTGGATGAGATCTGGGATTATTCATCATATACATTCATACCTTCGTTTAACGGAGCGACTGATATTCTGAAGATCAAAAACACAGCAAATCACAATTTGTTTACAGGGATATTTGATGAATTGCTTAAAACTTTTACAGGAATTATAAATTCATCCGGTAAATATCTGAATGAAGTATTGGAAAACTTCCCGGAACACTCTCCGCATTTTTCTCTTTATCTCGCATTCATAAAACTGATGCAATTTGCGCAGGAACATCTTAATGAATTTACGAAAAGACATCTGGATCTTTATTATAAAGAGATTCTGGGATTAAAAGATCAGCATGCCGTGTCCGATAAGGTGTTTGTTAATTTTGAATTACATAAAAATACAGAGCAGCATTTGCTGAATAAAGGAACGATTCTTAAAGCCGGTAAGGACATAGATGGAAAGGAAATATATTACTCGCTTGAAAAGGATATAGTAGTAAACAGGGGAATAGTGAAAAGTCTTAAGAATGTATTTGTAAAACAAGATATCAGTTCAGACACCATTCAAGTGTACGCATGTCAGGCAGCTGATTCGGAAGACGGACATGGAGGCAAACCCGGGAGCGCTGATGAAAGCTGGAAAACCTTTGGCAGTCCTGACACTTCACCTTTGGGAGAAACCGGTTTTGCAATTGCATCACCTTACCTTTTTTTGAAAGAGGGAAGGCGTGAAATTACATTTGTATTTTATGCGGCGGAAAAAGGTTCAATATCATTCTCTGTAAACGACATCAATAATATATTTGAACTTCAGCTAAGCGGAGAAAAGGGCTGGTTCGATGCAGCCATTAAAAGCAGTGATGTGACAATTGATCCTTCAAAAGATTTCTTTGAAGTTAAAGTCTTCCTTGACGGTGGTGATGATTCGGTAATTCCTTATTCTTCTGAATTGCATTTATACAACTTTGATGTGAAGATGCCCGTGGCAAAATTCATTTTAAAAAATTCCACCGCAAAAAAAGAAGTCCTGAATTTTGAATTTGATAAAATTAAAATTTCCACGAATGTATCAAATCTTAAAAATTTAAAAATACAGAATGACATCAGCATACTAGATCCCGCAAAGCCATTTGAGATGTTTGGATTTTCACCTCATGCAGGATCTTCTCAAATTATTGGCTGTAAAGAATTATTTGCCAAGACTATTAATCCTGATGGAAAAGTAAGCGGAAGTATAAATATAAAATGGGATGATTTTGAAAATAATTATGCAAAAATCAAAGATAATGAGATCAATGTAAAACTGCTTGAAAACTCCGAATGGAAAACATTAAGCAGCAATATAAACATTATCACCGGTAAGAGCTCAAAATCTTTTAAGAAGTTAACAGCAATTCAAAATATTCAGGAGATAAAAAATCCTTTACTGACGAGAGAACAATATGCCATTGAAAACACTGAAATAAAATTTTCAATTGACAGAATGGAGGCTGAGCCTGATTATTACAATGAAGAAAATTACACTGTAAGATCCAAAAGCGGTTTTATTAAATTAGAATCTGATGATCCATTCCCTGCAGAAGACAATTTGATCTATTCTCCCGGGATCAGAGAGATCAGTCTCAACTATAATGCAGCTTCCGTCCATTTGTTTAATTCCTCCGAAGAGTCCGGTTTTATTCATATTACACCATTTGGAAGTAAATTAATTTCCGGAAGCGGAAATGATATTAAATTATTTCATGAATATAAAAATGAAGGAGAATTATATATAGGAGTGGAGAATCTTAAAGAAGGTCAGACATTATCCGTTTTGTTCAAAGTGTCCGAAGGAAGCGCTGATCCGCTTGCGGAAAAGGAAAAGGTTTTCTGGAGTTATATGAGCAATGATAATGAATGGGTTGATTTTGATGAAAGGGAAATAGAAGATCAGACTGATGCTCTTGTAAATACGGGGATCATAAAATTCAGTATCAGTGAAAATCCGGTTTCTGCAAATTCTTTAATGACGGAGCAGTATCACTGGATCAGGGCATCAGTAAAAGAAAACACCGCTTCAATTTGCAAACTCATAAGTGTAACTGCGCAGGCAGCTTCCGCAGAATTTTATGATCAGAAAAAAACCGGGAATTATTTTAAGAAAACTCTTGAAGCAGATTCAATAAGTAAGTTTTTAATAAGTGATCCTGCAATTAAAAAAATCAAACAACCATATTCATCCATTAACGGAAAGGCAAAAGAATCCGATGAACATTTTTATACCAGGGTAAGCGAACGGTTGCGGCACAAGAACAGAGCTGTCACAATGTGGGATTATGAAAGGATCACACTTCAAAATTTTCCGCAGATCTTTAAAGTTAAATGCATTAATCATGCGCAGATACTTGAGAAGACAACAGGCGGTACAACAGTTTATTCGGATAATGAGATTAAACCCGGTTACACACTTCTTATCCCGATCCCGGATATCAGCAATCAGAATGCCTATGATCCTTTAAGACCATATACTCCGGTCGGTTTGCTTTCTGATATAAAAAAAATTATTTACAAATCTGTTTCTCCCCATGTAAATCTTGATGTCCGGAATCCGTTGTTTGAAGAAATTCAGCTTGAGTTCAGAGTAAAATTTATGACAGATGAAAATTCGTTTTATGAAAAAGAATTAAAAGCAGAGCTTGAAAAATATTTAGCGCCGTGGGCATATGATCCTGGTACTGACATGGAATTTGCAGGCAGTATCAGTAAAAGCTCGCTGATCGATTTTATTGAGGAGCGCTCATATGTCGATTTTATAAGTTGTGTCAAAATGTATAAGATAAGCAATGGTATCAAATCCAAGGATCTTGAAGAGGCATTGGCTGATACTTCAAGATCTGTTTTTGTATCCGTGAAATCAGATGACCCTGTAAATGCCCATAAAATAACTTTTATTGTAAATGAAAATGAATGTGAATGTGATGGAAGATAAATTTACAATATCTAAAGACAGGAAGCTGCGTGAGAGCATGGACTTCTCATTTCTTCGCGAAAAAGGAATGCAGTATATTGAAGAACTTGCTTCTAAGCTCTGGACGGATTACAATACTCACGATCCCGGTATTACCATACTCGAAGCACTTTGTTATGCAATTACAGAACTCGGATACCGTACTTCCTTTGACATAAAAGATCTTTTAAGCGATGAATCCGGTAATATAAATAATGATCAGCCGTTATTTTCAGCAAAAAACATACTCACCGGAAGACCTCTTAATATTACAGATTATCGTAAATTGCTTTGCGATCTTCCAGGAGTTCAGAATGCTTTTCTATATCCCTACAGGGATGAAGATCATAAGTTAGTATCTGAGCCTCAGCAGGAAGTTGCAATTTATGCTGATTGTAAAAAAGATAAGCTGGTATATAATCAGACAGAGCACTTTATCAAACTGCACGGGCTGTATGAAATCGTACTGGATCTTGAGGAGAGAGATGACTATGGTGATATGAACAAAGGTAATTTAGTCTGGCAATTCCCGACTAAAAAATTAACAGGTTATAAACTCGAACTTATATTCCGGAACTGGAATGAGATTGACCATGAATTTATAATTAATGTTGATGCAGATTCCATCTCAAATGTAAGTGTAATTTACACGAATAAAAAATGGAACATCATTTTTGATCTCGGCAGCGGAAGTGAAAAGATAGAATTTTCTTTTCAGGCATATGTGCTGATGAAAAAGGATGCCTCTGATATAGCTTCATACGTAAAAGCCGAACTTATCAAATCTGAAAATATAAAAGAAATTTTTAAACTATATCAGAACAAGATCAGCCTGACCATCAGCATTTTAAAAGAAGCTAAGAATATACTTAATGCCAACAGGAATTTGTGTGAGGATTTTCTGAGAATTAAAACTATATGCTCTAAAGAAATCGCCTTCTGCGCAGATATAGAAATTTCGCCTGAGGCGGACATTGAAAAAGTTTATGCCGGCATTCTTTTCCGGATAGAAAATTATCTGAATCCTGAAATAAAATTTTATATGCTGAAAGAACTTTTAAACAGGGGAATTCCGGTTGATGAGATTTTTGAAGGTCCGGTATTGAAACACGGTTTTATAAAGACAGAAGAGATTGAAAATACTAAGCCGCGGACTAAAATATATGTTTCCGATATTATTAATTTTATAATGGATACACCGGGTGTATTATCCGTGAAGAATGTACTTCTTACAAAATATGACAGTAACGGAATACCAGATCTGCCAAGTCAGAAATGGTGCATGGAAATTGAAGAGGGATGTAAGGCTGTACTTAATGTTTTTAAATCCAAAGTATTATTTTTCAAAGGCAGGCTCCCTTTTATAGCGGGTCTGGATGAAACTCTCGATACTCTTAAATATCTGCATGGCATTGAAGAACGGAATAAGATAAAAAATTCATCTGACGATATTGAAATTCCGAAAGGCAAATTCAGGGATTCAGAAGATCATGTCTCCGTTCAGTATGAGTTTCCTAATACTTACGGAATAGGCAATGCGGCTTTGCCCGGCAGTTCAACGGATGAAAGGAAAGCGCAGGCAAAACAGCTGAGAGGTTATTTAATGTTTTATGATCAGGTAATTGCAAATTTTTTCTCTCAAATTGCAAATGCAAAAAATCTTGTTTCGCTGGATAAGAATATTAATCAGACTTATTTTTCACAATTTATAAGTGATGAAAATGTGATTGATGATATTTATGTAGATGAAGCAGATCTTAAATTAATACTAAATGCACCTGTTTCAGGAGAACCTATAGAAATAACAAACAAGAGGGAACAGTTAACAGAAAATCGTGAAATATTTTTTGACAGACGGAACAGATTTTTAGATCATCTTATTGCAAGATTTTCAGAGTCATTTAATGAATATGTATTATTCCTTTATTCTTATACTGACCCCGGCGATTATGAAGAGATAGAGTCTGAAGAATTAATATCGGATAAGATAAATTTTATAAATGATTATCCGGTGATAAGCAGCGAACGTGGAAAAGCATTCAACTATGCTGAGTCTGCCTGGAATACTCAGAACGTATCAGGATATGAAAAAAGAATATCGCGTCTGGGCGGCATTAATGATTTTGAAAGAAGATTTTTATTCTGCATAAAAAATATTGAGATTCAGAAAACCGAGACTGCGCCGGTTAAATATTTTTTTAAAGTAAATAATGAAAACGGAAAAACAATATTTAAATCTATAAAGGAATATGAGAAGTACTCTGAACTGGCAGAGACCGTAAATAAGATCCCGGAAAATTCAATACATATCGAACGATATAAAATGCTCGATATTTCAGCCTCGGAGTTTTCATTTGAACTGATGGATGATAGCGGAGATATAATTGCAGTAAGTGAAATAGTTTATCCTGATGCTTCATCAAGAGACGATGGTATTGCAGAGACAATTTTGAAATTTGAAAGCGATTGCCCTTCGGAGGGTATGCATCTGGTGGAGCATATACTTCTTCGTCCTAAATTTAATCCGCCTGTGATCCCCGGATTAAATCCCGAAGATGTATATAAATTATTCGAAGTTTGTCTGAATGATGACTGCAAATTCTGCGGAGAGGAAGATCCTTATTCATTCAGAATGTCTCTCGTGCTTCCGTACAGACATGATAAATTCAAGAATTCCGAGTTCAGGGCTTTTTTTGAAACAATGGCAAGAACTGAAGCCCCGGCGCACTGCATGGTTAAAATTTGCTGGCTGAATAATTCTTTGATGAATGAATTTGAAGTCATATATAAAGAATGGCTTGATGCTTTAAAGGATTATGAAAGTGATCTTATTCACAAAGTTTCAAAAAAAGACAGGCTAAGAGAATCGAATAATGACATGATCGGAATATTGAATAAGCTTCACAGTGAATATCCTGAAGCTCAGCTGCATGATTGTGAAGAAGGAACTTCAAATCCCGTTTTACTCGGGAAGACAGTATTGGGTACTTACAAAAAATAATTTTATAAAATATATTTACTATTATGGATGAGAAGAATTTTTATCCCGTGTTCGAAGCTGATCAGGTTTTAACCGCTGATCACCTAAACGAAGTGGTAAACTATCTCGATGAACAGGAAAGACTTACGCGAAACAAACTTATTGGTATCGGGATCGTTTGCGGGCTGGAGCTGAAGACCGGCAAATCGCAGATCGAAATTTCAAAAGGATGCGGAGTCACATCGGAAGGTTATCTGGTCACTCTTGACAAAACAATATGTCAATATTTCAGGAGATATGAACTGCCGTCTGATTTCTTTGCTGAATATAAATCTGTATATGAGGATTGGGAGATGTACGAACTTTTAACTCCAAAACAATCTCTGGAATTTGAAGACACTGAACCTCTTAAAGATAATGCGGATTTTCTGAAAAATATGATTGTAATCCTTTTGCTTGAGATGAAAGAAATTCAGCTTAAGAATTGCATAGAAACTGATTGCGATGATAAGGGCGCAAAGATGCAGTTCGCAGTGAAACCATTGCTTGTTAATAAAAGAGACATAAGAGAGTTTTTAAAAGGTAAGTCAAATCTAAGGTCAACGGAATTTAAGGAAAATGAAATACAGCCGGTTCTGCATAATATCAGACTTAAAAGATTTAATGTACCCGTAAGCGAACTGAAGACAGCAGACGATGTGTTTAATTCATTTCTCGAAATGGTTGACGATACTACTTTGAAAAACCTCGCTGAGATATTGAATTATTGTTATGCGCAGTACAAACCTCTCTTATCAGGCGAAGAAGAAAATCCATTCTCAAAAGTACTTAAGACTTTTAAAGATACACTTGCAGGGATCAAAAAAAACAATCCTTATTTTATACAATATTTTTATGACTGGATAGATGACATTGTAAAAGCATATTATGAATTTAAAGGAAAAGTTTTCTATGTTCAGACTATGTGCTGTCCGGATGAAGGACTGTTCCCTTTGCATCTGATGCTTGGAGAAGCAAACAAAGATACGAAGCCGGATGTAAGATCAGATTACAGAAATTATTTTATTTATTCGCCGCTTTTCAATTCACAAAGGGAACTGCTTTCTGAGATTCAGATCTTATTCAGAAGGATGAAAATGCTTGTCAGAAATTTTGATGTTAAAGATCCTGATGGATACGCAAAAGCGCGGATCAAAATTACGCCCAGCAGATATCTTGATAAACAATTGTCAGAGCGATGCATTCCTTATCATTATGATCCTCTGGGACTTTATGAATGCTGGAGCTGGGGAAAGACACTGAAAGGAAATGCAAGATTTAATCTTTCATATAATTCGAATAAATATAATTCATCGGATACAGTAATTAATCCTTTATTGTATGACATAGAGTGGTTTAATTTTTTCAGAATAGAAGGACACATCGGGAAAGACTTTTCTTCGGCATTAAGAAATGTTTTGAGTCAGAGAAGTGAAATGAATCTGCCGTTTGATGTGGTAGCTCTTTCGACAGCATCCATCTCGAAATATTCATCAACAGATGATGATGACTGTAATTTCAAAGATCTGGAATCATTATATAATGTAATTAAGAGTGAGCTTATCTGTAAATCAGCAGATGCTGCCTGTTTTGCTGCGGGTATAAAATTTTCATTTGGAAGAAAAGAATCAGTATCATCAGGCGGTGATGAACCTGAAATAAAAACAATAACCTCTAGTATTGAACGTGAGAGTTTCATCAATAAAAATATTTCTTCTATTGCAGCGCTTTCATTAAGCAGTTCACTTCGCCTTTCCTACCGGAAAGGAGATTTCCTGGCCGGACATTGTAAGATCTCAAAAGGAACCATTGGTGAGGCATATCTAAGTGCAATCAGAAAAGGAAGTTCGTTCAGTAAACCTGATGGCGGTTCTAATTTTGGATCTGTAAATACGGTGTATGCGCATTTATTTTATTTTATAGATTGTGTGGAAAATGTGATGGGGGCTTTACTTCCTTTATCTCCGGATGAATTTATTGTAAACAGATTTAAATCAGGATATGAATTGTTGATCGAAGAGGCAGAGATACTTTTTGCAAATGCTGATGTAATTGCACGCGTTTTAAAACTCAGCAATATAAATAAATTCACGGGTCCGTTAAGAGTGCTGCAATATTCCTGTATTGATGACAGACTCGAAGCTCTTAAAAATGAGTTTCTGAAAAGGCAGCGTGAAATGCTGACCTTAAGAAATCTCATGAATTATTTCGAAAGACATCCCGGCATGGAGCATAAAGCCGGTGTACCTAAAGGCGGGACTTTTATTCTGGTTTATCATGAAACACCAAGAAGAACTCTTACTCTTGATTTCAGAAGAGGAATAGCTTCAGTCTTCAGAGATATTCCGGGAATCAATTTTGAGAAAATTAATATTGATGAAAAATTAGTTGACATAGAATTCCTGAATAATCCGGACTTAAAGGAAAGCGAGATCACATTCAGATTTTATAATGCTCTGACGAGATATATGGATAAATGTAAGGATATGGATGATGATACCAGAGAAGAGATCACAAAAATATTAGTTCACAGACCAAAAACTGAGAAACCGGAAAAATTCCGTGTAACTGATTATTCAGTGATAGCAGATTTTTATTTACCGTATTTGTGCTGTTCTGATTGTCCTCCAATTGCTTATGTACTTCCAAAAGCTGCTCCGGAATTACTCAGGATCAGTATTGAGAAAACTGATTTCTGCAATGACGATGAAAATCTCTACAGTATTACGATATCTCCGGAAGGCGGAACTCTGAAAGCATCCGGCGGAGGAGTCGTCACAGAACAGGGAAGATTCTTTTTCAAACCATCAGGATTAACTGAAGGCAGTAACAAGCTTACATATAAATTATCTGATGGCAGATCAACGAGTGTTGATCTGAAGATATCAGCCCCATTGAAAATTGATTTTAAATTTAAAGTTGATGATGATGGTCAAACAGTAAATTTCATTCCAAAGAAAACAGACTATCCTGACTATGAATGGGATTTTGGTGACGGCAGTGCAACATCTTCAGAAATATCTCCTCAACATAAATATGAGATTGAGGAAGAGGAAAAAACATTTGAGGTAACGCTGACAGTTAAAAATCCTCCCTGTGTATCTAAGAAGACTTTAAGTGTAAAATTGAAAAGACCTGAATCGGCTAAATTTGAAATTGAGCCAAGAATATTTTGCTCGGGCGACAAGACAAAATATGATATAATTACTACACCATCCGCAAAAGCAAATGACATAGAAAATGAAAATGGACTGATAATCGAAACCAGATCCAATAAAATTTTATTCTTTTCTCCGATAAAACAGAACCTCAGTGAATCAAAAGATTTTCATCTGAGCTATAAAAAAATAGAGATTGACCTGAGGATAATAGTTGCAGATGCAGGGTTTCTAATGAAGATAAGAAGAGATGAGCAGGAGAATTTTGTATTAACAATGAAAGCAAAAAACGGAGATGCAGATAGTTACAATTGGAAAGTTACACAAAAAAATAAAACAATAGAATCAACGGAAACAGGATTCAGGATCACAAGCGGGCAGAACGAAATTTCACTGGGTACTGATACATTGAGAATTGTACTTGAGATCAATTATGATCTGAATGGAGTTGCATGCAGAGACACTAAAAGATTTGAACTTACGGAATCTATATTTTTCAAACATGTTGGTGGCGATGAATTTGATAACAATACAAAGAAATAATGACCGGAATAAATCGTCATATTATTGAAAAGCAGTTTGTGGAACTGAATTTAATAAATTCAGCAAATGCTTTTGAAATCCGAAATGAGCTGGAATATATCTGTAAAAATGAGCTGCTGCCGCAGATCGAAAAAATGTTTGATAAATTAATTCCGGAGAATAAGATATTACGATTAGATAATCTTGAAATAAACGCCGGCACTATAGCTTCGGATAACTGGAAAAATGATCTTCTGGAAATAGTCATTCGGGAAATATCTGTTAAAATAGAAGAACTGAAGACAGAAGAAAGATATAGTGCTGAAGAGACAAACACTTTTATACGATCAGAAAATAATGCTCAAAATATTTTTTTTTACTTTCTTGAAAACGGCACTCTTCCCTGGCATTCCGGGATAAGCAGCAGAGCTGAATTAAACTCTCTGACCGGTGAATTAATGAGAACCGGTGATGAAAATTTCTTAAACAAGATGAAGGATCTTTTAAGGGATAAGAGTAATTCACTAAACAGGCTGATACATCAGACAGATGAAAATGAACTTAAAAGAATATCCGGATTATTGTTTAATGAAGAATATCAGAGCAGAATTTTGAGTATGCTGAATTCAGCTTTGGTCAATCTGAATATTAATTATTCACAGAGAAAAGAAATATTGTACCGCAGCTGGTTTGAAATTCATTTAGGCAATTATCACGGCATGACGGAATCTGAACTTTTATTAAAGACATCTCTCCTGATCTCAGGTTCGCTGCATTTGGAAAAAGGTGCTGAAATGAAGGGTAGTTTTATAAATAATTTAACAGATCAGTTAAAAAATAAAAAATATTCCGAAGATATTTTAAAATCAATTAAAGAATTTCCTGTCAAGGAAATAAAAATATCAGGATCAGGAAAAGGACTAAATACTGGATATGAGTTTTACATTAACAACAGCGGATTAATTCTGATCCATCCGTTTCTTTTGAAATTGTTTGAGAATGCGGGATATGCAGAAAACAATAAATGGATTTCAAAAGAACTTCAGCAGAGGGCGATTGCATTGACACAATACATAGTGACTGGTAATGAAGAATACCCCGAGTTTTTATTAATGCTGAATAAAGTCATGTGCGGATATGAAATACCGGAGAGTCTTCCTTCTGACATAGAGTTAAGTGAATTTGAAAAAAATGAAGCAGATGATTTACTTAATTCCGTGACAGGACACTGGAAGGCTTTAAGAAATACGAGTGTAAACGGATTGCGTGAGACATTTTTAATGAGAAACGGAAAATTGACAGAAGATAATAACGGGTGGCTGTTACAGGTTGAAGATAAAACCGTTGACATACTTTTAAATAAAATACCCTGGGGAGTGTCAATGATAAAGTTGCCATGGATGGATAAGATACTGAGAGTGGAGTGGAATTAATAAAAAACCGAAACAAGGAATAAATAAATTACTAATTTTTTTTTTAAAACATTAAACTTAAATATTATGAATTATCCAAACCGGGTTATCAAGAAAGGCGAAAAAAATAAGACTATCGTAAAAGCTCTGCAGGAAAAATTAAACGAAGTAGGATGCGGACCAATAGATGTGGACGGAGATTTCGGACCTCAGACATTCAAAGCTGTCAAGCAGTTTCAGGCAACCCGGAGAGATCAAAACGGAGATCCGCTTGAGATAGACGGAAAGGTCGGATCTATAACATGGGCAGTTATGTTCGGAGAGCCTACAATAATAATTACCCAGGAACCGGCAAATGAATATCTGAAGGAAGCATTAAAAATTGCTGTATCACAAATAGGAGTAATGGAAAAACCATTAGGCAGCAACAGGGGACCGGAAGTTGATAAATATCTGGCAAGTGTTGGACTTGGACCGGGACAGTTCTGGTGTATGGCATTCGTATATTATTGTTTTGACAAAGCAGCTGAAAAGCTTGGTCGAAATAATCCTTTAGTGAAAACCGGACATTGCATGACACACTGGAACAGTTCAAACGCTAAGAAAATACTTGCATCAAATGCAGTTAACAATCCTTCACTTGTAAAACCCGGTCAGATATTCATTATCAACACAGGGGGCAGCAGCGGACATACGGGAATTGTTGAAAAACTTGAAGGAGGATTCCTGCATACTATTGAGGGCAACAGTAATACATCAGGCAGCCGAAACGGTATAGGTGTGTTCAGATTAAAAAGAAGAAAAATCACCAAGATAAACCGTGGATTTTTGGAATATAAATAATTTAAAAACAGGATTTAATATTGGCAGAAGCATCAGCTCATATAATTGAGACGACATATATATCAGGTCATTCAGGAAAAGTTCCGGATAAATTTTTCTTTCAGCCGAAACTTAAAATAAATGAGCCGGACGATCAGTATGAGCGTGAGGCTGATTCGGTTGCTGAGCAGGTAATGCGGTTGCCGACAGAAAAAAGTGAGAACCATTTTTTTAAACCGGCTTTGATAAATTCTATACAGAAAAAATGTACGGAGTGTGAGGAAGAAGAAAAGTTGCAGAGGAAAGAGATCTCTTACGGTAATAATTCAGAATACGAAACCGGAAATATTTCTGACGTTATAAGTTCAGGTGGAAACAGACTTTCTGAGACTGAAAGAAAATACTTTGAGCCCAGATTCGGATATGATTTTTCTAATGTAAAAATTCATACGGATACAGTTGCTGCTAAATCAGCTGAATCGATAAATGCTCTTGCTTATACTACAGGAAATGATATTGTCTTTAATCGGGATCAATACACACCGGATACTGACAAAGGGAAAAAATTAATGGCACACGAACTTACACATGTCATTCAGCAGAATGGAGATAACAAAGTATTAAGGAAGACATATCTTGGGAGTAAAGGAATTGTTGATGCTACTACAATTGATAAAGAAAGCAAAGTAAAAAAAATTATAATTGAGACTTTATCATTGGAAAAAAGTAGTTTGTATCCATTTATTAAAGACAAATTAAAAACAGTTGAAGAAAAATTGAGCAAGGAATTTATTTTCAATCCCGAAGTATTTGGATATAAATACAAAAAGATAAACAATATAAGAGATCCAAAAGTAAAGGAAGAAGGATTATACAAGACAATAGGAGGATTTCTGGATCCAAAAACCAATGATATTTTCTTACATCACAGATCTAATTATTGCCATGCATTTCATGAGACTTTTCACGCTATATCATATCATAAGGCTTTGAGAAATAATTTTGGTACTGAGATTATGGAAGGACTGACACAGTATTTCACGGATATAATATTCAAGGAGCAGACCGGGGATGTCTGCAAGACACATAGTTACGGGAGCCAGCTGAATTGTGCGAAGAAAACAGTTGGATTATTAGGAGGATTCAGCAATACTGCAAGCATTTTTTTCAATGGTAAATTTGATTTAATTGTTGGATTAGCAAAATCCAAATCAAAAGGTGTAGTTGATTTTTTGAAATTAATTAAGAATTGTTGAACGAATATTAAATTAAGCTATAGAATGTTTTATAATTTAAAAAATAGAAAAAGTAAGAATGAACTGTCTGCAAGCAAGTGCAGAGATTCATTCTTCCAGCCAAAACATAGCATAAATAAACCCAATGATATTTACGAACAGGAAGCGGATTCGATGACTGATAAAGTAATGCGCATGAAAGGAAATGGAAATGAATCCGGTTTTTTTAAACCGGCTAAAGTTTCTGCTGTACAAAGAAAATGTGAACATTGTGAGGAAGAAGAAAATATACAAAGGAAAGAAAATAGTGAAGACAGTTTATCGTCAGGTAAAGATCTTGATGGTTATATTGGTAACCTGAATTCAGGTGGTAACACATTGACAAATAAAGCAAAAGATTTTTTCGAGCCAAGATTTGGTTATGATTTTTCCGATGTGAAAATTCATAATGATGCGGAAGCAGCGAGATCGGCACAAAGCATAAATGCTCTGGCATATACTTCCGGGAATAATATTGTGTTCAATGAGAATCAATATTCTCCTGAGGCTGATAGCGGTAAGAGATTACTTGGCCATGAACTCACACATGTCATTCAGCAGAATTCATTAGCAAAAACAAAAAATCCGAATCCGATTCAGCGCAAACCCGGTGATAAGCATGATCTTACTGCGGTAAGCTTGTCAGGGGAACCGGTATTGGAAAAAACTTTTGATAATGAAGCTATTATCGGAAAGTCAGCTAATTCATTTGGTGAACATGTCAGAAGAATCCAGTCGGCATTGATTCAGCTCGGCATTGAATTACCTTTGTTTGGTGCTGACGGGCAGTTTGGCAGTGAGACTGAAAAAGCCGTAAAAGAATTTCAGCAGGAAGCGGATATGAGTGAATCTGAGTTTGATGGTATTGTCGGAAGAAAGACACTTGGATTGCTTGATATGAGTTTAAGGGACGGGGAGATATCTTCAGACACAGATAAATCTGAAAAAGATTTTCTTCTGAAGGATAAAAAAAAGGAAGTAAAAGATGAATCTTGCAAGGGACAGCCGGATGATGAGATCTGTCCGGTTCCAAATACAAAAGTTAACACAGGCGCAGATCAGGCTGCAAAGAGAATTGATAAAGTAATAGCGGAACAGCTTCCTCCGAAAAAAACTGACAAGGCGGATTATCCGGTATTGTTCGGTCAGCTATTCAGAAACAATGACAACAGGCCGGTAACGGATACGGCAGATGAAGTCAGGAACAATTTCAATATTGTTAAAACATTTATTCTTAACCTCAAGAAAGATCCATCTCATGTCAGATGCGGCACTGATTGTGACGGAGGTTGCAGGAGCGGTTCACCGGCTTATCATCAAAGAGCCGGAGGGGCGCATATCATAACTTTCTGCCCATCTTTTGAAACTCATCCGGAAAAAATTTCAATAGTCATCCATGAATGTCATCATGCATCTATCCCGGGATCAAGAGACATAGCGTATCAGCACAACAGGCTTATAGATAAACTGGATCATACAGAAGCATTGCTTAATGCTGCATCATTCCATTTATATGCTGCGCTGGTGGAAGATCCGAAGAGCGATTTTATCGGACCCAAAGTTAAGGATAAGAATAATATCTCTGATGCTAAAAATAAAAAGGACGTTGATCTTGCATTGGCATTCATTCAGCAGTGGTTTGATCTGGTAACATTTGACATGTCCATAGTATCAAGAGATATGGAGCAAGCAAACGAAAAAGGAAGTTATGCTCCTAAATCAAGATTGGATCTTATAAATGATATTTATGTGAAATGGTTTCAGGTAACACCGGCACCAGAAAAGCCAAAAGATGAAGAAGTTACAAAAGCCAAAGCAATAGAAGAGCGAAGTGTAAAAATGGAAAAGAATTTTAGTAATCCATTTCTTATAAATGAAACTGCCGGACCAAGTGAATGGGAAAGAGGTCCAGGAAAAAATATTCAATTGAATAAGGCATTGATGGATCTGGATATTCAGCATTTGGTAATAGCGTTATTGCAGGAGCTTGTTCATGCCACACCCGATATAAGCGCTGAAAGCGAGCCACTTTATGTCGGCATGATTAATGACATAAGAAATAAAAGGAAACTAAGTCCATGATCTTTTTTGATCAAATATTTTTATTTAACAATTAAATGAAGATATCAGAAAAAATATTTTCGGAGAAAGCGGGACCGACTTCAGGGAAAAAATTCTTTCAGCCAAAACTCAGCCTTAATAAACCCGGAGATGAAAGTGAAAAAGAAGCAGATTCCGTTTCTGACTTAATTTTACAAAGTGAATCTGTAAATCCGGATAATATTTTTTTTAAACCGGCTTTTCGAATTCAAAATAAAATACAGAGGCAGGAGAAAGTTCCGGAGTCTGAAGATGAACAAAAGGAAAAAACTGTTCTTCCGGGTGAATTTGATCCTAGGATAGATTATTTTGAAATGACCAGACCATTCTACAGCAGGGGAGCAGCAAGCATGCTCTATTTTGATGACAGGATGGGAAATTCTATCGGTAATGCCTGGGACAATAATTATAATTTCTTTTTTAATTTCGGATTCGGAGACAGCATGTCAGCTGATGCGGCAAATTTTTTTACACCCTTTGCCATTGATTCAGCACTTAAGCATGACTTTCCGTCAGCTTCGGAAATTTTTGAAAGAGATGCCGATATTTCATCCGTGATTTTAAGTCCGACCGTATTTAGTTTTGACATTCAGGATATTCCGGGTACATTGAGATTTCCATTTCTGAAAATATTCGGAGGGGAAAGTTCAAATCCATATTCAAAATAACTTTCATGCATACGCCGGGATCCGGATTTTTTATAAGATATAAATGCATAAATTATAATCGGTTAAAAATAAATGATAAATATTGTAAACGACCTGGAATATCTGAGTGAGATCATTTCAATGAGTATCAAAAATTATTTTTCAAATGAACATTGTCAGATCTTTAAATTTATAAATGAAGAAAGAAAATTTTCGATTGGAAGTGTTAAAGAATTATCAGATATCCCGGAAGAAGAGAAACTTGTACTACTGTTAACTTTATCACCGCATATAAAACCAAATTTTTTTGATACGATAATTCAGAAGCATATGCCACAGGGCGGGGATTTTCCGGAATTCGGAGGAGTCAAAGGAACCAATCAAAGAGGAATGTTACCTACAGGTGAGACAGTACAATTTATCCTTGCAGGTGATAATGTGGATAAAAGGCTCGAAGTTCAGAAATATTTTTCACGTGAACATAAATTCCATAAGCTTGGCATTTTATCGCTAGAAAAATTAAAGGAAGGAGAGCCGGCAATGAGCGGAAGGATCGTAATGTCACCTGAGTGGATTGAATATTTGCTTACAGGTGTGATGCCCGGAATTTCATTCAGTCAGGATTTTCCGGCAAATTTGCTGAAGACCAAAATGGAATGGGATGATCTGATAATTAATCCACAGACTAAGGATCTGCTTAATGACATAAAAGACTGGCTTGCACAGCGTGAAAAAATATATTCAGATGAAGTTCTTTCCCCGAAGATAAGTCAGGGTTACAGGGCTTTATTTTTTGGACCTCCGGGGACAGGAAAAACACTTACTGCCTCTTTACTTGGAAAAGAATTTAACAAACCTGTTTACCGAATTGATCTTTCCATGGTAGTTTCAAAATATATCGGTGAGACTGAAAAGAATCTGGGCAAAGTATTTGATAAAGCCATGAACAAAGACTGGATACTGTTTTTTGATGAAGCCGATGCATTATTTGCAAAGAGGACAGGTGTACAAAGTTCGCATGATAAATATGCAAATCAGGAAGTTTCATATCTGCTTCAAAGAGTTGAGGAATTTACCGGTCTGCTGATTCTTGCATCGAATTTTAAATCCAACATTGACGAAGCTTTTGTAAGGAGATTCAACTCCATAATTCTTTTCCCAAAACCCGATGCACGTGAGCGCTTGCAGATCTGGCAAAATTGCATACCTTCCAGATTAAGATTATCCGGTGATGTATTGCTGGAAAGCATCTCAGGCAAATATGATCTGACAGGCGCAATGATCGTAAATATTATTCATTATGCTGCGATCAAAACTTTTGCATTAAGTAAAAACGAAATCTCAAATCAGATCATTATGGAAGGAATCAGGAAAGAATTACAAAAGGAAGAAAAATCTATGTACTAATAGTATAATTATGAATTTAAATTTCAAATTAATTAATCTGTAATATCCTCTCAAAAAATCTTATCAAAGTATAACAAACTTTCCGGTAATCAAAAAAGATTACAAAAAATTAATATCTGCCTCAGTTAAAAACAAAACGTCGTCCCATTTTTCCTGTATTTCTCTCAATGCAAAGTTAATCCCTGATTTATTGAAATTAATGTTTGACATTAATATTATTTTACGTATTTTTGTATATAAAGTGGGGAAAAGTGGAGGGAAGTGGTGATTAATTTTTCATTAAATTTTTCGCATTTGTATCAAGAAAAATATCATCACTGAACTCCACTTATTTATAAGAACTTTCAACCAAAATCAACCAATGTTTACAGGACACTCAATCTGCAGTTTAGATGCCAAGTCCAGAATAATTTTACCTGCAAAATTCAGGAAATATATAAAACCTGAAGCAGAGAATAAACTTATTCTGACGCGCGGAATGGATCAGTGTCTGTTGGTTTATCCTCAGGATGAATGGCAGAAAGTGGCAGCAGGTCTCACCAGATATAATCAATTCAATTCCGAACAGAGATTTTTTATAAGGCAGTTTTTGAATTTTGTGAATGAATGTGAACTTGATTCACAAAACAGAATTTTAATTCCCCCGCAGCTTGTACAATTTGCGAAATTGAAGAAAGATGTGACAGTACTTGGGCAGCTTAATAAGATGGAGATATGGGATCCTGAAATTAAAGAGGAATATGATAATTCGATGCCAGGCAGTTATGAGGAAATTGCAGAGAAAGTTTCAGAGATAATCAATACGCCGGTATTATAATGTTAATGGAATATGTTATCGGAAACATTTCACATCCCGGTTCTTTCGCATGAAGCTATAGAGTTACTGATCAATACAGAATTAAAGGAACAGATACTTGTTGACGGCACTTTAGGCGGGGGCGGATACACTAAGTTGATTTGTGAAAAGCTGAATGGATCCGGCAAAGTCATTTCAATAGATAAAGATCTGAATGCTCTGGAATATTCTAAAGACAGACTGAAAGATCTGAAGTGTAACATTGAGTTTGTAAACGGAAATTTTGGAGAACTTGGCAGTATAATAAGGGAAACAGGAATTGGCAGGTTAACCGGAATAGTTCTGGATCTGGGACTTTCATCATACCAGCTTGAGGCGGAAGAAGGATTCAGTTTTATGAAGGATACGGATCTTGACATGAGGGCATTCAAAAAAGAAGATTTAACAGCTTCAGAAGTTTTAAACAGTTACACAAAAGAAGAGCTCATGAATATTTTTGAAAAATACGGAGAAATTGGAAATGCTGAAAGGCTTGTCAAAGCAATACTGTTAAAAAGAAGGAATATTAAATTCAGGACGACCTTTGATCTAAATGAAGTTGTGAATTCCGGGTATAGCCTGAACAGGAAAAATCAGATAGATTTTCTTGCCAGGATTTACCAGGCTTTGAGGATAGAAGTAAATAATGAATTAAAGAATCTTGAAAATGTATTAAGGGATTCGGTTGAATTGGTAATAAAAGGAGGACGAATAGTAATTATATCATATCATTCACTTGAAGACAGGATAGTAAAAAATTTTTTCAGAGACAGCGCTTCGAAGCATATCAAATCCGACAGCCCCTATGGAGATGAAGAGAAAATCCCGGAATTAAAGATCATTACAAAAAAAGCATTAGTTCCATCACATACTGAAATTAAATCAAACAGCAGATCGAGAAGCGCAAAGCTTAGAGCTGCTGAAATCATTTAAAAAATAATGAAATCATGAACTCAAAAAGACAAAAAAGTAAAAAGATCTCAATTTTTTATTTTCTGATCATGCTGCTTATAACTGCAGTGATAACTGTTATATACATTAATAATTCAATAGAGGTCAATCAGCTGGCATTGGGCAATAATGATTTAAAAGAGCGGATTAAAAAGAGTGTTGAGTCAAATGATCTTTTAAGAAGTGAGGTTGAAAGACTTAGCAGTTTTGACAGGATAAGAACTATTGCAAAGGATAAATTCGAGCTGACTTATAAGGAAAATTCCGTTGATGAAAATAATAACATAGTACTAAGTAAACAAGAGCTTAAATAGATATGTAAAGTGGAATTCAAATCATACAAAAGTCCGGACAGAAATTTAAAGCAGAGGAGAAGAATAAACTTTTTCCTCCTTTTGTTTTCAGGAATATTTGTTGTGATACTTATTAAGCTGATTAATATTCAGATCATTGATTCCGAGAAATATAAAATAGCGGCGAGGAAGCAATATGAAAACAAGATCACGCTTACTCCTTACAGAGGAATGATCTATGACAGAAACATGAATGTGCTTGTATCCAATACGCATGATTACTCATTCGCTGCCGATCCTAACATGACAGACGATCCTGAAAAAATAGCTGAATTATTTGCGTCGGTTTTCGGGAAGAGCAAACAGGAGTATCTGAATAAATTGTCTAATGAGAATACTTCATTTGTGTATCTGGAAAGAGGTGTGGATATTCAGGACGCAAAAGGTCTGGATACAATGGATATAAACGGGATCATAGTTTTAAAGGAACCAAAGAGGATATACAATTACGGAAGTCTGGCTTCGCAGGTTCTGGGATTTACAAACATTGACAATAAAGGTCAGTCCGGGATAGAGTTATCGATGGACAAAGAACTTTCGGGAAAAGAAGGATTTGTCATAATGCAAAGAGACGGAAGGGGAAATAACAGACCGTCACTTGAATTTCCGAGAAAAGATTCTGAAAACGGAAATAATATAGTTTTAACACTTGATATCAACATACAAAGATTTGCTGAAGAGGAACTGGCCGATGGAGTAAAGAAATTCAACGCTGAAGGAGGAAAGGTAATAGTGCAATCGGTAAAGACCGGGGAAGTTCTTGCAATGAGCTCTTATCCGACATTTGATCCGAACAATATTAAAACCTCTGATACCAGCGGAATGAAGAATGCTGTGATAACAGATATATTCGAACCCGGCTCTACATTTAAAATAATCACGGCTGCCGCATCCATAGAAGAAAATCTGGAAGACAGAAGTTCGATCATAGCAACAGAAAGTGTAAATGAAGTCAAAGGACTGAAATTCAATGAAGAAAATAAAACTTCAAGTATATCTTTTCAGCAGGCGATAGAACAATCGAGTAATGCTGCATTCAGCAAAATTGCTCTGAAACTGGGTCCGGAAAAGTTTTACAAATACGCAAGGGATTTTGGAATAGGGATCTACAACGGTATTGAACTTCCGGGTGAAAACAAAGGGATACTGAAAAGACCGCTGGACTTTTCCGGTGTGTCATTGCCTTATATGTCAATAGGTTATGAAGTGCTCATAAATTCCATGCAGCTGACAAATGCATATGCAACTATTGCCAATAACGGGAAAATGATGAAATCTTATATCATAAAAAAAGAATTCTCACCGGCCGGTATTAATGTCTTTGAAAGCAGACCAACTATGATACGTCAGGTTGTTTCTGAAAATACTGCAAAGCTTCTGTCATCACTTTTTACCGGAGTTGTGGAAAGAGGAACCGGAATGGATGCAAAAGTAGAAGGTATAACTATTGCAGGTAAGACAGGAACAGCACAAAGGATAATAAAAGGCGAGTATTCAAGCAGTTCACATAATGCTTCCTTTGTCGGATTCTTTCCCGCGGAAGATCCGCAGATTATAATAACAGTAATTATTAATAATCCTCAGGCAGGTGAGTATTACGGAGGTAAAGTTGCGGCGCCGGTATTTCAGAAGATCACATCCAGACTGATTAATTTTTCAGGCGCATCAGACATAGCAGGAAAGAGTTTTGTAAATGTGAATTATACCGGAGAGTTGAATACCGGAAATTCAAAGAATTTTTCTGAGCCAGCAGACAAAAAACTTTTTATTCCCAATCTTCTGAATTTAAGATATGAAGATGCCGTTGAAATTTTAAAAGAAAACGGATTAAGTTTTGAAACAGTCGATATTGAAAATAAAGAAACTTCCGGCGATTCCAAATATATCGAATCGCAATATCCAATGCCGAATGAAACAATCAGGGACAACGGTAATTTTAAGATAAAGCTAATAGTAAAAGAAAGAAGTCCGGACGAGGAGAGATTGCTTATCACTCCTGACGTCACAAATTTAAGTTTGAGGAAAGCTATAAATGTACTGATCTCTGCCGGTTTTGATGCGGACATAAACGGAAGCGGAAAAATCATAGATCAGTCTCCGAAACCGGGGACGAAACTGTTACCAAAATCGAAAATAATTATATACTGTAAAAATAATTAGCAATAGTCTTACTCTTTAAAAAATGATGATATCGGATTTAATAAACAGGGATGAATTGAAAAATTATGAACCGGATTTTGCGGGGATAAGCATAAGTGATTTTAAGGTAACAGGTATAAATTATGACTCCCGTAAAGTATATGAAGGAAATATTTTTTTTGCAATAAAAGGATTTAGGGAAGACGGAAGTAAATACATAAAAGATGCTGTAAATTCCGGTGCCGGTTTGATATTCACTGACTCTGAAAATGAATTTAATTTTGAAACACCTGTAATAAAAGTCAGCAGTATCAGAAAACTAATGGCAACAGTCAGCGGGATATTTTACAATGATCCTTCTTCGAAGATAAGACTTGTCGGTATCACTGGTACAAACGGAAAGACCACCACGGCTTATCTTACCAGGTATCTGTTTGAGGAAGCAGGATATAGAAGCGGACTTATCGGAACCATAGGCTATCAGACCGGTGAGAGAAATTCTGAATCAAAACTGACCACGCCTGATTCTGTCGAGATGAATATGATGCTTGATGAAATGGTAAGATCCGGAATGGATTTTTGTGTTATGGAAGTTTCTTCGATAGCTCTTGTGATGGACAGAATTTACGGATTGAAATTCGATACGGGAGTCTTTACCAATCTTACAAGCGAGCATATTGATTTTCATAAAAACATGGAAAATTATTTTGACGCAAAAAAAATATTGTTTGATGACCTTAACAAAGACAGTGCAGCGATCTCTAATTCTGATGATGATTACGGCAGGGAAATTCTAAATGATACCGGAGCAAAGAAATTTTATTATTCGGTAAAAACCGAAAGTGATCTTCGTTCATTCAATGAAAAGTTAAGTTTAAGCGGTCTGGAGTTTGATGTAAAATGGAACGGCAGGACATACAGGCTGAGATCAAATCTGGCGGGCAGATTTAATATTTACAATATACTTGCTTCAGTATCAACAGCATTGAGATATGATATAGACATGGAGCAGATACAGAAATCATTAACGGATTTTAAGGAAGTTGACGGAAGATACAACAGGATCAAGCTTCCAAACGGAGCAATAGCTGTTATTGATTACTCACACACTTCAGATTCCCTGAAGAAAGCTATTGAGACTTCAAGAGAAATTGTTAATGAAGAGAAGAGAAATGGAAAGGTCATAACGGTATTCGGCTGCGGTGGAAACAGGGATAAGACTAAGAGACCGGTCATGGGCGGGTATGCAGCTGAACTTTCAGATCATGTAATAATTACTTCCGATAATCCGAGATCAGAAGAGCCGATGGAAATCATAAGAGAGATCATAACCGGAATAAAAAAAGATAAAGTTTATGATATTGAAGTCAGCAGGGAAGAAGCAATAAAAAAAGCAATTGAGATATCAAATGAAGGTGATATAGTTCTTATCTGCGGTAAGGGACATGAAACTTATCAGGAAGTAAACGGGGTAAGAAGTCATTTTGATGACAAGGAAATGGTGAATAAATATTCAGTAAATGCAAAATAAATCATGCTGAGCACAAAAGATCTGATCCGAATCAAACATATTTCAGAAATAAATATTCTGAAATCAGGAATCAAAAATTTCAACGGAGTTGCAATAGATTCAAGGGCAGTAAAAAAAAATGAGATATTTTTTGCGATCAAAGGTGAAAATACAGACGGACATATATATCTGAAAGACGTATTTAAAAAAGGAGTAAGCACGGCAGTAGTGAATGATGACTGGTTTAGAAAGAACGGAAAAAAATTCAGAGGCAAGAGTTTTTTAACAGTAAGGGATACTACAGATGCATTAGGTGAGTTTGCAAAGATACATAAGGGTAATTTTAACATACCTGTTCTTTGTATAGGCGGAAGCAACGGTAAGACAACGACAAAGGATCTTGTTGCAGCTGTTCTGTCACAGAAGTATATGATCTTAAAGTCAGAGGGAAATTTCAACAATCACATAGGATTACCTTTGACCCTTTTAAGATTAAAGAAGAGTCATGAAATGTGCGTGCTGGAAGTCGGATGTAATCATTTTGGTGAGATAAAATATTTGTGCGGGATAGCCGAACCGGGTTTTGGCCTGATAACAAATATAGGAAAAGAGCACCTTGAATTTTTTAAAACAGTTGAAGGTGTTGCAAAAGCAGAGTTTGAGCTTTATGATTATTTAAAGAAAAAAGAAGACGGGATATTGTTTATGAATTATGACGACAAATACATAAATAAATACTCAGGAGGTATAAAAAATGAAAAGAAATTTTCTTACTCTTACAAGTTTAACACGGATGTCAAAGGAAGATTTGCAGGTTATAGTAACGATTTTGAACCCGCGATTGAAGTATCCTTTGGTGAAAATAGTAAATGTAAAAAATTCAAAACGCTTATATCCACATTCGGCAAGCACTCGGTTTACAACGGTTTAGCGGCGGCGGCGGCAGGTATTTATTTTAAAGTAAGTCCTGCTAAAATAAAGAAAGCTCTGCGGAATTTCAAACCGGCATCTTCAAAAAGAATGGAAGTAATAAGGAAAAATGGAATGACAATAATAAATGATGCATACAATAGTAATCCCGAATCAGTAAAAATGGGAATAGAGACAATGATGGAATACAGATCAAAGGGAAATAAATATGCCGTATTATCGGATATGCTGGAGCTGGGTAAAGTTTCCGGAAAAGAGCATCTCGAGATCGGAAAATTTGCGGTAAAAGCCGGATTAAAAAATTTGTTTACATACGGGAAAGAGAGCAAACAAACTTTCACCGGAGCATCTGAAATAAGAAACAATTTATATTTTGAAAATAAAGAGGATCTTATAGAAGTATTAAGAAGGAATATAAAAAAAGACGATGTGATCTATGTTAAAGGTTCCAGAGGCATGAAGATGGAAGAAGTTGTGAATGAAATCATAAAAACATAATACATGCTTTATAAACTTGCAGAATACATAAATTCTAATTTTAATCCGCCGGGATTTGATATCTTCAAATTCATAACATTCAGATCAGCTCTTGCTGCAATAACCGCATTACTGATTAGTTTTATACTCGGTCCGAAGATCATAAAAATTCTGCAAAGAAAGCAAATCGGCGAAGCAAGAAAGGAAGACGGACCGCAGTTTCACTGGTCCAAGGCAGGCACACCGACAATGGGCGGATTCATAATTTTATTTTCGGTGCTTATTCCGGTGTTGCTGTGGGGAGATCTTGGGAACATATATGTGATCATAATCTTATTTGTTACAATAGCACTTGGCGCAGTTGGATTTACGGATGATTATTTAAAAGTGGTAAAAAAATACAAAAAGGGTCTGGCTGAAAGATACAAACTTCTCGGTCAATTGACAGTTGGTCTGATAGTAGGATGCGCGATTTATTTTTTACCGCAGTTTGATGGAATTCATTCAGTTACGACCATTCCTTTTCTAAAAGGAGTTGAGTTTGATTTTTCGATCTTTTACATACCCATAGTGGTTTTTATAATTACAGCAACTTCGAATGCCGTTAATTTTACGGACGGGCTTGATGGATTAGCGGTAGGAACGGTAGGAGTAGTTGCTCTGACAATAGGGATCATAGCTTATGTATCGGGAAATATAGAAACCTCTAAGTACCTCAACATTATATATTTAAGAGGAAACGGCGAACTGGCAATATATTGTTCGGCTTTGGTTGGTGCAGCTTTAGGTTTCTTATGGTACAATTTTTATCCCGCGCAGGTATTCATGGGAGATACAGGATCTCTTGCTTTAGGCGGAGCAATCGGGACTTTATGTGTACTTGTAAAAAAGGAATTCATGCTTCCGGTACTCGGCGGAATATTTTTTGTGGAAGCATTATCGGTGATCGTTCAGAGATATTATTTCAAATATACAAGGAAGAGATTCGGCGAAGGGAAGAGGATTTTTAAAATGGCACCGATCCATCATCATTTTGAAATGAAAGGAATACCAGAACCCAAGATAGTGGTCAGGTTTTATATAGTAGCAGTAATACTTGCGATCATTACATTAGCATCATTAAAAATCAGATAAAAAAAATCATTGTATAAGCTAAGATGATCAATTACAGTAACAGTTCTTTTACAATACTCGGAGCAGGAAGAAGCGGAATTGCAGTTGCAAGACTCTTAAAAAAAAGAGGATCTGAGGTATTTCTGAGTGACGGCAGCGCGAAGGATTCCCTGAAATATTTCGATGAAGAATTAATGAAAAAGGAAGGGATCGGATTTGAGCTCGGCGGACATACTGACAGGGTTTTTGAAAATGATATTTTCATAAAGAGTCCCGGGATCTTTCCGGACAGCGAGATTATCATGAGGGCAGTCGAATCAGGAAAAGACATTTATTCTGAAATTGAAATAGCTTTTGATATCTGCAATTGTCCTGTAATAGCAATAACAGGGACTAACGGAAAAACGACTACTACTATACTGACAGGGGAGATATTCAAAAATGCGGGATATGATGCAAAAGTCTGCGGTAATGTCGGGCTAGCATTTTCTGAGATAGCAGACAAGACAACGAATGAGTCAGTTGTAATACTTGAAGCAAGCAGCTTTCAGCTTTTTGATACTGAAAATTTCAAACCAAAAGTATCAGTGCTGCTGAATATTACAAATGATCACATAGACTGGCACGGAAGTTTTGAGGACTACCTTGAAGCAAAACTCATGATAACTCAAAATCAGGATGAAGATGATCTTGTTATAATAAACTATGATGACAGATCATTAATGGACACAGAGATAAATCAGGATGTAAAAAGGGCATACTTCAGTATAAAGGAAAATCTGATCGATAAAGAAATTGAGAGAGGAAGTTTTAAAAAAGAAAACAGCATTATTTATTTTGATAAAACAAAAGGGATAGAAGAGACAATAATGGAAACACGGGAAATAAATATAAGAGGTAATCACAACCTGTATAACTCACTGGCAGCAGTGATATCCGCAAGGACTTTTGACATAAAGAAAGAGATCATCAGGGAGACTCTTATGAAATTCAAGGGTGTTGAGCACAGGATAGAATTTGTAAGAGAGCTTAACGGAGTTAAATATTATAATGATTCGAAAGCAACAAACGTAGAGTCGCTGCAGGTTGCGCTTGAGTCGTTTGACGGTGATCTTATACTTATATTAGGCGGAAGAGAGAAAGGAAATGATTATTCGACTATTGAGAATCTGGTAAGAGAAAAAGTAAAAACGATAATTGCATTAGGAGAGAGTAAGGAAAAGATAACAGAGTTTTTTAAAGATAAAGTTAAAACAGAAGCAGCGGAATCATTTGAAGTTGCTGTGGCCATGGCCGGAAAAATATCGGAAAGCGGAGATACAGTGCTGCTATCGCCTGCATGTAAGAGTTTTGATATGTTTGACAGCTATGAACACAGGGGGAAAGAGTTTAAGAGACTGGTCGGACTGCTGATATAACGATTGGTTTACGAGCTTTGGAAAACGATCTGTAATTTTTGAAAGAATCCGCAGGGAATAAAAATAGAATTATAACAAAACGATTTGTCAAACCGCAATAAAATAGATATCTGGATCTTAATACCCGTGCTGATGCTGATGCTTTTCAGCATAGGAGTTGTTTACAGCGCCAGTTCGACATTTGCGCTTGAAAAATTTCAGGACAGCAATTATCTGATCAAACAGCATGCAGTGAAGATCATAATATCCATAGTAATAATATTTGCCGTTGCGAGGATCGATTATATAAATCTGAAAGGAATAGCAAAGCCAATGATCTGGCTGGCAATAGCATTGCTGATATTTACATTATTCAGCGGAAGAGGACCGATCAAGGGTGCAAGCAGATGGATCAATCTGGGACCGCTTAGTTTTCAGCCTTCTGAGTTTGCGAGATATGCAATTGTGATATATGTGGCATTTTTACTGACTAAGAAAAAAGATTATATGGATCTTCTGTACAGGGGATATCTTCCGGTATTGTTTTATATACTTGCCATAAGCGGATTAATATTGATACAGCCAAATTTTTCAATTGCATCGATAATATTCATGACTTGCATGTCATTACTTTTTTTATCTGAAGCTAAGAAAAAGCATATAATTTTTACATTTGCAGCATTAATGCCGTTTGCTATTTTGTTCGTTTTGTCAAAGGACTACATACTGAACAGGATATCATCATACAGCGAATACAACTCAGGCGGAAGCACCAGTTATCAGCTGCAGCAGGCGTTGATAGGATTTGGAAACGGAGGTTTACTCGGGATTGGACCCGGAAATTCGAATCAGAGAGATTTTTTCTTACCGGAAGCGCACGGAGATTTTATTTTTTCAATAATAGGAGAAGAGTACGGATTCATAGGGACACTTATAATACTGAGCTTATATTTTGTGATAGCGGTAAGAGGATTTAAAATAGCTAAAGAAAGTAAAGATGAATTCGGAAAATATCTTGCATTCGGTATTACGATGTTAATAGTTTTAAACGCAGTCATCAACATGTCAGTGGCAAGCGGAGTAATTCCGACAACAGGTGTAACGCTTCCATTTGTAAGCTATGGCGGAACCTCTATAGTATTTTCGGCTCTTGCCATCGGGATACTGCTTAATGTATCATCACACAGAGATGAGATCTCGGACGAATTAGTGATAGAATAATGAGATATCTATTTTCCGGCGGCGGATCTGGAGGACATATATTTCCTGCAATAGCAATAGCAGAAGAGATAAGAAAGATAGATGCTGAAGCAGAATTTTTATTCATAGGCGCAAAGGGCAGAATAGAAGAGAAGATCGTTCCTTCAAATAATTTCAGATTAGAGACAATTGATATTAAAGGTATAGACAGATCAAAGATCTTTAATAATACTTTGCTTCCGGTAAAGTTTCTGAAGGCATTAATGAGATGCAGAAAACTGATCAGAAATTTTGCGCCGGATGTTGCCGTAGGAACAGGCGGATTCGTTTGCGGACCGGTAATTTACACCGCTAATATTTTAGGTATCCCGACTCTGATACAGGAAGGAAATTCTTTTGCGGGAAAGACAATAAAATTTCTGTCACGGAAAGCGAATAAAGTTGTGATCAACTTTGAGGAGACGAAAAATTATCTGAAACGGAAGGATAACGTTTTAATAATTTCGCACCCTATCCGGAGTTCGCTGATCAGAACAGATAAAAAGCAGTCAACTGAATTTTTCGGACTGGACGGTAAAAACAAGACAATATTTATTTTCGGAGGAAGTCAGGGAGCCAGGGGAATAAATGAGAATATTGATAAGATACTCGAAGAGATATACAGAATTAATGTAAATGTAATATGGCAAACGGGAAAGAGTGATTTTGAAAAGTACAGTGAAAAATACAGTGAGTTAGCTGACAAGGTAAAGATAGTTGAGTTCATTGACAATATTGATAAAGCATATTCATCTGCCGACATTCTTATCTGCAGAGCCGGGATCACAAGTATAATGGAAATTGCATATATGAAATCAGTTGCGATCCTGATCCCTTTGCCGACTTCGGCAGAGAATCATCAGGAACTGAATGCCCGGAGTATAGAGAAAAGGGGTGGCGCTGTGGTGATATTACAGAATGAGGCAGCAGAAAAGTTATTATTTAATATTACAAAAATTTTAACTGATGATGATCTGGCCAATAATATAAAAGCAAACGCAGGAAAGTTGGCGGATCCCGAAGCAGCTATTAAAATTGCAGGAGAAGTAATGAAATTAGTAAAAAATAAAAAGCAGGATTTTTGAAAGAAAGAATATATAAATATAAACTGGATTTTTATTATAAGTCGCTAATAATTTATTTTGTTACACTCATCGTTTATATATTAATTAAAGGCAGATTTTTTCATGCAAGTTTTGAAGTTGTGGTAAAGGATCCGATAATTTATATAATTGCAATATTCATATTATTTTTTCTGACTATGCTTCTGGCAAATACAATTCGTGCCAGAGAGATAATTATAGGTGATGATAAGATAATTTTCAAGAACAGATTCGGTAAGAGAGATGTAAAGATCTCAGAGATACTTGCAATCAGATTTTCAAGAGAAAAGAGAAGAAGCAGAAAAGACAGAAGCGTTGTAAGATTTGTAAAACTGAGACTTACCGGAAGAAAGAGATTATTCAAGATAAGATTAAATGATTATCAGGATGAAGTGGAATTAGCAAATGAATTCAGTATTATTTCTAAAAATATTGAAACAAAGAAAAATAAATGAAAAACATATTCGAAGGCATTAAGAAAGTTCATCTGATCGGTATCGGCGGAATAGGCATGAGCGGAATAGCGGAATATCTGGTGCGCAAAGATTATGAGGTTACAGGCAGTGACATGACGATGAGTCTTATTACAGGAAGACTTGAAAATCTGAATATAAAGTGTTTTGAAGGACACAATGATGATCATTTACCGGATGATACCGAACTGGTAATATATTCAGCAGCGGTAAAAGAGGATAATCCTGAATTTATAAAGGCAAAAAGACTAAATAAAAAAATTGTAAAAAGGGCGGTTGCTCTCGGAAGCATTGTAAATGATAAATATCTGATATCTGTAAGCGGAACTCACGGTAAAACAACAACTACCGCAATGATAGCAAAAATACTTATTGAGAACGGAATTGATCCGACAATTTTTGTCGGAGGACTGAGTGATTTTCTTGACGGAGGATCATCCAGAATAGGTAACAGTAACATTGCAGTAGTAGAAGCTGATGAATATGACAGAAGTTTTTTACAATTGAAATCCGATATTATAGTCATTACAAGTATAGAGGAGGATCATCTTGATATATATGAAGATCTTAACGACATAAAAAACTGTTTTGTAAAATTCGTAGAGTGCAGCAAGGAAAATGTTAATATAATTGCATGCGGTGATGATCAAAATGTACGGGATACGCTTAAAGATATTTCTAATGTGAATTATTACGGATTCGGAGATGAAAACGATACGGTTATTAAAGAGACAGGATACGGATCCAGGGGAATAAGCTTTAGGATCAACAGAGATGATCTGAGGATAAAAGTGCCCGGAGATCATAATGTGTTAAATTCCACTGCGGCTTATCTTGTGTCTAAAGAATTCGGTGTTAATTGTGAGAAGTTCAATCAGTCAATGAAAACTTTTTTCGGAGTAAAGAGAAGACTCGAGTTAAAGTTTGATAACGGAATAAAAATATATGATGATTATGCGCATCATCCGTCAGAAGTCATGGCAACATTATCAGCCGTTAAGAAACAATGTCCGGGAAAGATAATTACGGTTTTTCAGCCGCATTTATATTCAAGGACAAGGGATTTTCATGAAGAATTCGGTAAATCATTTGAGCAGTCAGATTTTTTGATACTTGCAAAAATTTATCCTGCGCGGGAAACCGAGATAGAAGGAGTCACAAGCGAATTGATACTTAATGAATATCTAAAACTCAAACCGGGCTCGGGCGGAACGGATACCGGATTTTATTTTGAACATAAAAATTTGATATCAAAGAAGCTTGATGAGATTACAGAAAAGGGAGATGTGATTATTTTTATGGGAGCAGGAGACATAACCGAAATTTGCAGTAACTATGTAAAAATGGTAAAAGAAAAATCCAATATCAAAGTGCCGTTATGAAGAGCGGAAAAGTTATTTTAATATTGACTGTAATTTTTATTGCTCTGATAGTCATCTTATCTCTGAACTGGAGAAGTGAGACCGAAATTAACAAAATAACAATTACCGGAAACTATACCATCAGCAGAGAAGAAATATTGAGTGCTGCAAGATTAAATGATTCATCTGCCGTTACAGAAGAGGTAAATATTGATCTGATCAGAAACAGGATCTCAAATCATAAAGAAGTAAAAAAAGTATTTGTCAGTTTGGAGCTTCCTTCAGAATTAAAAATCGAGATAATTGAAAGAAGACCGGTGGCTATAGTTAACGGTGAAAATGAAATTATGCTGATAGATGATGAACTGGAAATATTCCCTTTTAAGAATTCGGTAAAAATGTATGATCTCCCTGTAATAAGCGGCATCAGAACGGAGATAACACCGGACCCGATGAAGAAATACAATAAGGAAGATCTCAGACTTGCACTGTTTCTGATCTTAAATACTTACAGAAAAAGCAAGGCGACATACAATTATGTTTCAGAAGTAAACATGGCAGATTCTGATAAAGTAATAGTTTATATGTCGGAAGATTCGAGTCCATTTTATTTTCCAAGAAAAATAAATGAAAGTATTTCCAATTCTAAATATCAGGATCTTATTCTAAACAGAATTGAAGTATTTGAAAGTTATCTGAAACAGTCTCTTGACAATCATCTTAAGAAGGATGTTAAATATGTAGATCTCAGATATGAAAATAAAGTTATACTAAACTCAAATAATTAATTATGGCCAAGAAGAAGAAAAAGATAAATTCCGAATTCAATGATGATGAGATAATTGTCGGTCTGGATGTCGGCACCACAAAGATCTGTGTGATAGTGGCAAGAATGAAAGATGAGAATAACATTGATATACTTGGTATCGGAAAAGCTCCTTCTTTCGGTCTTCACAGAGGAATAGTTGTAAATCCGAATAAGACCTCGGACAGCATAAGGCTGGCAATTGAAGAAGCCGAACTGAATTCCGGTGTCAACATAAATTCCGTTTCGGTCGGAATAGCAGGACATTACATAAGATGCATTCAGTCAAGCAGCATAATCGGAATAAATAATTCTGACAGGATCATTCAGGAAGATGATATTATACGGCTCATTGAGCAGGCAAAGATCATGAAAATGCCGAGTGATACTACAATTATAGATGTCATACCTCAGGAATATATCATTGACGGAAAGGACGGGATATTTGATAATCCTGTCGGAATGTTCGGCATAAAGCTCGAGGCAAAAGTTAATATAATCACAGGTCTGGTTTCATCAATAGATGATCTTTCGAAATGTGTAACCAGCTGCGGAATTGATATAGATGATATTGTACTGGAACCTATTGCTTCTTCTTATTCAGTTCTTGATGAAACTGAAAAAAAAGTAGGTGTGGCAATGATAGACATTGGAGGAGGTACTTCCGACATAGCTGTTTTTAAAAAAGGTGTGTTGAAATACACTGCCGGAATTGGAATTGCCGGAAATCTTGTGACCAATGACATTATTGAAGCGCTTGGAATTTCAGAAAATGAAGCAGAGAGAATTAAGAGAGAATACGGATATGCAATGGTATCTGAGATTTTGAATGACGATGAGATAATTGTTGAATCTATAAAAGGAAAAGTTCCAAAGCGAACAAGTAAAAGTATACTTGCTAGAATTATTCAGGCAAGAATGCAGGATATCTTTGAGTTGTCAGCAATAGAAATTCAGAATTCACAGATCTCAAAAGAGCTCCATGCCGGAGTTATAATAACCGGCGGCGGATCATTAATAAAAGGTACAAAAGAGCTGGCGGAAGACATACTTGGCATGGAAGTTAATCTGGGGATACCGACCGGATTAAAGGGGGGGCTCATAAAAGAAGTTGAAAGTCCGATATTTGCAACTGGAGTCGGGCTTGTACTGCACAGATTAAAAAGCATGAATGACATTTCCAAATTATCAGAAATAAAAAAGATAAATAAAAGAAAATCATTAACAGTAACAGGAATATTTAAAAAGATACAGCAATGGTTTGATGAATTATAAAAAATAAAATAAATATAAATTAGTGAAAAGTAGAATATTAAAAAATAAAAATAACAATATAATTTCCGCAAAGCGGAGAAAGGGAAAGCAAAATGGCAATTAAATTATCAGATAACACTCACAACGGAGCAAAGATCAGAGTTGTCGGAGTGGGAGGCGGTGGTGGCAATGTTTTAAACTCCATGCTTGATAAAGGAATTGACGGGGTCGAATTCATTGCAGTAAATACTGATTCTCAGGCACTTCAGATGAATAATGCAGAGAAAAAGATCCAGATCGGAAGAGGAATAACCAAGGGACTCGGAACAGGAATGAAAGATGAAATTGGTTATAAAGCCGTTGAGGAAAGCAGGGATGATATTGAAGAAGCTCTTGAAGGCAGCGATATGGTTTTTGTAACAGCAGGAATGGGAGGAGGTACGGGAACGGGCGGTGCACCGGCAGTTGCAAGAATTGCAAGAAGCATGGGTGCTTTGGTGATCGCTATAGTTACAAAACCTTTTACCTTCGAAGGTAAACCCAGAATGGAACTTGCCAACAGAGGACTGGAAAAACTAAAAAATGAAGTTGACAGTCTTATCATTATTCCTAATCAGAATATACTCAGCATCATATCCAAAGATCTTCCGAAGAACCGGGCATTTGAACTTGCGGACAGGGTTTTATATAATGCCGCAAGAGGTATTTCAAAGATCATTACCGATACAGGCGAGATCAATGTTGATTTTGCTGATGTAAGAACCATAATGGAAGACATGGGAGATGCAATGATAGGCACGGGTATAGCAGCCGGTGAAAACAGAGCTGAAAGAGCCGCTAATGATGCTTTAGTAAATCCTGTTCTTGATGAAATAGATATCGAAGGTTCTAAGTGCGTACTGGCTAACATCTGCAGTAACGGAAACATAACCATGGGTGAGATCGAAAGAATAAATGAAATAATTCAGAATGCGGCAGGTGAAGATGCAAAATATATTTTTGGACTTGTGGATGACGCAAAAATGGCTGAAGAAATAATGGTCACAGTGATCGCTACAGGATTCAATAAGCAGTCTGCGGAAAATACTTCCAGCGATGAGGCAGCTTATGATAATTCTGAAAGAGAAATAAAGCTGCAAAAGGGATTGTCGAATTCCGGCAGAATAACGGTATTACCAAACCATGATGAACTGCATACTTTGGATACACCTGGTTATATAAGAAGAAAACTGGAAATAAACGATGACCTCAGCGAAAATCTCAAAAAGAAAAAGATAGATGAAGAATTTGATGAAACAGATGATTTTGAGAATCTGGAAAATTCAGAATATGATGATTATTCAAAACCTGCATTTTTAAGAAGACAGATGGATTAAGCTCTTTTTACAGAGGCAGTGATAAGTAAAAAAATATTAAATAATGTCACTTTAGCCTTTTTATAGGAGCAGTAATATTTTAACTTAAAGAAATTCAATTAGACAAGGATCTTTAATGAAATCAGTAAAAGCTGATCTGCATCTTCATACAAATTATTCCGACGGAAATTTATCTCCAATTCAGCTTATAGACCTGTCTAAAAAATACGGAATATCTGTTATCAGCATTACTGATCACGACAATGTAAATGCTCTTGAAGAAGCAATAATATACGGAAATCAGAACGGGATTCAGGTAATACCCGGAGTTGAGATCAGCGCAGATCTGGATAAACAGGAAGTGCATATACTGGGATATTTTATTGACTACAAAGATAAAAGATTACTTGAGTTTTTATCCGCTTCAAGGAATCTTAGAATCAGAAGGAATGAAAAGATCGTTAGAAAGCTGAATGAGATGGGAAGCACTATCAGTTTCAATGACATAAAAGTTAAGGCAGGTGAAATGACTTCTATAGGAAGACCTCATATTGCTATGGAGCTTAATGAAGAGGGCTTTGTGAAATCATATTATGATGCATTTATCAAATATATCGGTGACGGAAAACCTGCATTTGTAAAAAAACCGAATCCTAAATCTTCTGAAGTGATCAGGATCATTTCTGAAATGGGTGGATTATCATTTATTGCACATCCCGGTAAACTTGTAAGAGATGAACTCCTGATCAGTCTGATTCAGGAAGGTCTCGACGGAATTGAGATCATTCATCCTTCTCATTCCAAAAGTGATATTGAATATTTTTCCAAAATGGCAGCTGAGCATTTTCTTCTGACAAGCGGGGGTTCGGATTATCACGGAGGTGTAAAAAATGACGGAAGGAACTTTGGGAATTACTGTATCTCAATGGATGAAATTATAAATATGAAAAGAAGATTATTTATCTGATATGGCAAATAAATTTCAGGGTGAATTGAATAATGAAGATCTGAAGATAGCAATTATTATCAGCAGATTTAACGAACCCATTACGGGGAATTTACTGGACGGAGCATTAACCGCACTTAAAAATAATAATGTTGAAGAAGAAGATATAGATGTTTTTTATGTTCCGGGAGCATTTGAAATACCGGCTGTATTTAAAAAGATCTGCAGAATAAATTCAGATAAGAAAAAATATGACGGCGTTATCACAATAGGATGTGTCATAAAAGGGGAGACGGCGCATTTTGAGTATATTTGTGAAAGTGTTTCATTTAATTTAAATACTATTTCTTTTGAATATGAAATGCCTCTTGGATTCTGCGTCCTTACCTGTTACACACCTCAGCAGGCATATGAACGAAGTCTGATGCCTCCTGACGAAGACAATAATAAAGGCTTTGAAGCTGCTTTGACCGTCCTGGAAATGGTTAGTCTTTTGAAAAAGATTTAATTATAATTCTTGTCTTTGCCTCTGAAAAAATTTAAAGATTATAATAAATGTATCTCATATCTGTTTAATCTGGAAAGAGCCGGAATTAAATATGATCTGAATAACATTACTTCACTTCTGAATTATCTCGGAAATCCCCAGGATAAATATCCCACTATTCACATTGCAGGCACCAACGGCAAAGGATCAGTCTCTTCCATCATAAATTCTGTGCTGACAGAATCAGGATGCAAGTGCGGACTTTATACTTCACCTCATATCACTGATTTCAGAGAAAGAATTCTGATCAACGGAAAATTTATTTCCAAAGATTTTATAATTAATACTGTCAATAAATTATACAGGGAAATTCAAAAAACCGGACCGAGCTTTTTTGAAGTAACTACTGCGATCGCATTTGATTATTTCAGATATATGAATGTTGATGTGGCGGTAATAGAGACGGGTCTGGGCGGGCGATTAGATTCTACAAATATTATTAATCCTGTACTATCGGTCATAACCGCAATATCGATTGATCATACGGAAATGCTTGGTAAAACAGTTGAAAAGATCACCATGGAAAAAGGCGGGATTATAAAAAATAATATTCCCGTTGTGGTTGGACACATCCCTCTGAAATCCGGAAAAATTCTTAAAGCCATTGCGGATACAAAAAACTCGGAAATTACTTTTATCCGGAACGGAAAAGGATTCCGAATTTTAAACAGAAATGAAAAAGGATTTTTTTTTACTGAAGAGGGTTTTAAGAAAAGATATTTTTTCCCTGCACCGGGTGATTACCAGCTAAAAAATATTTCGGTCTCAGCTAAAGCTCTGTCAGTTTTCGGAAAATCTTGTAACCTGAAAATCAGCAAAAACGCATTTTTCAAAGGATTACAAAACATTAAAAATAATTCAGGATTAAAAGGAAGATTTGAGAAGATCTCCGAATCACCCAAGATCGTTTCTGACATTTCTCATAATCATCAGGGTATTTTAAATATTCAAAGTAATCTGAAATATTTCACGTATGATAAACTTTACATTATATTCAGCATGATGAAGGATAAACATTACAAAGAGTGTATCCGTGAAATCGGAAAACTGGATGCGGAAATAATTCTTACAAAAACACAATACAGCCGGGCGGCTACACCTGAAGAACTGTATTCCACCGTCATGAGATATAAGAAAAAATTCAGAATTAAAAAAAATGTTTTTGAATCATTGGAATATGTGAATGGACAAGCTGAAAAAAAAGATCTTGTGCTGATCACCGGTTCGTTTTTTCTTGTCAGTGAAGCGCTTGAACAATTGAAAAAAATTGATAAAACCAAAAAGCATATTAATAATAAATCATAAGCCATATATTTGTATATGAAAACAGAAAACATAAAGACAGTCGGAGTTGCCGGTTCGGGTACAATGGGAAGAGGTATTGCAATCTGTACTGCCGGTATTTTCAGAACAGTTCTCTATGATATTAACGATGAAATAATCGGAAGATCAAAGACCTCGATTGATAAACAACTTGCAAAATCAGTTGAAAAGAAAAAATTATCAGATGAAAGATTTAAAAGCATTTCGGATAATCTGGTTTATACTTCTGACTTTAATGACTTAAAAGACTGTGATCTGGTTATTGAAGCTGCCCTTGAAGATATTGATCTCAAAAAGGAAATATTTTCAAAGCTAGATGCGATATGCGGTCCGGATGCAATTTTAACCACAAATACTTCCTCCTTATCGGTTACTACCATTTCTACATTTGTAAAACAGAATCCGGAAAGAGTAGCCGGAATGCATTTCTTTAATCCGGCAAATATAATGAAGCTTGTCGAGATTGTCAGAGGAGATTTCACTTCTGATGAAACCATCAGTACTCTGAAAGAGATCTCTGAACTTATTGGAAAAAAGCCTGTAACTGCAAAAGACACACCGGCTTTTATAGTAAACAGGATAGCAAGACCATTCTATGGTGAAGCGCTGAAAATTTTAAGCGACGGTACAGCAGAAACAAAAGATATTGATAAAGTCATGAAAAACTGTGGCGGGTTTGCAATGGGTCCTTTTGAGTTAATGGATCTGATAGGGATCGATATAAATTTTTCAGTTACCAGATCCGTCTATGAAGCATTTTTTAATGATCCTAAATACAGACCGAGTTTTATTCAGAAAAAAATGGTTGATGCAAACTTACTCGGAAGAAAAACAGGGAAAGGATTTTATGACTATGGCGGAAACAAATAAAGCAGAAAAAATAAAATTGGAAAAAGAAAAAACCGATTTTGAAAAAGAGGAATTCAGGATCATACTGAATTCGCGTGCCCAAAGAGTTACATCTCCGAGGATAAAAATACTGAAGATACTTAAATCAAATCATAAACCATTAACAATTGCTGAGATTCATAGTAAGCTTTCCAATGAGAAGATTGATCTTGCAACAGTTTACAGGACTTTGAATTTATTTTCAGAATTAAAGATCGTAAATGAGATAGATTTCAAAGATGAGTTTAAAAGATATGAACTGGTATATGACAGACACCATCATCATCATATTGTCTGCAGAAAATGCAAGAGTGTCGAAAATGTTGAAACCTGCATACTTGATGATCTGGAAAAACTGCTTTCGAAAAAGGGTTACATTGATATAACACATTCCCTGGAATTCTTTGGTATATGTAAGAATTGCAGCAAATTATAAAGTTTTAATTTCCGCATAACCGGATAATTTTAAATTCAACAGATTTGATAAAAGCAATAATATTTGATCTTGATAATACGCTGGTGGATTTTATGCTCCTCAAAAGAGCAGCTATAGACGCCGCAATACCTGCAATGATTGATGCGGGCTGGAAATATTCTTTTGATGAAACCAAAGAATTCATAAATAAAATTTATGAATCTGAAGGGATCGAATATCAGCAGGTATTTGATAAAATGCACACCGAACTTCTGGGTAAAATTGATTATAAAATTATTTCAGCTGGTATAGTTGCATACAGAACTGCACGGGAAGCAGCATTGAAACCTTATCCCGGTGTTTTCCCGACTCTCATTGAATTAATAAAAATGGGACTTAAACTTGCTGTCGTATCTGACGCTCCGTCAAAGGAAGCATGGTTAAGATTATCTTATCTGAATTTTCATCATCTTTTTGATGTGGTGATCACTTATGACGAGACCCGTGAAAGGAAACCTTCACCGATACCGTTTAATCTTGCTCTCAAAGAATTAAACCTTAGACCCGATGAATGCCTGATGATAGGGGACTGGGCTGAAAGAGATATGGTCGGCGCAAAAGCTGTCGGAATGAAAACTGTTTTTGCAAGATACGGTGATACATTTGATACTCAGAATCCGGAAAGTGATTATGACATTGACTCAATTACTGAACTAATAGATATTGTTAAGAAAGAAAATAACATAAAGTAATGGTAAAAGGTGTAGGAATCGATATCATAGAAATTAAGAGAATCAGAAAACTCATGGAAGAATATGGCGACAGATTTTTTCAAAGAATACTTACCGAAAATGAGATTACATATTGCCGGAAATTTTCCAAACCCGAATTACATTTTGCTGGAAGGTTTGCTTCAAAGGAGGCATACTCTAAATCCATCGGCACAGGTATTGGAAAGGAATTCGGCTGGAAGGATATAGAGATATTAAACAACGAAAAAGGAAAACCTTATATAGTTCATCTTAAAGTAAATCAATTTTCCGAATTGAAATTCGAGATCAGTATTTCACACACCGAAGATTATGCATGCGCAGCCGTGACATGTGAAGAGAAGTAAATAAAGTGGTTTGAAACAGAGTAACAGAAGTAATCCGTTCCCAATCAGGCAGGACTGTCTGAAGCAGTTGTTTTTTGTTTCCGGACATTTTTAAAGGATAAATTTTCGGGTTCGGTTATAAGATGCAGGAGTTTACACGAATAAGATAAAATTAACGCAATCCCTGACATAGTCGTGATTATGATGAATCCCGGTTCCTCAGGACCGCCGGATAAAGAATAAAAAGTAAAGACCATTTTAAAATAAGAATACTTTGGAATAAAAATAAAAGAAGTTGTACCTACCAGACCTGACAATACGCTGTATCAGATAATAATACTGAAGGTTCATTATTAATGGAATTTTGTGAGAGTGATTAATTTATCAGATCTGATTAGCGGGAACAGCGGGAAATTTAAAGCTGAATTTATAAGACTACTGTACTCGGCAAAATAAATCCCCATTGCATCACACACAAAGACCGCAGAAATGAACTTAAAAATAATCTGATCTCTGAGACATATAAGACAGTAGGGACCTGAGGAAGTAACCAAGAGCACAAAATCCCGGCTATAAAAAATACTTTATCATTATATCAATATTAAATGATTTAATAATGGAGTTTCTCCGATTTCAGGTACGCAAGTCTTTATTTGAAAATTCATAAGACAGAATGGTCTGCATATATTCAGAAATAACCGGCATCTTAATTTCAATTAAAACCATATAGGCTTATGCTAAAGAGCAAAGCAATTGATATCATTAAGACTTTCAGCAGAGACGAGTTTAACCGTTTTTTGCTCTATACAGGTTCGCCTTATTTCAATATTAATAAAAATTTGTTTAAGATCACCGAAGAGTTAAAAAACTTCTATCCGGACTTTTCATCGGAAGCTCTTACCGAAGAATATTTATATTTTAAAGTGTACGGCGGAGAGAAATTCAGCTACAGTGTTATGAAAAATCTACTGTCAGAGCTGATCGTGATATGTGACAGATTTCTGATCTATGAAAGACTTAACAGAGAGTTGTCTGCAAGAGACGGGAATTCGATTCATCTCCTGATGGAGTACCGAGAAAGAAAACTTGATAAGCTGTTTGATATCCGCAGTAAAAAATTTGAAAAGGAGCTGAAGAAACATAAGATCCAGAATTACGATCTTTTTCTTCTTTCGCAGAATCTTGAGATACTTAAATACCAGTATCATCTTCACAGATACAGTCATAAAAATATTATATGGAAAGGATTTCAGAAGAAAGCCGCTTTTGAGATCTGCACTATTTCGCAGTTCCTGTACACTACGACTGTCATGCTGCTGAAATCATCCGAACTGCTGGGAGGGAAAAATGATGACAGCATTATGATCACATTTGTGAGGAATCTTGATATAGAAGGTTTCCTCAAGACTGTAAAACCTGACAGATCCCCTGAATATTTTTTTGTGAATTTATATCTGAATCTTCTTCTCATGACACTTAAAGGGAAAGAAGATATAAGTGAAACGTATTATTACACTATTAAAAATTTATTTATAAAAAACACAAAATTTTTTTCAAACCTTGACAGATATGATGTACTGAAAAGTTTGAGAAGTTACTGTATCGATCGGATGAAATTATTCAGAAGTAATTTCATTGATGAGCTTTTTGAAATAGACAAACTGCTCATCGAAAAGGTCGATTATGAGTCAAGCAGCATAAAATGGTACATAGGCGAGATATTCACAGAGATCGTCTTCCTAAGTATTCACATGAAAAATTATAAATTCGCAGAAAGTTTTATAAGAAAATACGGGGAATATTTATCAGATGAGATAAGGGAGTTTGAAACGGGTTTTACAAAGGCGTTTCTTGAACTTGAATACGGGAACGCCGGGAGAGCAATGGAATTACTGTCAAAAATTAAACCGGTTAATACGTCAATGAAGATCCTGATAAAGAATCTCAGTCTTATGATTTATTTTGAAAAAGGATATTATGAAGAAGCATTTTCTCTGCTGGATGCTTACAGGCATTTTGTAAAAAGAGACGAAAAATTAACACCTGAAAGGAAAAAGAATTATTATCTTCTGCAAAGTATATACAATAGATTTTTCAGGATAAGAACGGAGCCTGAAAAGTATAACGATTATGATATTAAAAAACTCGGTGAGGATATTGAAAAGTTTTATTTCCTTGCAGGGAAGCAATGGTATCTGAGGAAACTTTCTGAACTTGGGAAACTAGTCGGAAAGAAAAAAAAGAATGCTTAGTTTGATCGGAACAGGGATAAGCCTAAAATATTTCCCGTCATACTAAATGGAAATTTACAAGAGGCTCATACATGATGAGGTCTTGTAATTGGCTGATAAGAAGTTTGATAAGGTACTGCTTATTTCGTGTCTTGGCGGTTTTTCTCATTCCAATGCCCTCAGAAGATCCGGAATCTATTTTAGCAGGATAATTTTATTGTAGCCGCTGGCATTAGCCTGCCGGTAAACTAGAAAAAAGCAAACCAAAGGTTGCAGCTACAAAAATAAAATTATTTTCATACAGTTCCGAAAGTTTGGAACGGTCAGAAAACGTAATTCAAAATACGTAACTGAATTTATTCCACCCAGTCACAGATAAAAACATTTGTTTCACCCTTTACACTTCCGTTTCTGTTTGAACAAAACACAAGTTTCTTACCGTCAGGAGAAAACATAGGAAAGCCGTCAAACTCATCATACTGAGTGATCTTTTCAAAACCTGTCCCGTCCAGATTTATCATATATATATCGAAGTTTCTTTTATTGGGATCATTTGCATTTGAGCAGAATAAAATTCTTTCGCCATCGGGAAACCAGTATGGCGCAAAGTTTGCCGCTCCGTTATTTGTAATCTGACGTTTATTGCTTCCGTCCGCATCCATTACCCAAATCTCAAGATTCGAAGGTCTGATAAGACCTTCGGCAAGAAGTTCTTTATACTGAACAATCTCCTCGTCGTTTTTAAAAGCTGTTCTTCTGTAAATAATTTTTTTTCCGTCATAAGAATAGAAAGCACCTCCGTCATATCCGGGTTCATTTGTGAGTTGCGTTACATTACCTCCGTCAAGATCCATAGAATAGAGATCTATGTCACCGTTACGGGTAGAAGTAAATACTATCTTATCACCGACAGGAGAAACAGTAGCTTCAGCATCATATCCTTCAGTAGTGGTAAGCTGACTGAGTATATTTCCGTTTTCATCTGCGGTAAAAATGTCGTAGGTGTCATATAAAGCCCATACATATCCTTTTGAAAAATCCGGCTTGGGAGGACAGCCGATGCCTCCAAGATGAGTAGAAGCAAAAAGTAAAGTTGTATTGTCAGGCATGTAATATGCGCAGGTTGTTCTCCCGGTACCTGTACTTACCAGTCTTTGATCGCTTCCGTCGGTATTCATAAGATATATCTGATCACATTCATAATCATTCCTTGTAGTTTGAAAAACAAATTTTTTACCGTCAAAAGAAAAATAACATTCAGCATTCTCTCCGCCGAATGTGAGTTGTTTAATATTTTTCAGATGACTTTCGGATGATTCAGAAAGAGAATCTGAATAAATGCTTTTTTGAGAAATTTCAGAGGAACTGAAATCCGAAAAAGAATAAGCTGATACAATGATCAGCAGCAATAGAGATAATTTTTTATAATTCATATCTGGTTACGCTGAATACCCCCTCCTGATTATTGATCTTTTCAATAATCCTGTTTAATTGTTCTAAATTTTGAATGCTGACAATCAGAGTTCCTTCAAACATTGAACTTCTGGTTTTTATATCAACACTTTTTATGTTTGAATTAAAATTTTTTGAAATAGTTTTTGTGATCTCATTGAGAATACCCGGTCTGTCTTCGCCTATAATCTTGATACCTCCGGTGAATTCACCGAGATCGGTTTCATTCCAGTTGATCTGAATGATCCTCTCGGGTTCTTTGAGAAACAGGTTCAGAACATTTTTACAGGTTCTTCTGTGAATTCTAATACCTTTATCATGACTGATAAATCCGATAACCTCATCACCCGGAATCGGATTACAGCATTTTGCAAAATCATATTTAATGCCTTTTATGTTTTGAATCGAACCTTTTCCCAGCTGGATGCCATTTGTATTAGTTCTGGCTTCATTTACATATTTATTGAATTCATTTGAATGCTCTTCCGCCGTAAAAGTATCCTCAGGCACTGTCCCTCTATGTTCAAGCGCCTGCATTTTATTCTTATCCTTTAGTATTTCAATTAATTCTGATATTTTGTTTTCATTCTGTGAAATTGCATGATAAAAATGTCCAGTATCTTTATATTTTAATTTATGAACAATTCTTGAAAGCTGTTCATCTGACAACTGAATTTTATGCTTTTTGGATTTTCTTTCCCAGAGTTCTTTACCGGCTTTGATCTGATTTCTTTTTTCAGTGTTGAAATATTTCCTGATGTCGGATTTAGCTTTATGCGTAACTACAAACTTTTCCCATCCCAGTTTCGGGGTTTGATTTTTTGATGTAAGAATTTCTACCTGGTCACCGCTTTTCAAAGGAGTATCAAGATTCATTATCTTCCCGTTTACTTTTGCTCCTATACATTTTAATCCAATCTCTGTATGAATGTCAAACGCAAAATCCACGGCTGTAGCGCCGGAAGGCATAATTTTAAGATCGCCTTTCGGAGTAAAGCAATATATCTCATCCTGATAGAGATTGAGTTTGAAACTGTCAAGCAATTGTGAGGAAGTCTCTTCCTTAGAGGAACTCTCAAGACTTTCCCTGATCCATTTCATCCAGTTCTCAAGATTGGAATCATGAATGTTTACATTTTCTTTATACTTCCAGTGTGCGGCAATACCTTTTTCTGCGATCTCATGCATCTCCCGGGTTCTGATCTGAACTTCAACCATCTTTCCCTCTTTACTTACCAGAGTTGTATGAATGGACTGATAATTATTCTGTTTTGGCAAAGAAATATAATCTTTAAATCTTTCAGGTACAGGTAAATAAATTTCAGAAATTATCCCATATACCGAAAAGCAGTCATTCTTATTTTTTGTATCGAGTATGATTCGCACAGCAAAGAGATCATAAAGCTCATCGACTGTTTTATTTCTGCTGATGATCTTTTTGTAAATACTGTAAAGATGTTTGGCTCTTCCGTATATCTCAAATTTATATCCCTGATCGGTAAGTTTATCCTTTATAGGTTCAATGAATTTCTTAATGAATTTTTCTCTTTCCTTTTTTTTCTCTTTTAATTTTTTGGCAATTTCGTCATAAACTTTTCTGTCGAGATATTTGAAAGAAAGATCTTCAAGCTCGGTTTTTACAGAAGATAATCCAAATCTGTGAGCGAGTGGGGCATATATTTCTACTGTTTCCTGAGCAAGTCTGATCTGTTTAGCTGAAGATAAAAATTCCAATGTTCTTAAATTATGAAGTCTGTCCGCAAACTTTATAAGTATTACACGGATATCAGAGGTCATGGAAAGTAGCATTTTCTTATATGACTCTACCTGCTTCATTTCATAATTCTCAAACATGCCCTCTATCTTTGTGGCGCCGTTTACTATTTCAGCTATCTCATCTCCGAATTCAGCTTTTATGTCATTTAATGTAAATTCAGTATCTTCTACAACGTCATGAAGCAAAGCAGCAGCAATAGAAACTGCGTCAAGAGGGATCTCTTTTGCAAGTATCATAGCCACATCATATGGATGTGAGATAAACGGCTCGCCTGAAGCTCTTTTTACATTCTTATGAGCTTCATAAGCAAATTTGAATGCATTAGTAATGAGCTTATCATTAGACAGCCCTGCAGGTAAATTCCTGTTGCTGTGATAAAGAAGTTCGTCGAGTTTTTTTTTGTATAGTGTGTTAAACAAAATCAGTTCGTAAAGTTCGTAAAGTTCGTAATAATTTTATTATCAATAAAATTTATGAATATTCTGATAAATTCATAATGCGTAACCAGATATTGGAAATCTCTAATCTGTAATTTGTAATCTGTAATCTGTAATTTGTAATTAATAATTTAAAAGTAATAACTAAAAAGTCCTAATACTTAATACCTAATACCTAATACCTAATACCTAATACCTAATACCTAATAC
>CALMST010000384.1 GCA_937872315.1 uncultured Ignavibacteria bacterium | reverse complement strand
AATCCAGAATTTTAAAATCCAAATCCGATGTAATCAAAATGTTTTATAAATCACCGCCATTTTGTCTCTGCCGTATTTACATAGCCGGTATCTTAGACCATTTATTAAAATAAAATTTACCATCCGGACCGGATGAGAACAATTAAGGATCCTGAATGCCGGATAATGAAATCCGGATGTCGAAACAGGATGTGTGTATTGAAGATAAAGAATTCTTCAGGCTTAAGAATAAACTTTTTATGAAGATCAGATCAATTTGAATACAGAGAGAAGTTATGTGAATAAAGCAGGAAGATTTCCCGATGAAGAAGAAAAAAATCAGAATGCATAAAGATAGAGACTGAATATAAAATGATCCGGTTTGAACGATAAAAGAAGCGATTCAAACACAGAGGAATGCAGTATGAACTCTTAAGCAAGAGACGTAACGCCAATAGAAAGCAATGAACCTGTGACAGAAAATTCAACAGAGGTAGTGGAAAATGCAGTGAAGGGACCGGAAAATGGAAAGCAGGCATTGGAAAAAATTGCACACGTTGTGAAAAATTAAGTACACTTACCGGAAAATTATTTACACTATATGGAAAATTACCTGCAGGTGCCGGAAAACAGAAAACAGTTACCGGAAAATGGAATGAACACCCGGGTAAAGATACTTACCGCGCCGGAAAATTCTGCGCAGCGTCCGGAAAATGCTGTACAGGTTCCGGAAAATAAAAAGCACCATCCGGAAAATAATATACACGTACAGGAAAAAAGCGTGAATCAAAAAATAAACAGAAAAAGTGAAATATTTGTCAGTGAAAGCCGGAAATTTGGCAGGAATTCAGGTTTAACTCAACCTTCCCGGGCAACGATAATAAGATTCACGGAAATGTAATAATGCAAAATCATATCATTCTTTTTCTTTATGTTTCAAAGCAAACACCGGATGTTTCAAAGCTTAACCTGATAATCATTTTACACCAAAAAGGCACTTAGCAGAAAGACCTGAAGATTATTTATATCCGGACATTTCAAAATATATTAATTGTTATGGAATTTATAATATGGAACGTGTTAATCAAAGGATCGTCAGAGTCCGGAAATAGAGCCGCAGAGGCTCCGACCGGGTTGAATAATCCGTACTAACACAAACAGAAAGTGAACCCGTCTTAGCATGTCAAACACCGCAACAGTGTCTTTCGCTGAACTTATATAATCTCTTAGCATCCCAGTCATTGTTTATCTTCCGGAAATTATATGAATACGGAGGATTCTGCGCAAAACAGTTTATGCGATTCACACCATTTTGTAAATAAAGCTTCAAAACAGAGCTCTCACTGCAAATGTTACAGCAGATAATAATTCAGCCAATAATTACATTTAATTTTACAAACATTAAACGTATTTTTACAACTTATTAAATTTTGCAAAAAAAGTTGAATTCAAAAGAAATACGTAAATCGTTTTTAGATTTTTTCAGGGAAAAAGATCACAGGATTGTTCCTTCCTCCCCGGTCGTTCCATTTAATGATCCGACACTTCTTTTTACAAATGCAGGAATGAATCAGTTCAAAGATGTTTTTCTTTCTACCGGGACGAGAGAATATTCTAGAGCTGCCGATACACAAAAATGTATACGCGCCGGTGGTAAGCATAATGATCTCGAGGAGGTGGGAATGGATGGTTATCACCATACTTTCTTTGAGATGCTCGGAAACTGGTCATTCGGGGATTATTACAAAAAAGAAGCTATTGTCTGGTCATGGGAATTACTTACAGATGTATGGAAACTTCCAAAAGAAAAACTTTGGGTATCTGTTTTTGAAACTGATGATGAAGCTTTTGATATTTGGAAAAATGAAACTGACATTGATCCGGACCACATACTAAGATTTGGTGAAAAAGATAACTTCTGGGAAATGGGAGACACAGGACCCTGCGGTCCGTGTTCTGAAATTCATTATGACTTTACTGATAACGGTTGTAAACCTGAAGACATAAATGCAGGGCTTGAAGAAGTGATTGAAATATGGAATCTTGTTTTTATTCAATATGACAGAAAAAAAGACAGAGAGCTTGTTCCCCTTCCCAAAAAACACATTGATACGGGAATGGGTTTTGAAAGAATAGTAAGAGTGTTGCAGAATAAAAGATCAAATTATGAAACAGATGTATTTTTTCCGATAGTAAGTAAAATTTCTGAGATCACCGGTAAAAAATATGAAGGGGAAAATGTTTCATCCATTAATGCAATTGCAGATCATATCAGAGCCCTTACCTTTGCTATTAGTGACGGGGCACTTCCCTCAAATGAAGGCAGAGGATACGTTCTCAGAAGGATATTGAGAAGAGCTTCCCGTCTTGCCAGAAAGCTTGAATATCATGAACCTGTTTTATTTCAGCTTGTGGATACTGTCACAGAACATTTTGGCGAAGCATTTCCCGAGCTAAGGGAAAAAAGAGATTTTACAAAAGAAGTAATACAGGCGGAAGAGGAAAGCTTTAACGTTACACTGGACAGGGGTTTGAAATTATTCAATGAAGTAACTGATTCACTTAAAGGTACAAAAATTTTTCCTGGTGATGAGGCATTTAAACTATATGATACATTTGGATTTCCAATAGACCTTACACAGGTTATGGCTAATGAAAAGGGACTAAAGGTTGACATGCTGAAATTTGACGAGGAAATGGAAAAGCAAAAAGAAAGAGGAAGAGATGCCAGAAAGGATAAACTTGATCTTGACACCGGCATTGGAATATTTGATTTCCTGAATGAGAATCTGACTGAACAAGTCAACTACGATCCTTACATAAAAGGTGAGTTTTCTGAAGAGAAGATTTTTGCAGTCGGTAAAACAGAGGAAGGAAAATTAATTGCAGTTCTTGATAACAATCCCTTCTTTTCTGAATCAGGTGGCCAGATAAGTGATACAGGAAAGATCATCATTGACAATCAAAAAGAAATCAACATTCTGGATTCTCAGAAATATTTTCTTGTTCTCGACGATAAAGAAGAAACCATTTCAGGAAGCATAGAAGCAAATGGTTTGATACCTTTAAAAGGTAAAATAATTCTGGATCATCAGAGAAGAAAATCCATAGAACGAAATCACTCAGCCACTCATCTGGTTCATGAAGCTTTGAGAAGGGTTCTGGGAAGCCACGTTAAGCAGCTTGGTTCGCTTGTTCACAATGAATACCTTAGATTTGACTTTCCACATTTTCATAAGCTTAGCGGAAATGAGATCTATGAAATTGAAGCCATGGTAAATGCTAAAATAAAAGAGCAGATAGATGTAATAACAGATGCAGATATCTCAATTGAAGAAGCAAATAAGATCCCGAATGTAAAAAAGATCTTTGGAGACAAATACGGTGATAAAGTCAGAGTCGTCCACATAGATGATAAATTCAGCATAGAATTCTGCGGAGGAACACATGTTGCAAATACCTCCGATATCGGATTGTTCAAGATCATCAAAGAGGAAAGCATAGCTTCGGGTACAAGAAGGATATTCGGAAGAACCGGTGAAGGAATAATTTCATTTTTAAATGAACGAATAGCAGATTCCGAAAAGATAATCAGTGAACTTCCGGAAAGATATTATTCGGATATTTCCGCAGCCCTGAATACTTTAAGCTATGATATTTCTAAAGCGGATTTCAGAAATATGGATCTGATGAAAGCTCTTATCGCAGCCCAGGACGACACTATCGGATTTTTATACGAATCAAGAGAAAGGTATATTGAAGAAAAGAAACAAACTGAAAAAGAATTACTTAAACAAAAACTTACACATTTATATATAAAACTGGATGATCTGACATCAAATGCAATAATTGAAAATGGTTATTCAATTGTTACGGCAAGACTTGATTCCACAGGTCCGGATGAGTTTAAAGAGATTGGTGAAGAGCTGAGGAAAAGAATAACCAGAGGTATAGGACTTATAGCGTCTGTTAATAATGATAAAATTAACCTGGTCTGTACCGTAAGTGATGATCTTATAAAAGAAAAAGGTTTTAATGCCGGTAAAATTATCTCTGCGCTTTCCCGGGAACTCGGCGGCGGCGGCGGCGGAAAGCCGCATCTGGCAACTGCGGGAGCAAAAGATATTTCCGCGCTGGATAAGGCTCTGGTTAAGTTTACGGAAAACATAAAAACCGGATTAAAGAATTAATTAATTGTTAAAAATAAAAATCAAATGAAAGTAATAATACCCGTAGCGGGATTTGGCACCAGACTCAGACCACATACTTTACATAACCCCAAAGTGCTTCTTAATGTCGGCGGAAAGCCCATGATACACTACATTATTGACCAGCTTATTAAGGATAAAATTGCAAGTTCGATCATACTGGTTACCGGATTTCTTGGAGATAAGATAAAGGAATATCTGGATAATACTTTTGATTTTAATTTTGACTATGTCGAACAGGCGGAGGCAAAAGGTCTCGGACACGCAGTATACTGCGCCAAAAGTGTCTTTAAAAATAAGAATGATGAAACGCTCATAATACTTGGTGATACTTTGTTTGATGTTGATCTGAAAAAAATGATACATAACAGCAACTCTGTAATAGGTGTAAAAGTTGTGGATGATCCCAGAAGGTTTGGAGTCGTGGAAAAAGATGATAAGAATTTAATAACAAGATTTGTGGAAAAGCCCGCTAACGCAGATGTCTCCCCTTCAAATGAGGCTATTGTAGGTTTATATTATTTAAAGAATTCAGGAAAACTTTTTGAGTCTCTTGAATATGTGATGAAAAACAACATCACAGTAAAGGGAGAATTTCAGCTTACAGATGCTTTGGAAAACATGATCAACAATAACGAGAAGATGACAACTTTTAATGTTGAAGGATGGCTTGACTGCGGTAAACCCGAAACTTTACTTGAAACGAACAGATATCTTCTACAGAAAAGATCAAAAAAAGCATCCGTTAAAAATTCACTTTCCGCAAAATATAACAATTCAAAAATAATAGAACCGGTATATATCGGTAAGAATGTTGTGATCGAGAATAGTATCATAGGTCCATTTGCCACTATAAACGATAACTGCATAATTAAAAACAGCATTGTGCAGGATAGCATAATGGATAAATATTCTTCAATAGAAAACATCACACTTACTGAATCCATCATTGGAGAAGGCGCAAATGTTAAAAGAAATGCTTTGAAATTAAGTATTGGGAATTATTCGGAAATATGATGATAACCGGTTAATGATGTTAATTTTGTTAATTATCTTAACCGGTCAGTTGTTTGTATTGGGCAATGTTAATAAGATAAGAGATAATTTCTGATATATTTATTTTATAAAATCTGCAGTTAATCTGTCAGCTGTTTTCTATCCTTTTTGAAAGAAACATTTCACCAAGAATAAATAGTACAGCGCCCAGCAGGAAATATTTCCATAATGAAAGACCGGTTTCAGCAGTTTCAATTTCCGAAGTAATGCCTGCATTATCATCAATGAATCTTACCGTATTAATTCCCGGACTTTTAAAATATTCAAGTATCTCATCTTCATTATAAACATCCGGATTACTTTCTTCTGGATCTCCATTCAGAGCAAATAAATATTTATTTTCGGAAGAATCGGCAAGTTCATATATTCCAGCCTCTTTAGTTTCTTCCAGATAAGGTAAAAAGAAATAATTACCTTTTACTTTTTCTTCAGATAAAAGGGCGGATTGATTTTTAAAATCAAATCTGTTTTCAGCCGGTGTGATAATTCCAGTGACCTGTACAGGTTTATTCAGAGTAAGTAAATTTGATCTCCCCGCGATATATTCAGTCTGATAAGAAAAATTATTACTAAGATAATAAATACTTCTTATGATAAGCGGAAGAAATATGCTTTTTGCTGTCAGGTCAGAGAATTGCGGAGACAGGGGCAAAGATGATATAATGATCTTACCGGCGGATATATCTGACTCAATCAGAAAAGGACGGTCATTTGAAAATGTGATCACAGCATTTGAATTCTGATTTCCGATAAGTTCATAATATGATCTTACAACGGGAGATTCGACATTGAATCTGTCAGATGTTTCATTAAGACCTTTATTAGAAAATACTTCAGATAACAGAGGATTCTCAAAATTTATTCTTTCAAATTTAAGATTACTGTTTATATTTTCATCACTGTTTAATTTTCCAAACTTTACAGAATTAATTTTACTGAAAAGTACATTGTTATAATTGTTTATATCGGCATTACTTCCGGGGAACATGAAAACTCCGCCTCCTCTGGTTATATAATCATTCAGCAGAACTGCTTCATTATCTGTAAAATTGTTTTTTCCTGAAATGAAAATTATATCATTTCCGAAAATACCATTACTGATCGAACCGAACAAATTGATTTCAAAAAGTTCACTGTTCCTGTTAATAGAATCCGACAGGATCTGAGATGCTGACCTGATGGCGAGCTCAATATATTTCTGATCGCGTGAAGGATCTTCCAGAATTCCAATATTAAATTTTCCGGGAATGTAGAGTGTGAAATAATACTTATTGTCCTGTGAAAGCTCATCATCTCCGAATTCACTTTGAACAAGTTCTATCATTCCTCTCAGAAATCCTGATCTTTCCGGTTTAAAATTAAACTCCATTTCCTTTTTCTCAAAGGAGACGGCATCTGCCGCCTTTTCGCTGACCAATACATTATCTATATAGAGGTTAACGGTTTTGTTTCTTACATTGTATTTGGAATGATTATTAAGGAAGATCTTTACCCTGGTATCTTTATCTTTCTCAAGTATCTTTGTTTCTATGCTGAAACTGTCCAGAGAAAGATTATTCGGAATACGGCTTCCGGTCTTTACAAGAAAAACATTAACGGGAAAATCCGACATGTTCTCAAAAAACATCTGATCTGAATTATCAAAATTATTTTTTTGAAAATCAGAGATAAGATAAAGTTCTTTATTCTTATCACCTGAATTTTCAAAGATCTCCGATGCAAAATTCATTATCTGCGGGATATCAGCTTTTTTTAAGGAAGAATTTACCTTTTCAAGCGAGTCTTTTAATTCTCTGAAATTGTCAAATATATATTTCTGATCAATATACTTCTTATCCGGATCGGAAGACTTTATAAAATAGATCTTATCGGACTCATTATGGGATTCAAGAATTTTATTAACTGCATCTTTTGCCTGATCAAGATACTGCCCTTTATCATCCCGCGCAGTCATGCTGTATGAATCATCTATAACAATTACCGCGGTAACATTTCCATTATCTCTGTTACCTGAAACACCATCATAGACGGGATCAGAGAAACTAAGTACCAAGAAAACAATTGCAAGTATTCTCAGGAGAAGAAGCAGAAGTTGTTTGAGCTTGATCCTTCTCATTTTTGATTTCTGAATCTCCTTCAGAAACATGAGGGTACTGAAATCCACTTTTCGTATCTTTCTTAAATTTAAGAGATGGATAAGTATGGGAATGGCAATTGCAAATAAGCCTAATAATAAACCCGGATTTAAAAATGTCATTTATGAATTAGTTAGAGGTCAAAGATAAATTTATTATGTGATTATCTAAATGCAATTTACTTTATTATTTTAAAAGGGTTTCGTGAAAAATAAAAATAACATGAAGTATGAGACAACAGTAAAATTTATCTATAATTTTTAAATTATAATAACAATATTGCGGGTGTTAAAATGCATACTTTAATATTTTTGAACGGTGATCCTCCTTCCCGGAAAGTTATCAATAATTATTTAAAAAAGAGTAATTATATCATAGCTGCAGACGGAGGAGCAAATTATCTGAAAAATGAAAATATCGATCCTGATCTGATAATCGGAGATCTTGATTCAATTTCTAGAAAAACTTCAGCTTTTTTCAAAGACAGATCCATGATCATAAAGGTAAGGGATCAGGATACAACAGATTTTGAAAAAAGTCTTCTTTTCTGTTTAAAAGAGAGAAAAGATGACATAATTGTATTTGGTGTTTCAGGTGACAGATCCGATCATACATTAAATAATTTCAGTATTCTGAAAAGATATTATAAGAAACTCAATATCAGGTTAATTTCAGATGACTTTGAAATTTTTTTCATAAACAAAAAAATTATTTTCCCTTATCGAAAAAATGAAACCGTATCTTTACTTGGAATGCCGAAAGCTTCAAAGGTTAACTCCAGAGGTTTAAAATACAGGCTTAAAGATACAGACCTCGAGTTTGGGATCAGGGAAGGAGCATTAAATGAATCAACTTCTTCAAGTGTTTCTGTTGAATTTAAATCGGGTTGTTTATTATTATTTAAAAAGCATTTCTTAAAATGACAGATCTCCCCAAAATACCTTTAACAATTAATGATTATCTGATTATCGCCGCATATTTTGTTGGCGTTCTGATCATAGGATTTAAAACGAAAAGCGACAGTAATTCCGTTAAAGATTATTTGATAGCAGGAAGGACATTGACCTTGCCTGCATTTATTGCAACTATAGTAGCCAGCTTTTACGGCGGAATTCTTGGAATCGGGGAATTTACATTCAGATTCGGTATTTCGGGTTGGTTACTTTATGCTCTGCCTTATTATATTTTTATAACCGTATTTGCATTTTTTCTTGCCAACAAAATCAGAAGAACTCATTTATATACTATACCGGATAAGCTGAACAGAGTTTACGGGAAAAAAGTAAGTGTATTAGGCGGAATACTGATCTTCTTTTTAGCAACCCCCGCGCCGTATCTTTTTATGATGGCAGTAATAATAAAATGGGTTTTTGCCATTAAGCTGGCGTATGCAATGCTTTTTTCTCTGCTGGTTTCCATTATTTATCTTATTAAAGGCGGATTCAGATCAGATGTAAGAGTAAATATGCTTGAGTTTGTAATTATGTTCGTCGGATTTGGAATTATTCTGCCGTTTTGTATAAATACTCTCGGAGGATTTGATTATCTGAACGCAAGGCTTCCAAAAGAGTATCTGCAGTTTCCCGGAAGCGTAACACTGCAGTATTTTATCACCTGGTTTTTTATTGGATCATGGGCTTTGATTGACCCGGTTTTTTATCAGAGGTGCTATGCAGTTAAAAGTAAAAAAACACCCAAAAGAGGCATTCTGATTTCACTGGTTTTCTGGTTCATTTTTGATATAATGACAACGCTGACAGGATTATATTCGAAAGCATTTTTTCTAAATGATAAAATTGATCCGGTAAATTCAATCCCTATGTTAGCCCAGAGTATTTTACCTCCGATTGCCAAAGGAATATTCATTACAGGTTTACTTGCAACAATAATGTCATCCCTGCATTCATACATATTTATTTCATCCACTACATTCGGGAAAGATATAGTTTCAAAATTAAGAAATGAAGATACCGATGAATACAGATACAGTAAGATTGGAATGGCAGTCAGCGGATTCATAGCTCTGGTATTGGCTTATTTTATACCTTCCGTAGTTGATCTTTGGTATACGGTAGGCACAATGATAATCCCCGCTTTGCTGATCAGTGTAATTACCAGTTATTTTGACAAACTACAGGTGCATTCTAAATACATATTTGCAGCCATGATCACTTCATTTTCTGTATCTTTAATAAGTTTTATTCTGGGTATGATGAATAAAGTTGACGGAGTCGCTGTATATCCATTCTCTCTCGAACCAATGTATCCGGGACTGGTTGCAGGCTTACTGGTATATTTAATTGGTTATGCAAACCGTAAATTCCTTAAAACTGAAAGCGATTATTAATTCAGTTAAAATTTTTTAATGCAAAGAAAAAAACGAACCGGAAATATAATCTTTTTTCTAATTTTAACTTTTTGTCTGAATGTTAATTCCTATTCCCTTGCCACTTCTGATTCTCTTGAGAACATAGTTCAGGATACGATAAGATTAGATCTGTTCAGTAAATCCGGATTGGACACCAATAGTTTTAATGTATTTCCGAAGAATTATTCACATAAAAAAGTAGGTCTTGTACTCAGCGGCGGAGGTGCGCGTGGACTTGCGCAGATGGGTGTTATTAATGTACTGGAAAAAAACGGAATCCGGATTGACATGGTTGTCGGTACGAGTATCGGAGCGCTTATAGGAGGTTTGTATTCATCCGGCTATAAGATGGATGAACTGGAAGGCATACTGAAAAAACTAAACTGGGAAAAAGCGCTTAGTCTGACCAACAAATACCAAAGAACTTCCCTTTATCCCGATCAGAGAAAAGTTCAGGACAGAAGTCTGTTAGTCTTACCTCTGGATGGAATTAAACCTATACTACTTCCCTCTTCTTTCTCTAACGGACTGTATCTCAGTGAGAAAATAAACTCTTATATTTTAAATTCGCGATATCATCCCAAAAATGATTTTTCCGATCTGAAGATCCCTTTCAGCGCGGTAGCGACTAATCTTGACAATGGAAAGCGTGTAATATTAAGTAAAGGCAATTTATCCGAATCAATAAAAGCCTCACTCACTTTTCCGCTTCTTTATACTCCGATAAAAATTGACGGACAAAATCTTGTTGACGGCGGACTTTCTGCAAATATCCCGAATGACATAGCAAAAGATCTCGGCGCTGATCTCACCATAGTAGTAAACTCTACAAGCAACCTAAGATCAAATGAAGAACTGGATGATCCACTGAACACCGCTGATCAGATCTTATCAATTGCCATGTCAAGATTAAATAATCTGCAACTCAAGGAATCAGATATTATCATAACACCTGATATTAAGAATTATTCATCCCTGGATTATACGAAACTGAACTATCTCATAGAAAAAGGAGAAGAGGAAGCTATGAAAAACATTGCATTGATAAAAAATAAAATTGATTCACTTGATGAATCAGCTTCTTCATATAAAAACAATTTTATTACCAATCCTGAAGTGAAAGTAAACTCGCAGAACCACAATGTTAAATATACCGACAGGACTTTTGATACACTTAAATTGTTAACTGATAAGAATTTTGAAAAGTATACTTCAATAGAAAAGAATCTGAAGATGCTGTATAGAACAGGTAAATACAAAAATGTGTATGCAGTGATTTCAAGAAAAGGAATGGAAGCCGAGATAAATTATATACTTGAAGAATATCCTGTGATTTCACTACTGATTGTTGAAAATCAACCTTCCGTGCTAGACAGTATGATATCCGGTTTTCGTAAAAGTAATGTTAATAAGCCTGTTGATCAGCGTGAATGTTATGAATTTTATGATGATCTTTTAGGTAAACTCAGGAATTATTCTTATTCACTAACTGACGTTGAAAAATTTTATTTTGATTATTCAAATAATACACTCGAAATCGTATTCTCTTCAGGCAAATTCAAAAAAATAGATCTGACTGGAAATAAAGTTACAAATGAGAATGTGATCATGAGAGAGCTGGTTTTAAACAATGAAATTCCTCTCCGGAAAACAAATACCGATGAAAGCATAAAAAATGTAATAAGTACAAATCTTTTTCAGCAGGTTAGTTTCAATTTTGATTACAGTAAAAATAAATATCTTCCGGATCTTGATATTAATCTTGTTGAAAAAAATTCAAAAGCTTTGAGATTTTCTCTGAAAATTGACAATGAAAGAAGATTACAGCTGCTTTTTGATCTGAGAGATGAAAATATATTCGGGACAGGCATTGAAGCAGGATTACTTGCCGCAGGCGGTACGTTGAATCAGGTATTTCAGTTTGATGTCCAGTCTGATCAGTTCTTCAGTCTTCCTTTTACATTTAATTTTAATCTTTACTATAAGTTAAGGGACATATACAGATACATCCAGATAGTGGACTCTACATTGAATGAATACAATGTCTTTCAGGTTGGAGAATACAGCAACATAAAATATGGTCTTAGTTTTTTACTTGGCACTCAGTTTAAAAGATACGGAACCATTTACGGACAGATATTTTATGAGAATCAGCAGATCGACAATATTTCCAACAGTCAGAATCTGACAGAAGATCTCAGAGTGATCAAATTAAAATTCGGAGGTACATTTGATACAGAGGACAAAGTTCCGTTTCCGACAAAAGGTACTTACATAAATGTGTATTATGAGACTGCTAAAAATACTTTACCCGGTGTGCTTAGTTACACTAAGTTTTTTATGAACTATGATTTTTATTTCCCTACTTTTAAATCACAGACTTTCCGCCCCAGATTTATATTCGGTTACGGTGATAAAACAACGCCATTGACAGAACAATTTACCCTTGGAGGCCAGAATTCTTTTTTTGGAATGGTGGATGATGAATTTAAAGGAAGACAGATCTTAGAGCTTTCATTTGAATACAGATATTTATTTCCGTATAAATTATTTTTTGATACCTATTTAAGTGTAAGATATGATCTTGGAAATATATGGGTAAATACAGAAGACATAAGGTTTAAAGATCTGCGGCACGGAATAGGTCTGACAGCGGCATTTGATACTCCTATTGGTGAAGCCAGTTTTTCTTCAGGAAAAAGTTTTATAATCAAAAAGGGACTTTCTGAAGATTCATTTATCTTCGGTCCGACAGTTTTTTATTTTTCAATAGGATATGATATATAAGTAAAGTAAATTAGATTCAGATAAAAAATGCATATGGAAACTAAAGGAGAATCATAAACGTAAACATCACAAAGTAAAATTATAATTTTTGAATTTTTTAAGCAAACATACCGACGGAACATTAAGACTTTTATTCTCATTCATAGCAATTTATTGTCTGACTATAACATCTATTGTCTTTATCCGGACTATGTTTACTGATAAAATGACATCTGATGACTGTCTGTGGATACAGGAAAAGGACGGGAAAAAACTTAATGAAGGACTATACATAGTTGAGGTTCTTCCGGGTGGAGTAACAGATGCAGCAGGAATAAAGAACGGAGATATTCTAATTGCGATAAACGGAATAAAATTTGAATCTATTAATAAAGCGCAGGAAATTCTGAATAGTTTTGAGGATGAGGAGGTCATAGAATATACGGTCATCAGGGATAATGAGATCCTGAAATTCAACATAAAGGTTATAAAGTTTTTCAATATTCTGTTTCTGATATTTTCACTACTCGGGTTCGGATTCCTTGTTATAGGATTTCTTGTTGGTTACTCCAAACCAAAAGAGCTTACATCTCAGTTATTCTTTTTCCTTGGGTGTACTGCATCACTTTTATTCGTACAGGTGGGATTTATAAATACAGGGATCAGTAATTATTTATCCGTGTTCAACAGTATAGTCGGATCATTTTTTTACGCATTGTTTGTTCATTTTATAATTACCTATCCGATTAAAATAGAACACAAATACAGAAAATTATTTCTGGCAATTCTTTATATTTCAATATTTACATTTGTAATAATAAGAATACTTACATATGGAAGCAATATTTCCTTTGTAATGAATTTACTTGCTTCGATATTTGCGGTTTTTTCCATTGCTTCAGGCATATATTTTCTGATCCGGTCATACCTCAGATTAAATGACAGTAATCTGAAAAAACCGATGAAAGTAATACTTATCGGCTTCCTGCTCGGCGCAGTTGGTTTTACATACTCACTTATAATAAGTGTTTTAGTAAAAACTCCGAATTTTTTGCTTCAGCCGTGGATATTTCTCCCAACAGCTCTTGTCCTGTTCATTCCGGTTTCAATAGGTTTTTCTATTTTTAAATACAGAATACTGGATACTGAGTTCATAGTTAAAAAAGGTCTCGTATTCGGAATAATCACGGCTTTCATTGTAGGTATATATTTACTGCTGGTATTTGTGTTAAATTCACTACTCAGCCAGTTCTTACCGGAGAATAAACAGTTGCTGACTATTGCTTTGATCATTGTAGTAACTTTTAGTTTTGATTATGTAAATAAGAGAGCAAAGGATTTTGTCGATAAACAATTTTACAGGGAAAGATACAATTACAGAAAATCTTTACTGCTGTTCTCTGAAGAACTTCCGTATCTGGACAATGTCAGAAAGATCATTGAAAAAATCGGTTCATCCGTAAAAGAGACCATGGGCATTGATAATCTCAATGTCTGGTTTAAGGATCAGGAATTTCATCAGATACTTCAAAATGATTTTGAGAAAGTATCGGAAAATGAGAGATTAATTTATAAGGATGATTCATATGACGAAGCATTTAGTTCATTGTTTATAAGAAATAAGGAGCCCAGACTTATCAACGAAGTTTTGCTGCAGGAATTAAAGATCAGTGATGAGTATAAAGAAATTATACTGAGAGAAAAATTTGCGCTTCTGATTCCGATCTTTATAAAAGATGTACTGATCGGCACAATGAATTTTGGCGAGAAACCTTCAGGTAAAGCATATTCAGACGAGGATATTGATCTTCTTAAAACACTTGCTTCCCAGGCTGCGATTGCATTTGAGAATTCAAGACTACAGAAAGAAAAAGTTCTGAAGCAGGTAATGGAAGAAGAGCTTCAGATTGCAAGGAATATACAAATGGGACTTCTGCCACAATCAATTAACAGCATTGACGGAATAGAGGTATCGGGATTTTATAATCCCGCAAAGATAATCGGCGGTGATTTTTACGATGTCATTAAATTAAGCGAGAGCAAAATGCTGGTAATTGTTGCTGATGTATCAGGTAAAGGTATAGCCGCAGCTTTATACATGTCAAAAGTACAGGCTATGATCCAGTTTGCAGCTAAGCTGTTTCAATCTCCGAAAGATATACTTATAGAAGTTAATAAGCAGATACACAATAAGATTGATAAAAAATCATTTATAACTACCGTAGTAGCTTTGTTTGATCTTGAAAAGATGAAGGTAAAGATATGCAGAGCCGGACATAACCCAGTTATTTATTCCGTTAACGGAAAATTTGATCTGCTGAAAAATAAAGGAATGGGACTGGGTCTTGAAAGCGAAGTATTCTTTAATCAGAATTTAGAGGAAACAGAACTTGACATTACCGACGATAATGTTTTTGTATTTTATTCGGACGGACTTACCGAAGCCATGAACAGGAACAGGGAAGAATTCGGAACAGATAAAGTTATGGATATAATCAGCTTAAACAGGCAGAATTCCTGCTCACTTATTCAAAAAGAGATCATCAATTCAGTTGACAATTTCAGAGGAAGTGCCGAACAGAATGACGACATTACTCTCGTAATCACAAAGATCAAATCTATAAAGAATAATAACAAGCTTTCAGAATAAAAGCCATGTCAGAAATAAAATCCTGACTTATTTTTTCCACATCAAAAAGTTATTTTTCTTTTCTCAGATCCGGATTTATATCTGACCCGTCAATGCGGAATAAAATCAAATTTTAAAAATTTATAATCAAAAATCTAAATGATACCTCGCTATTCAAGAAAAGAAATTTCAGACATATGGTCTGATGAAAGTAAATTCAGGATCTGGCTGGATATTGAATTACTTGCCACAGAAGCTCAGACTAAACTGAAACTGGTACCGGTTAAATCATACCGGAATATAAAAAAGAATGCAAAATTCAATGTTGCGAAAATATTAAAGATAGAAGAAGAGGTAAAACACGATGTGATTGCCTTTCTCACAAATGTCGGTGAGAATGTGGGACTCGATTCAAGATTTATTCACCTGGGAATGACAAGCTCGGATGTGATAGACACTGCCCTTTCCGTTCAGATGAAATTAGCCGGTGAAATAATTGCTAAAGATCTGAAAGAAGTGAATAAAGCATTATTAAAAAAAGCTAAAAAATATAAACACCTGACAATGATAGGTAGGACTCATGGTGTTCATGCTGAACCAATCACTCTCGGATTAAAATTTGCATTATGGTATGACGAGATGAACAGGAATATTGAAAGATGGGAAAGAGCAGTTGAAGGAATTTCTGTAGGGCAGATCTCCGGAGCAGTCGGCACTTATGAACACATTTCACCCGAAGTGGAAAAATTTGTCTGTAAGAAACTCGGTCTCAAAACCACAAAGATCTCAACACAAATTCTTCAAAGAGACAGACATGCTGAGTATATGTCAGCTCTGGCCATCATTGCATCATCCATTGAGAAATTCACATCCGAGATCAGACATTTGCAAAAGACCGAGACACTCGAACTCGAAGAATATTTTTCTTCAGGCCAGAAAGGTTCGTCTGCAATGCCTCATAAGAAAAATCCCATTACCTGCGAAAGACTGTCCGGAATGGCAAGGATCATCCGTGGAAATACTCTTGCTGCCTTTGAGAACATTCCACTCTGGCATGAAAGAGACATTAGCCACTCTTCCGTGGAAAGAGTCATACTTCCTGATTCCACCGTTCTGACAGATTATATGCTTTTCCAGTTTTCGAGACTTATTGAAAATCTTGTGGTGAATGAAGATAACATTAATCAGAATCTTGAACTTACTCACGGACTTGTGTTCTCACAAACAGTTCTTCTGAAACTGATCGAAAAGAAAATGAAAAGGGAGCAGGCATACAAGATCGTTCAGACAGTTGCAATGAAATGCTGGAAGGAAAAGATAAGTTTTTACAAACTGCTCAGTGAAGATCCTGAAGTCAGAAAATATTTAAGTGAAAAGGAGCTGAAGGAGATTTTCAATTATGATAAGTCGAGAAAGAATGTTGATTTTATTTTCAGGAGAGTAGGGATAAGGTAAGCAAAAGTTAATATTTCAGAAAATCCATTTAAGATTTTTCTATTTATCATTTTAATATTTTTAATTGCATTTAAATCTCATCTTGAATTTAGATCATTTATATACAAAAAAATTTCTTATACCGGAACCAGTTTAAATTAAAAAGAGCTTTAAGTTATTCAGATATTAGTTGAAAAATATGAATAAGGAATGTTAAGATCAGTTGACTTGTTACTGTCGAAGCTATTAAAATCAGGATAGAATCTTCAGGAATAGTAAGTATTTAAATTCGGGGATATTTAACTCACTCCGGCAGAGTATCAGGAGCTCATAATGAAAAAGAATATTTAGATTAGCTATAACCAGGGCTATGAATAGTTTTATATTCTGCCCGAAACACCCGTCAGAGATTATAAAACTTTAAATTAAAAATAAATAAAAAGGATCACATGATTTTATAATCTCTTCTCAGCTCTATCACTTTCCCAATTATCTGAAACGGCTTATTTATGATCGCTTTATATTTGGAATTAGAAGCCTCAAGATATGCATTGATCCGTTTATTACGAAGAGTCTTTACGGTCGCTTCATCATCGAGTAAAGCAATTACAATTTCACCGTCTTCCGCTGTGTCCTGCTTTCTGACAATCACAATATCGCCGTCATATATGCCGGAATCATTCATACTCTCCCCTTTTACCTTTAATGCAAAATGGATCTGATGACCTCTGGAATTCTTTTCCATTGTGACATAGCCCTGAATGTTGTCATTTGCAAAGATCGGTTCACCTGCCGCGACATTTCCGTACAAAGGGATCATATCCACATCAGACTTCAGTTTTGCAATGTTCTTTTCTTCCGCAGATTTAATGACTTTGAATCCCCGGGCAATATCTTTTTTCCTTTCAAGATATCCTTTTTTCTGAAGGGCGTATATGTGATCCTGAACTGTTCCGATTGTTATACCGAACTTATCCGCAATTTCTTTAAGAGTCGGCGGGTAGGTTTGTTCGATCCTGTGCTTTTCAATGAAATTCAGGATCTTTTGCTGTTTAACTGTTAATTTATCCATAAATCAATATGGCATAAATAGTTAATAGTGTCAATTACTATTTTCAGAACCGGCATAAAAAATTTTTTAAAAGTATAAATGATTTTTATGACATTTTTTTCAGTTGTTTCAGATCAACCACCCGGAAAGAAAATATTAATACTACAAAAAGAAGAGGAAAGACAATATTTAAAAACCATGGTAAATTGAAATTATGAGCGGACAAATAATACAAAGCAGTACAGACAAAAAGCGAGAGGAATATAAATCCGATATTTTTATATTCGTAATCAATTTTATAAAATTTATTTGAGACATAAAACAATCCGGACATCATAACCAGATAACTTATCAAAGTGGCAAGCGCAGCACCCATATATGAAAACTCCGGAATCAGAATAAAATTGGCAATGACATTTGATACAGCTCCGAGACCGGAGATCAGCGGAAGATATTTTGTTTTTTTCTCAATATAAATTCCGGCCATGAAATTTACATACATTCCGTTGAGCAGATAGGCAAACAATATAACCGGAACTATGCTGAGTCCTTCCCAGTATGATTTGCCTATAAGATGAAATCCGAATGGCAGATCCATTTTTACGACATCATTGATGAAAATCGTAATAATCAAGAAGATAAAAGAGCCTCCTGTAAGAAAATAAGTCAGCACTTTTGAAAAGATGCTTTTTGCATTTGGTTCTTTAGCATTATTAAGAAAGAAAGGTCTCCAAGCGTATTCAAACATAGCAACTATAAGCATCATGAAAATGCCAAGTCTGTAATTTGCCTGATAGATACCGACTGTTTTATCGTCTGTAAGATATTTTAAAATCGGACGGTCTATTATCTGGACTATATTTGCGGCGATCCCGGCAGGGATATAAGGCAAGGAAAATCTCAGCAATTCAGATACCAGTTGTTTATTAAAAGTCAGATCCATATTTCTTAATACAAGCGGGATCAGAATAATGAAAGTAATAAATGATGCGGCAAGATTACTTATAAAGACAGCTTCTATTCCGAATTTGAATTTTAAGATCAGAACAAGATTTAATACTACATTTATGACAATATTCAGAGTCTTTATTCCTGCAAAAGATTTTGCTTTGTTATTTAATCTGAGATAAGCAAACGGTATAAGTATCAGAGTATCAAAGAATAAGATCAATGCGGAATATTTAATCAGATAGGAATAACTTTCACCTATCTGGAATATACCTGTAAGATCGGAAGCAAAAATGAAAATGAATCCGGAAAGTATCAGAGAATTAAAAAATACCAGTAAATATGGATTTGAGAAATTTTGTTTAACTGTGCCAGCTTCTCCGGTTGATGCAAATTTCATATAACCTGATTCCAGACCGATCGAGAAAAATACATTCAGAATGGCAATGTAAGAATACAGGATTGCAACAACCCCGAATTCAGCCGGAAGGAACATATTTGTATAAAATGGTACGAGAATAAAATTTAAAAATCTTCCAATAATAGTATTGGTTCCGTAAATAAGCGTATCCCTGGAAAGACTTTTTAATTTTTCGAGCATAATTCTCTTTAATGAGCTGTAAATGAAAAAGGTTATTCCGGTTTACAGAATAACCTTTTCATAATATATTTTAATATTTGTTAATAATACTGAATCCTGATTTGCGCTGATGCCAGGAAGTTTTTATCACCGTCATAAACATTGATATTAAAACGGCCAGCCTTATAAAATGTAATTTCCTTCCAAAACCAGGTCCAGCTTGGATCTACTTCCTGATAGATAGTATTATCATATGATTCATATCCATCTGAATCCACTTTATATATCTCATAACTGACTTCAGTTGTTCCGACTCTGTATGGTAATTTAGTCAGACATTTTAAATATCCGCCTTCAGTACTTATGTTAAATACTGTGCTGGTTTTTATAGGATCACCATCTGTACTTACATCTTCACAAAACTGAAGTGACTGGGAATAAGAGGTATTGATTAAAACAAAAATCAGTAAAACTGTGAAAAACGATATTTTATTTTTAATATTTGTTTTCATATTTTTTTTACTTGATTGTTCAAGGAATAATTTCCACTAAACCGCTTGCAACTGTCCGGCCATTCTGGTCAAGAAGGAATACTCTGTAAATACCCGGATCTTCAAAGCTCATGTCACTTTCGTCATTTTTCTCAAAATAGACATATTTCATATCACGTTCTATTTTATAATCAAATTTTTTATAATAAGAAAATGTACCGGAATTACAGTTATATTTATCAAGCTGGATTGAACAATCCTTTAATCCTAATGGTCCGTCTGCTTTTACCATCACAGTTAAATATCCGGTAGTAAATCTGTCGCTGACACCTACTTCTCCGTCAGATCCGTATTTTTCACAAAAATACAGAACCGGATATTGCTGAGCATAAGCGCTTGATTTAAAAGCGAATAAGAATAAAACAGCAATTACAGGTAACAATAGTTTGATTTTTTTCATTTAAATTACTCCTTTCGGTTTTTTTTATTTAATTAATTATTCAAATTCAATTTCCACGGTTCCTGATGCGATTGGTGTACCGTCTTTCTTAAATACTGTTACTTTGTAATCACCTGATTTATAAAAAGTGATCTTATCAAAGAAAAAATAACTTTTGTCAGGAGAAACATCATACGGCTGAGTATCTATGATCTCAGAACCATCGACTGATTCTCTTTCCAGTCTGACATCTACTGAACCTACACCTACAGGCTGAGCTGTTCTTAACATGGCAGTTATGTAACCGCCTTTCTTTTTAATAAAGAACTTAGTGCTTTTACCAACCTCTTGTCCGTCAGAGGTATATTGCTCCACAAAATAAAGCTGATTTCCACCGGAGCTGCTTGTGGTAGTTTCCGTTTTTGTTTCAGATTTAGTTTCTTCTTTCTTTGTTGTTTCCTTTTCGCTTGTTGATTCTTTTTTATCTCCGCAAGCAAGAATTAATGAAATACTCACAAACAAAGCTAAAATGAAGCCATAATTTTTTGTAAATTTTTGCATAGTCCCCTATTTTTTAATTAAGAAAAAAATTTAACCAAATTTAAACCTAACTATAAATATATTCAAGTAATAAAATTTAATGCAATATCCAGTGAATCTACTGAATGTGTAATCGCTCCGACCGAAATATAACGAACACCTTTTATATTCTTGTAATTTTGAATATTACTTTTATCCACTCCCCCGGATATTTCCAGCTCAAACAATCCTTTATTCAGAGCTGCAGCTTTCTTAACATCATCTATTTTGAAATTGTCAAGCATTATCCTGTTTACAAGTCCTTTTCCTTTATCAAGCACAATCTTAAATTCAGCAAGATCTTTTACTTCCAATTCTACCTTTTTCCGTATCCTGCTTTTATTCATTTTCAATACATCAAGTAAATTGCTGATATTCTTGTTTGCTTCAATGTGATTATCCTTAATGAGGATCATATCATATAAGCCCATCCTGTGGTTAGCTCCGCCGCCGGATACAACTGCCATTTTTTCAAATATCCGCATATTTGGAGTTGTCTTTCTTGTATCAATAATCTGGATGCTTTTGTTATTAAGTTTTTTTGTAAGATTTGCTGTTTGTGTCGCAATACCGCTCATTTTCTGAAGAAGATTCAATGCTACTCTTTCCCCTTTGAGTAAATTTCTCGTATTCCCTTTGACATAACCTATGACTTCGCCCTTTTTTACAGATGCTCCGTCTTTTTTAACAAATCCTGTTTTGATCTTTTTATCAATTATTGCAAATACCAAATTGAAAATCTCAATACCCGATATAATCCCGCTTTCTTTTACAAGGACTTCTGCATTTGATTCTGATTTTACCGGAATTAATAACTCCGATGTAATATCACCTTTTCCAATATCTTCCGCCAATGCAGATTTAATTAACTTTACAGCCTGTTTATAATCTGTTTTTGTCATTTATTTTTAAATTATATGATCCAAAATTTCTTAAACACTTTATTTAAATTTCCTTAAGCTGACCGTCTAATTCCTAAACTGATGTTTAGCCACACATTAAAACATATCAACACATGCAAGCACTGATTTTCACAGATCAGCAAAAAAATTATTTTGCAATATATACATATCGTGATAATTTATGCAAATTCGTGAAAAAATAATTAATCAATTACTGTTGATCATAAGCTGTCATTTTAAGTAATTTTACTTTTTACCAGCTCAATGAAATCCGCCGGAGGTCTTACCGGTTTCATCATTTCCAGATTCACAAATGCATGCTGTGTATAGCCTGTAACAATTATCTGACCATCACAGAATATCTCATAATCGATCCTGAATTTTACTGAAGGCACATTTTTAAGAATAGTTCTGATCTTTACGACATCATCATATTTAGCTGAAGATATGTATTTCAAATAAGCTTCGATCACGGGCAAACCGATGTTCACTTTCTCAAGTTCAGTATATGGATATCCGAGTTTTCTCAGAAAATCATTTCTCCCCGCTTCGAAATATTCCAAATACCTGACATTATTTACCACTCCCATCTTGTCGGTGTGCGCATATAAAACCCGAAGTTCGGTAGTAGTTTCAATCACACTTAGTTAATTATGTTAATTATGTTAATTCTATTAATTGTAAATCAAAGATCTAAAATCCAAAATCCTACAATTCCCAAATCCGAAATTCCCAATCCCAATTCAAAATATTTTTCCCGGATTCATGATATTATTCGGATCCATGGTTTTTTTAATACTTTTCATCAGGGCGATCTCCTGCTCGCCTAAAGCAATCGGCAGATAGCTTTTCTGTGAATATCCTATTCCGTGCTCCCCTGAGATAGTTCCTCCGAGTGATACAGTCAGTTTGAATATTTCTCTTATCGCAGTATCAAGATCTTTTTCCCAGACACTGTCATCGGATTTATCTTTCAAAATATTAACATGAACATTTCCGTCGCCGGCGTGACCGTAACAAATAGTCGTTATCCCATATCTGCCTGAAATTTCCTTAACGCCTTTTATCAGTTCCGGAATTTTTGATCTCGGCACAACTGTATCTTCTTCCTTATATTCGGAAATTGATTTCACAGCTTCCCCAATGCATCTTCGTAACGCCCATAACTCGTTCATTTTATTATCGTCTTCAGCAAGTATAATATCAAACGCACCCTGCTCAGTGACTATTTCAGCAATTGATTCAATATCTTTATCGATGCTTTCTTCATAATTGCCGTCAACTTCTATCAGCAACTGCGCTTCCGCTTCAGAATTTGGAAATTTTTTCCCAAGCTGATTTTCCGCAGCTTTGATGGCCGACTTTTCCATAAGCTCAAGTGCCGAAGGTGTAATGCCCGCCTGAAAGATTTTAGCAACCGTTGTTGCGCATTCTTCAATGCTGTTATAAGCCGCCAGCATAAGTTTTCTTTTTCCCGGTAATGGGATCAATCTGAATATTATCTTTGTGATGATACCTAAAGTTCCTTCACTTCCGATAAGAAGTTGTGTAAGATTATATCCCGTTACATTCTTTAAAACCCTTGCTCCGGAATTAATTATCTCACCCGTTGGAGTTACAAATTCCAGTCCGAGTACATAATCCTTGGTCACACCGTATTTAACAGCTCTCGGACCACCCGAACATTCTGCAAGATTACCGCCAAGAAATGAACTTCCCTTAGATGACGGATCCGGTGGATAAAAAAGTCCAGATTTTTCACATTCTTCCATCAGTACCTGCGTGATGACACCGGGTTCAACTATTGCCTGAAAATTCTCTTTATCTATCTCAATTATCCTGTTAAACTTTTCCATTGAAAGACAAATACCACCATAAACAGGCAAAGCGCCTCCGGATAAACCCGTCCCGCCTCCACGCGGTACCACCGGTATTTTCTCTTCATTTGCCAGCTTTAATATTTCAGAGATCTGAATGGTTTTTTTCGGCTTTACAATAACTTCGGGGTTAAATGATAAATTCTCCGTGTAATCTTTTGAATACAACTTCAGACTATCCTCGTCAAGTATTACAAACTCATCTCCGGCGATCTTCTTTAACTTTTCTATAATTTCTATGCCTACTCTGTTGTACATCTGAAAATTTATTTAATTTTAATATCAATATTTTATTTTCACAAACAACTAACAATTCTCTAAGATCAAAAATCAATAATCAACTATCTTCATTCATATTAGGTATATCACTCTGCTCGATCTTAACGGAATTAAGTTTATCCCTGTAACTGCTGACTATCTCTATAGATCTCGGAATGTTATCGGGAAGTATGACCAGCAATTCTCCTTTCCTGGCATTCTTGAGCGCAAATTTAATAGCTTCGACCTCATCTTCGATAACCTTCACCGGTATATCAGGTTTTTCACTTCTTACACCCTCAAGCATTAATTTATTTACCACGCCTTTTTCTCTGCCTCTAAGACTTTCGTCTTCACGGATAATAACTCCTGTCAGCATTCTGGCTGCAATCTTTGCAAGATTCCTTATGTCATCATCCCGTCTGTCACCTGTTCCTCCGATGACTCCGGTTTTAATTTTATTCGGAATCTTCTCCACGAACTTTGACAGAGCTTCCATTCCCGCAGGATTATGGGCAAAGTCGATCAGTACTGTGAAGTTTCCTACATCGATAAGATTTAACCTGCCGGGTGTTTGGGTCACTGACGGAACAAATGAGTTCAATCCGAATCTGATATCTTCTATACTGACACCTCTTAAAATATAAGCCGCAAGCGTAGCTGCAAGCACATTCTGAATCATGAATGCCGCTTTACCGGAATATGTCAGAGGTATGTTAATTACCTTCTCAACTCTTAATTTCCACTGTCCTTTAATTAAAGTTATATAATTATTTTCAAAAACACATGCGACTCCGCCTTTTTTTGTATGCTTTGCAATTTCAGGATTTGATTCATCCATGCTGAAAAGCGCAATGTTGCATTCAAGTCTATCACGCATTTTCAGAACCAGTTTATCATCAGCATTCAACACTGCATATCCGCTTGGAAAAACATTCTCCGGTACAATTGCTTTTACCCTTGCCATGTCTTCAAGTGAATTTATGTCTTTTAATCCGAGATGATCTGCGGTTACATTCATTACAATGCCAATGTCACAGCCGTCAAATCCGAGTCCGGCGCGAAGCAGTCCGCCTCTTGCGACTTCAAGCACAGCGACTTCAACAGTCGGATCTCTCAATACCATCTGAGCAGAAACAGGACCGGTATTATCACCCGGCTGTATGAGTCTGTTACCGATGTAAACTCCCTCCGTTGTCGTAAATCCGGCAGTCATGCCTATGTTCTTCATTATATGAGCAATCAGCCTGGTAGTTGTTGTTTTACCGTTTGTACCTGTGACAGCAATGATTGGTATCCTGAATTTTTCGCCGGGCGGGAAAAGCATATTCACCACGGGCTCAGCCACATTTCTCGGGAGCCCTTCTGATGGAGCGATATGCATTCTGAAACCGGGAGCTGCGTTGACCTCTACTATTGCCCCGCCGTTCTGATTCAGTGGAGTTGAAATGTCGGGAGCTATAATATCTATTCCTGCTATATCAAGCCCTATTATGTGAGCGATCCTTTCAAAAATGAAAATATTATCCGGATGAACTTCATCAGTCCTGTCTATTGCTGTGCCACCGGTCGAAATATTTGCAGTGGATTTCAAAAAACAGATCTCTTTTTTCTTTAACACTGAATCAAGTGTTAATCCTTTTAGCTCAAGCAATCTCCTGGTCATATAATCTATGTTTATCTGTGTAAGGATCTTTTCATGACCGTAACCTCTTCTCGGATCTTTGTTTATCTCATCAATTAATTCCTGTATAGTGGATTTTCCATCACCTGTAACATATGCCGGAGTTCGTTCTGCAACAGCTATTAATTTATTATTGATCACAAGCGCTCTGAAATCTTTTCCGGTAAGAGATCTTTCTATAATGATAGCTCTTGAAAAATTCTTTGCCGATTCAAAAGCTTTCCTGGCATCTTCTAAATTTGTAATATTAACTGAAATACCTTTTCCGTGATTTGAATCAAGCGGTTTAATTGCAACAGGATAACCTACGGCATCTAAAGTCTCTTCCAGATCTTCCTCTTTGTATATTTTATATCCTTTCGGAACCGGTACACCCATACTTTCGAGAAGTTTCTTGGAAAGCGCTTTATCACTGGCAATGTCCGTTGCGATCATACCTGTCTTACAGGTAATTGTCGCCTGAATTGTCTTTTGATAAATGCCGTAACCAAGCTGTACCAGCGAGTGCTCATTCAATCTGATATGAGGAATTCCCCTGTTCTCAGCTTCTTCCACGATCGAGCCCGTACTCGGTCCGAATCTTACATCTTCCCTTATCTCTCTTAATCTCTGTATATAGTCATTGAGCTTCACTTTTAAAGCATCTAACGGAACACCTTCTGAAAGCCCGAGAAAAATATCAACAGCTGCCTTTGCAGTATATTTACCTGCTTCTTCTTCGACATAACTGAAAATAACGTTATAAACACCCGGAGAATCAGATTCCCGTGTTCTTCCGAATCCGGTATCCATCCCAGCAAGAGTCTGCATCTCAAGAGCAATATGCTCTATTATATGACCTGCGTATGTTCCTTCATCTATCCTTTTCAAAAACCCGCCTTCGTATCCGTAGCTGCAGGTATGTGAGAAAAGAGTAGGCATCAATTCTTTAATTCTTTGAGGAAAATCCGGGATCACATCAGAAGGTTTTTGTTCATAATCTTCGATATCGAGTTTCATCGTTATAAGCTTTTTCCATCTGTTGCTCCAGTAATTTGCGCCGCGTAAAGCTCTTATCTCTAATATCTTCATAGTGTTTTTAAATTTAGAAAGTATTAAATATTTATTTCCGGGATATATGTTTCAAATTTGCAGTTACAGGTTAATTAAAAAAATTCAATCTGAATTTTGGATCATCAGATAATATATCGCAAATCCTAACTTCAAGCTACGGACCACAAACCTTTCTCAGATCTGAAGATATTTTCCCATTGTCATGATCTGTTTCCTTTTATAGATATCATATCTGACCGAACTGTTAAGAATATTCACCTGTAGTCCCATTACGGAAAACGGTTCGGATTCATGGACTTCAGCAATTGTATTAAAAGTAATATTCGAACCATCAATGATCGTAACTGTACCTGTCCCGAGTACTTCAAGTATTCCGTTTTTCATAATATGAATTGCAGTATTTTCATCAATTCCGATCCCGAGATTATTCGGATTGTAAGAAACAGCAGTGATCAGTCTGCTGATCCTGTTCCTTTCGGTAAAATGCTGATCGATTATTATGTTCTTTAAAATTCCCAGTCCGGGACAAAGCCTTATTGAATCTTTCAGGGGTTGAACAGCCGGTTCACCTCTGACTATCATGGTCGAACTCATGCTCGAAGCTCCTGCGCTTGAGCCTGCCAATGTTACGCCTTTCTTTTTCAGGGATAATTTTAAAGCCTGAAGAAATTTTGTGCCGCCGAGTAGTGAAGACAATCTCATCTGATCGCCTCCGGTAAGAAAAACACCTGTGACATCATTCAGAATATGATCAGCGTCTATATTCATTATCTCATTTCTTGAAGAAGCATCAAGAACATTTACTCTCTTTATTCCCAGATCCTCAAAGATCTTTTTGTAAAGAGCTGCAGCTGCAAGAGGAAAATCAGACGGTATAGGAACAATAAGAATAGAAGCATTAACTCCTCCGCTGAGATCAGCAAATTTTCTCAATATATGACGTTCATTAAGCTTATCTTCGGCGCCGCCGATAATAAGTATATCACCGCCCAGCTCTTCTTTGTAATGGTTGTTATTACTCAATAATGTGATTTTATGTTAATATTTTGAAAAATAATCATATTAAGGTTTAAAAGATATTGATTAGTTTTTAAAATTTGTAGAGTCTGTTGAGTGAGTTGAGGTATTCGAAAAAAGTAAATTGGTTTTAAAAAGTAATCTTAAGAATTGGATGTAACTTTTAAGTTTTAAGTTATTTCAAATGTATCATTCTCCAGGTGTCTATTAAGTTTCCATTCACAGAAAGCGAATAAAAGTAAATTCCGCTTGATAAATTTTGTAATGCTTCAAGTGGAAAATGGAATTTCAAAAAATGAATTATGGTAGATCAAGATGCTAATTTTCTTGTCTTGATTCTGTTTAATCTTGCCTCAGTTAATTTACTTTCTCTTACTTCAAGTTTTACTTCTATCGCTCCGCTCAGATAATCCTCTGGAGTTAAATTTCAAGTTAGATTTAAGAGAGTGTCGATTGAGTGGAGAGTATATAGTGGATAGAGTGATTTGTCAAACACGGTGAACAACCAATTTGCATTTTAACAGTCCACCGTGGAAACAGCCATTTAAAATATTTAACCAATTAACCTTTTAACCAAAATTAACTAAACTTACTTTCCCTGCAAATCACTAAGAACCTTCTTCCCCGATTCATTTTCAGGATTCAGTTCAACTGATTTCCTGTAATTGATAATTGCCAAATCCTTGTTGCCATTTTTCAAATATGCTTCACCCAGACTGTCATAGACATTTGCCGATTGTGGAAACAAGTCCACATTAAGTTTGAATAATTCTATGGCTTCATCGGTACTGCCTTTTCTGAGAAGGTTATACCCAAGATTATTTATCTCTCTTTCCGTAACGAAATATTCATCCTTATTTTCTTTAAGTTCATTGAATTCTGAAATAGCTTCAGTCAATCCCTTATCCCTGTATGTTTTAAATAAAATTTCAGTCAAAGACTGTTTTGGCTGCTTGTAATCCTGTTCATACAAAATAGCTGATATGCTGTTTCCGAGCTCCCTTATATTGCCGTTCGAATAATTATTAAGGATCACTATGCAGATCCCGTCTTCAGGATAGCGCATTATGAGTGTATTGAATCCGAATATTCCGCCTGAGTGAGTGACAAGATTTTTCTTTAAGCTTCCTATATCTACATCGCTTATATGCCATCCGAAACCGTAATCACCCAGATTGGGTGTAAAGATCAATTTCAGGGTTTCTTTTGATACAAGTTTATCAGTGTACAATGCCTGATCCCACAGATACATATCATTGACAGTTGAATACAAAGCACCTGCTGAAAAAGGAATTGACATGTCAATATATCTGGAATGTGTATAGCCTTCTATTGATTTATCATAGCCCGAAGCTCTGTTTTCAATAATCTCAGAGTTATGATCATAACCCGAATTTTTCATATTAAGAGGTATGAATATATTTTCCTGAAGAACGTCCTCATATTTTTTACCGGTTACTTCCTCAATGATAGCACCCAGAATGACATACCCTGAATTACTGTAACTGTAATTTGTACCGGGTTCAAAATCAAGTTGTTTGCTGCAGAGATTTACAACAAGTTCCTGTACAGTCATAGGTTCCCTTACAGTCTTTTGCATCACTTCAGGATCATCAGTGTAATTAAAGATCCCGGATGAATGTGTCAGAAGCTGCCGGATGGTGACCTTTTCTCCGATATCCCTGCGATAATACGGAAGGTATTCGCTGATCTTTCCGTCCAGACTCAGCATGCCATTCCCGACAAGCTGCATGATCAGCATAGCAGTGAACTGCTTAGATACTGAGGCCAGTCTGAATTTTGTATCGGGCGTATTAGGGTTCTTCCATTCCATCTCCGCATATCCGTAACCCTTGTTAAGAATAATTTTCCCATTTTCAGAAACCAGGATGCTTCCGTTGAACTGCCCGTAATCATAATATTTATTTACAAGATCATCTATAGTTTGTGATTTATCCTGAGAGAAAATCTGTGATGTGAATAGTAAAAATAGCAGAAATGTAATTGCGTTTTTGAGATAAAAATTATTCATGTCTTATAACTTTTTTTAGACTTTTGGTTATTTAGACAGAAATTTTTCCTCAAAGTTTCAATTTGATGTTTTGATATGATGAAAAAGATACTTTTGTTTATTTTAAAAGCAACATCTTCCTGGTTTCAATATTTTTACCAGCCGTAAGTCTGTAAAAATAAATTCCGCTTGGCAGACTGCTCCCATCAAATTTGAACTGATACTTCCCGGGATTAAGTTTCTCATTTAATAATAAAGCAACTTCCTTCCCCAGCATATCAAAAACTTTCAAGGATACAAATCCCAACTCAGAAATCCCAAATTCCAGATTGGTTGATGGATTAAAAGGATTCGGATAGTTCTGGTCAAGATAAAATGATCCAGGGATAGCAGTTGATATGTTCTCAACTCCCACTACATAACTGTTCCAGCATTTATAAACCGCTTCTTCAGTGGAAACGTAAACATAATCCTCATTTGCAACCTTACAAATGCCGGTAACTTTTCTCGAGGGTGAAAATGAATTATTAAATAAAGTAAAATCTTCTCCCCCATTAATAGATCTGTATAAACCCTTTACTGAACCTGCAAATACAATATCCTCATTATCAGGATCAGTTTCAAAATATGTAATACTGTCAGATAAAGTATCAGCAATACTCCAGTTAAATCCGTGATCTGATGATCTGTATAATTTATTTTTACTGCTGGCAAATACAGAGCTGTCACTGAAATTAAAAACTATCCTGTTGAATTTTTTATTCAGAATAAAATTAAAATTGTTCCCGCCATCTGAACTAATAAACAAAGAATCATCATATGCATAAATAATATTGGTATCCATTGGATTTATGGAAAGTGAGCCCGAAAAATTGGGGATAACAGAATTTCCGAACCATGTTATTCCCCTGTCAGTAGATCTGTATATTGTATCAGTTGAAACTGCCAGACAAACTGAATCATTAAAGGGATTAATGGCTATTCCGGAAAACCTTTTTATACCAAAGCCTGTGGTATCCGTCTTTGTAATCCCATTATCATAAGAGATCAGCAATCTTATATCATAAGGTGGATTCTGATCGTGTGGAATTAAAGTATTGATCAGAATGAAATTTGAATCCGAATAAGAAACATTATAAGAAAGCGGCAAAAAATATCCGGAGGTAGAATGACCGCCTCCTAAATAATAACTATAATAAACACCTCTGAATATTGAATTTGAAGCGGCATACCATGAATTTGCAGTTTTGTTATATTTTATGAATTCATAATTGCCTGTATTAATCATATTACTTATAGGTCTTACCATCCAGTATTTATTATTATCCGGATTTTGCTGATTATAAAATTCCTGAAATCCATATATAGAATTAAAGATCCTTTCCCAGCCGTATGAATTCTGTGAATTTACATTACTGCTTTGAATAATCAGAAAAAATAAAACCAATATAAAATATTTATGAATCTTCATTTTTATTTACTTAAAATTGCCTTCTTAATTTCCTTAAAGTTTCCTGATTCAAAGGAAATAAAATAAACTCCGGATGGAAAAGATGCCGCATTCCATTTTATTTCATGCTCACCGGGTGAATAGTATGAATTAACAAGCTGTGTAATTTTTTCACCCGCGCTATTGTAAATATTGATCTTTACAGAAGCACTCTTAGCAAGTATGAACTTCAAATTTGTTTCGGGATTAAAAGGATTTGGATAATTGTCAAGTAATTTAAAATCTTTTATAATTTCAGTACCTGCTGTAATCGATGAAGTAGGGTTTGTATACTTCAATGTCATAAAATCATACCTTTGTGTCAGAGAATTTCTGGATTTACCGCAGAGATATATATTTCCGTTATCATCAAGCTGCAGATCATTGACATAATTTGAATCAGTCACAGAGTTATATCTGCTGAATTTATCCGACCATAATAATTCACCTGATGGAGAAAGTTTGACTGTGTAGATCTGGATTCCGTGAGCATTCTGAGTTATGGTTCCGCTTGCAACTATGTTGCCGGCGTTATCAAGTTTGATCTTATTTGCCGCATCATAGCTGTTTTCAGACCCATTGAATCTGTATTCCCAGAGTAAATTTCCGGAAGTATCATATTTTAGTACTACAAAATCATAATCAACTGCGACTCCCCAGCTGCGGCATGCTACATAAGTATTTCCTGAATTATCACAGATAACGTCAAAAGGTTCATTTCTTCCGTTTCCTGTTCCTGAATAATAAGAAGTATTTACTATATTATTATTTGCATTCACTTTATGCAAAACAATATTGCTATGCCATATTCCCTGTTCACTGTATCCGGCAAAAGAATTTGTATTCAAAAAATCATTTCTTGCTTCTACAGCCGATCCGGCTGGTAAACCATTGTTGCTTAAAACATTTCCGGTTGAGTCATAGGTTAAATAAACCGGACCATTTGTGGGAAGAATAGAAAAATAAAAATATTTCCCCATAACATGTATATTATTATCAACTCCCTGAAAAATTCTGTACAGATTATATGTATAATAATATAATCCATAATTTCTTTTCCAGACAAGTGTACCGTCAAGTTCATACTTCTCCGTCGAAATCTTATGATGATTTGAATCCAGTGCTCCGTATATATAATTATCCTTGCCTAAAATTACATTTGTGTAATTCCCGTTGCTTACAGAAGTAATATTTCCCTGATAATTTAATTTATGGATCCCTGTGCTGCCTGAAATAAAAAAAAGGCTGTCTCCGTTGAAAATCACTTTGTTGGGAGTTCCGCCAGGATATGCAAGATCCAGTCTGACATTACCATGTGTATCATATCTGAATATTTTTACGGAAGGATTTATTCCCTGAAGACCAACCACAACTGAATTGGAATTATCATCAATGCAAAGAGAATTTGCTTCCTCATTCATGGTAGCGTTTATGCTATGATAATATTTAACCCATTCTACATTTGATTGTGAATATATATCGGGGATAGAAAAAACCAAGAAGAGAATTCCATATATTATTATTCCTTTATTCATTTTATTATAAATATTTATAATAACCGAGATTAATTTCAATAACCAGATAAAGGATTTAACATTCAAGTCATTATTTATTGAGAGTGGGGAAATTGAGATATCTTGTCCAAACGATTAATAAAAATTACTCTTTATCTGAATATAGAAAAATCTAACCGACTTTCTTTTGAAAGATCAAAAGAAAGCCGTTAAAAAAAAATCTCCCTCCGGTGATAAATTGCCGGAAATTCATTCGCTTTGGCGGCAATTTATCCCAGGAGGGTTGTTTAATTTCACAGCTTGAAATCTTAGATTCTGAAATGAATTTTAAACAATTATTAATTTTACAAAATGTTTTGGACTGTACTGGAAATTGAGTTTTTGGTATCAGGTATTAAGTAATTGGTATATAATCTGATTTGAATTTTTTTAAGCTTCAGATCAAATCACATAAATTTTAATTCGTAATTCAAAACCCGTCCTCATCCGGAAATTTCTCGCAAAAAGAACTCTACATTAGCCTTCTTCCGAGCGGTACAAAAATCCACTGCCACCATGGTGCTTCGTATCTTCTTTTAGGGTGTTTATCTGTGACAGCTTCCACAACTTTATCGGAAATGCTGTTAAGGTCAGATACCTCTAATCCTAAAATCTGCATTTCGGCTTTCTTTATGGCGCTGATATGGTCTTTATAAATTCCGTCATGATTAAACCATTCGTATTTTCTGTTGATATTTTTTTCATTGAATCCGGTTTTGTATGAACCCGGATTTATCATTACAACCGGAATGGAAAATGGTTTCAATTCAGTTCTTAAGGAAAATACCACACTTTCCAGAGTGAACTTGCTCATGGCATAAGGAGCAAGAAACGGCGTAGGCAGAAGTCCTGCCATCGATCCCATGAATACTATCCTGCCCTTTTTATTTTTTATCATTCTCTGTAAAGCTATCTGGGTTACTTCAATTGCTGAGATCACATTTGTTTCGAACACTTTTCTTAATCTGTCAGGATCAATTTCCGCAAGAGGACCTGAATCTCCTATTGCAGCATTATTGACAAGCACATCAAGGTCCCATTCCCTGATCTTATTTCTGTCTTCTGAAACTGTGATATCCAGTTTTTCTACGTGACAATTTTCCGCATATTCCTCAAGTATTTTTTTTACTTCGGGTACGCTTTCTTCTTCATGAACCGTCACATAAACAAAATGTCCGGCTTTCAATAATTTCTCTGCAGCCTGAAGTCCTATACCTCCCCTGCAGCCGGTAAACAATATTCTTAACATGATTTTTATTTATTTATTGATTTGATCCGCCGGAGCGAATTTGATTAAACAATAAAAAAACCGTGCGTTCTATTTCACGGTTTTTTAAATTATTTTTTATATCAATACAATTTAAAAAGTTAACCAATTAACCCAATTAACTAATTTGTAATTGTCTTAAAGCTCTGCCATTTCTTCAAGATTGAAAAAGTCCTCATATCTGGTCGGTGGCAGATCTTTCAGTGCAACGCTTGCCTGTTCAATATTAGGCGGAATTCCGTGCCATTTATAATCATCTTCCATAAACGTTACTCCCCTACCCATAAATGTATTTGCAATTATAACCGTTGGCTGTCCTTTGAATTCTTTTGCTTCATCTAAAGTAGTAAGGATCTCTTCCATATTATGACCGTCAATGTCATATACTTTCCAGTTAAATGCTTTGAATTTATCTGCTAAAGGTTCAAGTCCCATTACATTCTCAGTTCTGTTATCGATCTGGCATCTGTTTCTGTCGATGATCATTGTTATATTATCAACTTTATGATGAGCTGCCGTCATGACGGCTTCCCAGATCTGACCTTCCTGTAATTCACCATCACCGTTTATGCAATAAACATAATTATCTTTTCCGTTCAATCTCAGACCTAAAGCAGTTCCTACAGCTACAGAAAGACCTTGCCCCAGCGAACCGGAAGCAATCTCAACTCCGGGTACACCGTGTGTGCTGGCAGGCGCTGGATGTCCCTGTAATCTTCCGTTGATCCTTCTTAATGTCTTTAGCTCTTCCAGCGGGAAATATCCTCTTCTCGCAAGTGTCGCATACCATACAGGAGCTATGTGACCGATCGAAACAAAGAAATAATCTCTGTCAGTCATTCCCGGATCAGCGTTGTCAAGTTTTAATTTATTAAAATATAAAGCGGTGAAAATATCAGCCATTCCAAGCGGACCACCGGAATGCCCTGTGTTTGCAATTACAAGCATGTTAATAATATCTCTTCTGATCTGGCGCGCCATTTCATTAAGATCTTCGATTGTTTCTAAGTTAGGATTTTTGCTCATTTATTTATTTATGATTTATTAGTTAAAAGTTAGTATCATTTATTTAGATCATTTTTTGCTTTTAAAAGATCAAGTATTGGAGATATATGTTTAAAAAGAATCACAATGCAGACCGCTGATGTGAAAGAAAATAAAAATCTGAACCCGTCTTCAATACCGGCAAAAACCGGATTGGTAAAATTAATTATAACTGATTGTAAAATTATTACAGACAATGGCAGAAGAATCAACGATATAACAGTTGAAACATGAACATTCTTAATCAGCCTGTTTAAAACAAAATAAAGAGATAGCCAGATTATGATCAGTGTAAAGTTTATAACAGCCATTATTCCTGCTGCTGTAGCCAGTCCCCTTCCCCCTTTAAATTTCAGCCAGACTGAAAAATTATGACCCGCAAGTAATAAAACCGCCGGTAAAATGATCAGCGAAGGTTCAAATGAAGAATAATATACAAACCACAAAACCGGTAATAATCCTTTCATGAAATCTGTAAGTAAAACGATTATACCGTCTGTCTTTGAATTTGTAACTTCAAAAGTATTTCTTGCGCCGACATTACCAGAACCTAAATCAGTAATTCGTTTCCTGTATTTTAATTTTACAAGTAAATATGCTGTTGGAAAAGAACCGATCAGATAAAATACCAGACAAACAATAAAATAAGACATTCTTAAGATTTTAATACAATCATTTTTTTGCCGAATCCGAATGTTTTAAAAATTAAATCATTAATGCATAAAAGATCAAAGATCCGGAAATGAATTATTATTTAATGTCTGTAACTCTTGCCACAATTATCCCGCCCTGTTTTGAATTTCCCATCAGATAATCCTGAAGATCCATCGGAGAGATCTCAACCTGCTTATCTTTCAGAGATGCATTCAGCAAATAAGCAATACCGTTCTCTTTATAAACATATCCGGTATGAGCCACATCAAGCCCGCTGATAGTTGAAGTAATCCCGATAATATCACCGTTTTCCAGTTTATCGTAAACCAACGAAATATCTTCTTTTGGTATATAATAAATTTCCCTGCTGTTAATATTATCTTCTACTTCGATCATGGCATTCACGGCGCCGGGATCATTTGCTAACTGCTTATATGAGTTTGTATGGGTCGTCATAAAATCAATATTCTTATTGTATGGTATTCCGCCAATCTCCTTTGTAATATCTTTTACCAAACCTTTCTGTTCATTATTATAGATCCAGTCACTGAAGTAATGAAGACGAGAAGGATAACCGGTATTTTTACCGTCTCTGTAACGTACTCTTTCCAGGACTTCCCTGTAATCTTCAATAGTATTCTTTCCTTCCTTTATCATTATAGAAAAAGTCAGAGCATTTTCAACATAAGTAACACAATCAAGTCCGGTGATTTTTATTACGACTTCTTCAGTATTTGGATTTTCATCAAGAGTTCCTCCGACGTATGGTGTACCAATGAATGTTTTTCCTACTTCGATTATAAGTTCATTCATTGGCAATGACTTTAGAGATGCATCAAAAGACTTTATCTTCTTATTGCATTTCATTTTTTCATAATCATCTGCTACATCTGAAGGAATTTTATATTCAGAATTTTCAGGAAAACCTGATATGTATGAATTGGTTGAATTGGTTAAATCAGAAAAAATTTTTACCGGTTTTGACGAAACTTCAGAAATAAAACAAATAAAGAAAGAAAATATAATGAGAATATAAAAAAGTTTAAACTTTTTCTTTGAGTTCATATTTTTAGATTTTTATTAATTTAAACATTATTAATTTTAATTTAAACGAAAAACTAATTAACCAAAACTACATGTCAGAAAACAGTAATATCAAAATCAGAAAAGCTAAAAAGAAAGATTCGAAGAAGATCCTTAAATTAATAAAGGAGCTTGCCATATTCGAGAAACTTGATTTTCCTGATAAGAATGCGGCAAAACGTCTTATAAAAGATGCTTTTTCGAAAGATCCTCTTTTTCAGTTGCTTGCCATTGAATTTGAAAATCAAATAGCCGGATATGTTATATATTATTACACCTATTCCTCATTCCTTGCAAAAAGATCACTTTATCTTGAAGATATATTTATTTCTGAAGATTTTCGCGGTAAAGGAATTGGAAGATCAGTTTTTAAGAAATTAATCAAGATTGCAAAAAAGAATGAATGCGGAAGAATTGAATGGATAGTGCTCGACTGGAATCAAAATGCAATTAACTTTTATGATAACCTCGGAGCCCGTCATCTTCATGACTGGAAAACATACAGAATTAGTTTATAAACTTTATAAACTCTTTAAACCTTTTAGTTATATAAATTGTCTTTTAAGTGTAAATTTGTCTGACAAAAAATTAAATATTGCCAGTTCTGACGAAGAACTGATCAGTTCTTTTAATAAAGGTGATCAAAGCGCTTTTAATTATATTGTAAGAAAATATCAAAAGAAAGTTTACTGGATAATCAGAAAAATGGTTCTTGATCATGACGATGCAGACGATATTACCCAGGAAGTTTTTATAAAATTATACAGATCGCTCAATGATTTCAGAGGTGACTCAAAATTTTTTACTTATCTTTACAAGATCGCCGTGAATTACTCTATAAATCATCTCAACAGAAATAAGAAGATCAATTCAAGAAAATCAGACATTGAGAATACAATTATCCCGTCTGAAGATAAGATTGCTGATGAGATCATGATTTCCCGCGACATCACTGATCTTCTTGAGGAAGCAATTGAAACTTTACCAGCTCAGCAGAGAGCAGTATTTAACATGAGATATTATGATAATCTCTCGTATGAAGACATCTCAAACATACTGAATAAATCAGTTGGCGGAATGAAAGCCAATTATTTCCATGCGATAAAAAGACTGGAAAAGTTTCTTAAATGTAATAAAAAATCAGAACTAACAGAATATAATTGAAATTATTTAATCAAAATGAATACAAATCATAAATACATATCTGAAGATCTGCTTCACAGTCTTCCGGATTACATTTCGAAAAATATAACTGACACAGAATTGATAAATGCCATTGAATCCGCGATCAGCACTGATCCGGATTTTAAAACGGAATATCTGAATTTATCAGAAACTCTAAACATGATCGGATCATATAAGATTGAATCCCCGTCAGAAGCATATTTTAATAATCTGTCAGTCAGAATAAACCAATCAATTCATAAGGAAACCCGGACCGTTCCGTTTCTTGAAAGATTCGGAGTATCTCTTAAATTTGCATTATCAGCATTAGTTGTATTATTTTTTATTACAACTGCTGTATATTATTTTTATAATTCTAAATCCGGTAATAATTTAAATACATCAGATCAGAATAAAGTAAATACTTTTGAAAAAGATGGTAAAGATGAAAAAGATATTAATGACAAACAGGAGATAAGGCAATCCGGAAAAGACAATCAATTACTTTCCGGACCGGATCTGACGAATGCAACTGATCTTGAAACCGCAAAATATATTGATGGAAAAAAGGATTCTGAATTGCTTGAAAATAAAAACTTTAATGATAAAAAGACCGGCAGGATTTCACAATACAATTCAGGATTTCAAAATACAGAACCTGCAAATTCTTTAAATGAAGATAAGTCAGTATTTCCAAAAGAAGATGAACTGACTTCTGTTCCTTTTAAAGCAACTGTTTTTGATGAACTAGCATTTGCTTATAACTCCGATGAAAATGACAATAATTCGGATTTCACAGATAACTCTGATAATACAGAAAGTGCTGAAACCTTACTCGAACAGACTGATGACATCCTGATTTCCGGTGAATCGGATGATGATTTTTTAGAAGAGGATCTTTTTGAATTAACACCTGAAGAACAAAAGGAAATTGTAATATATTTAAAACAATCTTAAGTAATTATAAATAACAACATTATGAATATTTTTAAAATCATATTAATATCCATCCTGATTTTATCAGCTAACATCTCATTCGGACAGTATGATAAAAACAAGCCGCATTTAAATGGTCAGATTGACAGCTTGATGAACAGCAAACTGATTACCGAAACCGGAATTGATCAGACAACAGCCGATAAATTCATTGAAAAATATAAGGATAACAATAAACAGATAAGAGAGCTTAAAAAGGAAAAAAAAGAAGTTATGAAATTAATAAAAGCTGATCCTTCAGCTCTTGATGTAGGAACCAAGCTTGATAAACTAATCGATCTGGATTATGAAATTTTTAAAAACCGTAAAGCTTTTATGGAAGATCTTAATAATTTTATGACACCGCAGCAGATTGCAGGAACAATTGTCTTTATGAATGATTTTTCAAAAGAATTCAGAAAAAGGCTTAAAAAGAATAGAAATGAAAAAAGAAATTAGAAGTTAAGTTAGCTTATTGATCTTCTGATTATTTGTTAAAGGTTTTTATGTAGAAAAATTCTCTTTCAAAATGCTTACCATTTTATAAAATACCGCAATCCCAAAACTGTCCTTAATTAATTTAAAAACTCCGTTCAAAGGAAAATAATGTATCACGGTAAAGCTTATAATTATAATATTTATTAAAAGGTTTTTGATTGAGTTGCTGCAATCCACCTCATCGATTTTAAAATTATAAAAATTTTATTGTACAGTATCTG
>CALMST010000383.1 GCA_937872315.1 uncultured Ignavibacteria bacterium | reverse complement strand
TAAAAAATTTTAAAAATAAATTAAATCTTTGAGATAAAATGAATGGAGTTCTGAATATAGTTACAACTCCTATCGGTGATTATTCTGATATAAGTTTAAGGGCTTTGCGGACACTTACCGAATGCGATTATGTTGTATGTGAAGAATATAAAGAAGCTGCTAAGTTGCTTAAATTTTTTGAATTAAGAAAAGATCTCAGGGCTCTGAATGAACATAATGAAAAAGAAGAAAGCGATGAGATATTTATGGATCTGGCACTGGGAAAGAACATAGCTTTGATCTCAGACTGCGGCACTCCCCTTTTTTCGGATCCGGGAAGCATTCTGCTTCAGAAATGTATTGATGCAAACATTAAACTGGAATTCATAAGCGGAGCGAATTCTGTTCTTGCTTCTGTTGTCTTGTCCGGATTTGATATCAGCCGGTTTTATTTTTTCGGATTTCTGTCTCCGAAAGCGGATATAAGAAAACTTGAATTAAAAAAACTGAAATTCATTGATAAAGCATGTGTCTTAATGGATGCCCCTTACAGATTAAAAGTTTTATTAAAGGATATATCCGATGTGTTTGAAGACAGAAGAATATTTGTGGCATTTAACATTACCATGCCTGAAGAAAGGAAATTCAGAGGTACTGCGCAGGATATTCTCGATGAGATCGGTGAAGGAAATTTAAAGGGAGAATTTGTAGTAATAATCGATAAATATTATGATAAACATAACTAAATACGGTAAGGAAAAAGGAGTTCATTCTGTTCCGGTTGAATACCTGAAAAGCTGGGACTATAATTGTGAAGAAACAATCTGGATAGATATTTATAATGAATCTGAAGAAAACAGTGTCAGAATACTTAAAAACATATTCGGATTTCATCCGCTTGCCATTGAAGATGCCGTAAAACATTTTACAGAAGAAACTGTCCATCATCCTAAAATTGATGATTTTGATTCATATTTATTTATAGTTTTTAACGGGCTGATGGAGATCGGTAAGACTTTTAAATATAAGATATTCTCACTCAGCTGTTTTCTTGGCAGTAATTTCCTGGTAACCCTGCATAATGAAAAACCGGATAATTCAGTTCTGACAAGTATTAACTCATATCTTAATGAGAAAACCTTCAGGAAAGGTCCGGATTATTTGTTAAATCTGATACTCGATGATATAGTTGATCGATATTATCCAATACTGGACAAATTTGAAACTGAAATTGACTCGGTGGAAAGTGAACTTTTCAAGGGAACTCCGGGAAACAGGACACTTTTGAGAATACTGAATTTAAAAAAGGAACTTATCAAATTAAGACGTATCTCGTCCTATCAGAAAGAAATACTTTTTAAACTTACTCGAGGAGACTCGGATCTAATTTCAATGGAAGAATCGGTTTATTACAGAAATGTGTATGATCATCTTGTGAGAGTGGCAGATACTACTGAATCTTACAGAGATTATGTATCAGGAATGCTTGACTCTTACCTGTCAATTGTTAATAATAAAATGAACGAAGTTATGAAATTTCTGACTATAATTGCTACAATTATGCTTCCGCTAACTTTGATCACCGGTATATTCGGGATGAATTTTGAATCCATTCCATTTTTAACATCAGACTTTGGATTCTGGCTTTCAATGTTCCTAATGTTCGTAATCGCTGTATCCATGCTGAGCTGGTTTAAATATAAAAAGTGGATCTGATTTGTTTTAACTATCATTAAATGTTTTATAAAAGGTATGTATAGAATCAGAAATTTTAGTCTAAGTATATTAACTTTAATAGCATTAGGGCTATTGAGTTATAGTTCTTTATACTGTGGTAAAGAAAGTTCTTATGCTTTATTTTCTTTTAAAGGTTCTGATGGCGCTACCCCAAAAGGTACAATGACGCTGGTGGACAGCACACTTTACGGCTATACTTCAGCCGGCGGAAAGTACGGCAAAGGAGTGATCTTTAAACTGAATAAAAGCGGTACGGATTTTAAAGCAGTTTATGATTTTTCTGACGGAACAGATAACGCAACCGGTAATGAACCTCACCACGATGCAATGTATTTTTACAAAGATCATCTATATGGAGCAGCTTTATATGGCGGTGAAAAAAATAATGGAGTAATATTCAGAATAAATCCTGACGGAAGCGGTTACCTCCCTGTTCATGTTTTTAACGGAAGTGATACTGACGGAGCTCAGCCTCACAGCGGTATAATTGTTTTAAATGATGTTTTATATGGTCTGACTGCAGAGGGTGGAATTGAAAAAAAAGGAACTCTTTACCGAATGAATCCGGATGGAAGTGATTTTTCTGTATTATACTCATTCAGCAAAGGAACGGGACATAATCCTCACGGCAGATTAACCATAGGTTCAGATGACAGTACTTTGTTTGGAATTACCAGAACCGGCGGAACTGATAAACTTGGTGCAATTTTTTCAATTAATCTGAGGGATACTTCTTATAAAGTTCTTCATAATTTTTCAAAAGGAAACCAAAACGGACATACTGCTCAGCACGGATATCTTGTTCGGGTTGATAATTATCTTTATGGAATGACATATTCCGGCGGAAAAAAGGATAAAGGCATAATTTTTGGTATTAATGAAGATGGTTCGGACTTTAAAATTCTGCATTCATTCGATGATGAAATTGGCAATGTTAATGACGGTCATTCTCCTTACGGTTCACTTTGTTATTCCAATGGTTTTCTTTACGGGACAACAAGAAAAGGCGGTGCGATGGATGAAGGTACAGTCTTTAGGATCACACCTTCAGGAAAATACTACGAGATCCTTTTTTCTTTTGATAAATCGTCTTCGGGAGCTTATCCAATAGATAATGTTATCTTAAATAATAACGGAAAAGAGATCTATGTCTTTGGACAGGTTGGCGGTGAATTTGATCATTCTGGAAAACAGCAATTCGGAACTATCAACGGTATCAAAATTGATTAAGCGTTTTATATGAAAAATTTTTCTGTGTTATAATATTTTCTCCCCTTCCACTTTAGTCTTTTCTGTATATTTTTCTCTTACAGCTTTGAGAATTTCAGAGTTGTGTTTATTTTCAATTTTTCTGCCGTCGATTTCAGTTACAGGAGTCAATTCTCCCATTGTTCCCGTAGTAAAAACTTCATCTGCATTATAAAATTCGGATAAGCTCAGATTTTTCTCTCTAAAATTTATTTTCAGATCATTTGCGATATTAATAACGTGCTGCCTTGTTATACCCGGAAGGCATGCATCAGCAAAAGGAGTAAAAAGTATATTATTCCTGACCATAAATATATTCGTTGCATTGGTCTCAGCTACAAAGCCATAATTATCAAGCATAAGAGCATCATCGGCATTAGAATGGTTAGCTTCAATCTTTGCAAGAATATTATTCAGAAGGTTATTATGGTGTATCTTTGAATCTAAATTTAAAGGTGAATTTCTTCTGATCTGAGATGTGATCAGTGTTATACCCATTTCATTGTCATAAACCGGTTTCTTCCACTCAGCCAGCACTATCAGACACGAAACGCTCTGATTTAGTCTCGGATCCATTCCTGAAGTTATCTTCTCTCCTCTTGTAAGTGTTAATCTGATGTGTGTATCAGTAGTCATTTGGTTTGCCTTTAGAGTCTGCGCAATCGCCTCTCTTATATATACTCTTCCCGGAATATCAGCAAACATTAGTGTCTTTGCGGATTCCTGAAGCCTTCTGACATGCTCTTCAAATGAAAATATTCTTCCGTCATATATCCTTAATCCTTCCCAGACAGCATCGCCTCCCTGGACTGAACTGTCAAACACGGATACTTTTGCTTCTTCTCTCGGATATAATTTACCGCCTATGAAAACTTTAATATTTTTATTTCTTTCATCAAATTTTTGAAGCATTTTATGATTTTATTAATTTAATTGAAATATTGATATCAGGTTTTATTTTAATACTTTTTTAGAATTTAAAAATGCCTTTGCCGCCAGTATCTGACCATCATTACCAAGTAATAATATAACATCCTTTTCAGCCAATTCGAAATCTGATTTCGGATTTACTACACTCTCCCCTTTTCTTTCAATACCGATAATAGTTGCGCCGGTCTCAGATCTTAATTCGAGTTCTGCTATTAGTTTGTTTACACCTATGGTATCAGGTTCAAGACTGACTGATTCAAGTTTAATATCTTTTAATACGGGATGCTGCAGCAATGCATTTTTGGCATTTTCATCCTCATCAGCAGGCATAAGAAATGTTTCCTGTAATGCGCTCTGCGCCCGCGCATAAAATTTAACTGACCGGCTGTATAAGAATATTCCTGCGATAGTAATAAGAAATAATGCGAGTATCAGTACATTTGAGGTCGGCAAAAGTGTTGAACTGATGATAACTATAGTTACGATCAGAACTACCGTGCCTATTGCAAAAATTGTTTTTGATATCACACCTCTCAGAAGGCTTTTTCTCGGTTCGTTTAATGAAGATGTACTTAATTCTGCGATCACCATTCCTGCCGCCTGTGTCTTTTTCCATATGGCAAATAATGACGGAAAACTAAAAATAATTGCAACGATCCATATTACGGCTTTTGTATAATCATGTCCTCCAAGAAACTCTTCTATGATGGAACTGATATTTTTTTCTAAAAAAACGAATGTAATAAATATTCCGGTCACTATGAGCAGATTAACAGTTATCTGCAGGGTGATCTTTTTGAGTATCTTTCTTCCCATCTTATTATGCCCTGAGTTAGTATATCCGTTTATCCATAAGCTATATGCTTCCATCGTCCTCAGCAATGCTTTTGGAGAAAGCCTTTCAAGAAGATCAGTTACTTTATCAGAGCTTTTGATCTGATAAGGAGTTGTCAACGTCGTAATTGCAGATACGGCTACCGCGATCGGATAGATAAAGTCACTTGTTACATTCAATGACAAACCAAGTGCTGCAATTATAAAAGAAAACTCACCGATCTGCCCCAGTCCCATCCCGACTTTCACGGATGTCTTTGTATCATTTCCCGCAAGAAAACATCCGAGCGAACAGGAAGTGACCTGGCCGATGATTACTACCATTGCTATTACAATTACAGGAATAATATGCTGCATTATTACATCCGGATTTATAAGTAAACCTATCGATACAAAAAAAACCGCGCTGAAAAGATCCCTTATCGGATTCATCAGATTTTCTATTTTAGAGATCTGACGGGCTTCCGCTACGATTGCACCGATCAGAAAAGCTCCAAGAGCCACGCTGTATCCTAGCATAACCGTAATGAGAGATACTCCAAAACACAATCCGATCACCGTTACAAGCAGTGTTTCGTTGCTTTTGAATTTTGCCACATAATTCAGAAGTCTGGGTATAATGATCAGCCCGCCAATCAAAAGCACTCCCATAAACACAGATAAGTTAAGTATAATTGACCAGATGTCCTTCAATACTATTTCACCTGTAGTTGCAAATCCCGATAAAAGTGCTATGATAAGAATAGCAAGAATGTCTTCAATGATAAGTATTCCGAAGACCATCTGCGCAAATTTTTCCTTTGTCTTTCCAAGACTCTCCAGAGCCTTTACAATAATAGTCGTTGAGGATATTGAGATTATAGCCCCGAGGAATATACTATCCATGTTACTCCATCCAAACAATTGTCCGAGCAAATATCCAATCCAGATCATAAAAGTTATTTCAAAAACTGCCGCAACTACAGCAGTCCCTCCCACTTCTTTTAATTTTCTTAAACTGAATTCCAATCCCAGAGAGAACATGAGAAAAATTACTCCCAGCTCGGCTAAAGTATTGATTGTATTCTCATCTGAAATTAATTGAAATGGAGGAGTGTATGGTCCGATAATTAACCCTGCAAGAATATACCCGAGTACAACAGGCTGCTTGAATTGTCTGAATAAAATAGTCGCAAGCGCGGCTACTATCATCACAACTGCGAGATCCTGAAGAAATAGGATATGATGCATTTAAAAAATTTTAATTATAATTTACTGAAGGAAGTACTTAATTTTTATAAAATACTTTATATAGTGTATAGTATAAAGTTAAAAGTATCGACTCCGGCAGAACCGTGCTATCGATATCATTCTTAAAATTAATATTTGATTTAAATCCGATAAATGATCAAACATTTCAGATTGTGATATAATGCAACCCCGCCTGTAATAAATTGCCTCCAATTAAAAATGAATATCCTGCAATTTAATTAAACAATAAGATAACAGACCGGCGGTTTATTTTTCTTTTTATTTTGATCGTTTAAAAGAATGAAAGTCAGCAGGAGCAAAGATGGATCTATTCTATAATTAAGTATAACTTCCCGGTCAGTTTTGCCGGCAGTGTCAAGCTTTATTTATAAAAGTTATAAAAACTCAGATCAGATTAAATCATTTAAGTTATTTAACTTTTATGAAAATATTCTGACGTATTGTATTAGTTCTGTATTAATGAGATATAAATTATTAATCAGACTTTTATGGAATGATCGAACAGATCCTTATAGAAAGATAAACTCTCCTTATACAAATCAGCGAGCTCAGCAGGCAGATCTCTCGAGCTGGTATGCTGCTTTTCAAAACCGGACGACTTATGAACATTCTCATACCAGTACTTTGCCCAGATGCCGTCTTCTTTTATGGGTCCGGGCTGCCAGTGAAGCATGCTTTTAATGAATGGAATATTGAGCGCATTACAAAGTTGTATAAGTGCAGCTTCAGGACTTTTTAAGATCTCCCCTGAATCAATCACTACGGGTTTATTATTTTCACCGGAAAGTTTATGAAAAAGTTCATGCTGTCTTTTGATTCCGGTAGCGTGCATATTAACTACCGGTATGACCTGCGCCAGAGAACTTATAAGCTGCTTCGGATCCCGTATCAGAAATACATTTGTTACTTTATCCAGAAACGATTCATCTATCCGGATCAGATGGTGAGTCATTTGTTTCATGAAAATAATATCCTCTTCATGATCTCCGAGTATAACTTTCTCAATAACTTTTTCTCCGTCATTTTCCATGTCAGCCAGTATCTCTTCCTTACCCGGATGATCTGCATTTGTCTTTGATAAATAATGCGCATATAACGGTTCGTCTATGACTTTTGTATCATTTCGCTGAGCAAATGAATACATAAGCGCAGTTGATATATTACGGGGTGATGACCATAGGCAGATGCGTTTCATATCGGTATTAGGTATAAAGTAAAAGTATTAAGTATTAGGTATTAGGTATTAGGTAATAAGTTCTTTTTTTTACAAATATAATAAAAATTTATACTCCAAGTTTATTTAAGTAAAGTCATCTTCTTCGTTGCTGTAAAGTTTCCGGCATTTAAAGTATAAAAATATATTCCGCTCGGTAAATTACTACCGTCAAATTTTAATGAATAATATCCGGCAGGCTTGACTTCATTTAAAAGTACTGTAACTTCTTTTCCTGTAAGATCATATATTTTCAAAGATACAAATCCCAATTCTGAAATTCCAAAATCCAGAATAGTAGTCGGATTGAAAGGGTTCGGATAGTTCTGTGATAATTCATATTTATCAGGCACTCCGATATATACATCATTGTTTAATTCAAAATATTCAAAATTACCGTTGAAGTCTATCTGCTTTAGTCTGTATCTGTATTTGCCCGAAGTAATATTTCTGTCAGTGAATTCATAGTTTCTGGATAAAACTGTATTCCCGTTACCGGCAACATATCCGATCTTTAACCAGTCTTCATTTATTTTTCCAATCCCAATGCTAAGGATTTTTGCTCTCTCTATTTCAAAACCTGCGTTGTTGTTTTCCAGAGCCGTTGTCCATTTTAATGTAATATTGTTTTTATTTACAAAATAATTGAAGCTTGAAATTTCCACAGGCACAGGAAAGTCTCTTCCTAATCTCCATGTTTCAGAAGTACGAAAATATCCTCCGGAGTTTTTGGCCATTACTCTCCAGTAATATTCCAAACGGTACGGCAAGGTTGTGAACTTTATTGAATCCTGAATTTCAGACTGATCAAAAACCAAATCAGTAAAACCCGCATCTGCCGCTACCTGCAATCTGTAAGATACAGCGGTTGGAAGTTTATACCATATGAACTTTCCGTCAAATGATGATGCCAGGGTACCATGAAAAGGACTGTATAGAAAAGTGGATGTTCTGAAATTCCAGACGTCGGATTTTTTTTCATTACCAATTGTATCATAAGCCGTCACGCTCCAGTAATATCTCGTTTCAAAATCCAGCGGTCCTATACTCTTTATTGTATCAGTGAGTGTGGAATCAATAAATATAAAATCATTTTGCAAAAGATCCCTTGAAATTACCAGCTTGTATCTTTGAGCATTAATGACAGGCTTTCTCCAAATCATATCAAGGAATATTCTGCGGTCGTTAAAATTATTTCCGGGACTGTACAAAGTCATTACCAGATCCGTGATCCTGAATGTCCATATTCCAGAAGTTACAAAATTATTAAATGAATCTTTCACTGCTACCGTCCAGTAATACCGCTGGTTATAATCAAGTTTATATACGAACTGACTGTTTGCATTTTCAACAGAATCATAAAAGAAAACATTATTCAGCAATGTGTCTTTTGCAATTTTCAGATAATATTTTGAATAGTTAATTATCGAAGGAGTATTCCATTTAAATTCAATCCCGGTAGTGAAAAAATCATAATTATAAGCGGGCCATGTCAGAGTAACGGATTCATTCAAAGTTCTTAAACTCCGCGCTGATGAAAGCTCGAATCCCCCGCCGGGATAAACAGCTTTCACTCTCCAGAAATACCTGCTGTTAAATTTCAGACCTCTGATCAATCTGGAAGTGTCGGTAGAAACTGTATCAGAAAAACCTGTATTTCCGAAAGATGAATCTTCAGATACCTGAATAATATAATTTGACACGCTGTCAGATATTTTCCTCCATTCAAAATACACCGATTGCGGCATATCTATGGATTCATCAGGAGGTGATTTCAAAATCTGCTCAGTAAAGAATCTGCTTTTATAAGAATAATATTCAGCCCCGGAAGAATCCTGTATCTTCAACCGCCAGTAATATCTGCTGTTAACCAGAAGTCCGCTGATTGAGCCTGTAGTATCCTGACCTCGGGGATCGTCTAAAATGACTGAATTCATTAATGAATCTTCTGCAACCTGCAACGAATATGAATTAGCATGTCTGACAGAATTCCATTTAAAATTTACATACGAAAAATTTCCTGAAGAATTGTATCCGGGCATTAGCAGATTTACATTGTTTAAATTATTCAAACTGTCCACAAAATAGTAACCATAGAATGAGACATCAACTCCGAATACTCCACCTGTTACAGCGATTATTCCTGTATGCGGCTGAGGATCTTCCGGAGATCTCCAGCTAAGGCTTAGAGGTACATTTGCAAACGAGCTTGCAGTAGTCGTTAGTCTCATTCTCGATATTAATGTTCCGGGATAAGATGTGCTGATTACAGGCCCCGGAGTGCCGGGAAAATTTCCTGCCATTCTTAATATGTTTCCTGTAATAGATGGATTGACTGGCCTGAAATTTACCGGCAGATCTGAGCCGATCCTTCTGTAATTCAGAACACCGCCGTTTGCTATGCCGGAATTAAAATTCATAAAATACTGTCCGGTGAAATATTCAAACGGACCTGAAACTTCTTCATTGATATGCTGCAACACAATATCAAAATGCAGAACGTTGTTGGTTCCGCCTAATGTATCTCTATACTCTAGATTGACTATTCCGAGCTTGAATGCCTGCAGCTGTGCGGTAGATTCATTGTTTATAAAAAGAAGTGTAAGAAGCGAGAATAAATAATAAAATTTTTTCATAACGCTGTCCTTAAATTTTAATAAATTACATATTTACAGTGTTAATTATTAGCCAAAATCTGGAAGGTGTTTAAATAGTGGCCGGATCAAATGATAAATCAATTTAAAAATTATGTGGTCATAAGATCAAATTTATACTACTTTAAAGTGTACATCTTCCACCAGGGGGTTTTAGGACTGCTGTGATGCTCGGAATGATATCCGAAAAAGTAACAGGAAATCATTGCAAAGAAATGATTGCGCTTCTGAGTGCGCGCATTGTGCGGCTGCATGTCATGAGTATGCGGCTGCCGGTGAGGCAGGTATGTTCCGAAATAGAATAACTGTAATGTACTCAGAAAAGCCGGAATGACAAGATACGTCCATATTGATGATTCGGGAAAATAAATTTTTAAAACATTGAAAATTACAGCCATTATTATTAACTGCAAAACCGATATGTATCGGCTCATAAATACAAACCACCATACGAAAAAATTACGCGAGCCTGTATAATAATCAGGATCTTTTCCGGTTCCCGGATAAGTGTGATGATCCCGGTGATTTCTTAACAGCTTTTTGTATGAAAGTCCCGCAAACAGAAATGCGCTTATCTTTCCTGTCAGATCATTAATTTTTTTATCTGGAGATATACTTCCGTGCATTGCATCATGAGCCGTGATGAACAGACCTGTATATAAATATGCCTGTATAAGTATGTTAAGATACATGAAAGGGTCTTTGAAAGAAACAGGGACACTGCTTAATGAATAGTAAAGATGAGCTCCCCAGGTTAACATTATTATTAACGAAATAATTATACCCATATCATCTGAAATTTAAAGCTAAGAAAAAAATTATCTGAGCGAAGAAATAATGCAAAAACATATTTGTATTTTTAAACAAATTATATTCCTTTTCATTTTTGCTTTTAAAAAAAACAAGTCCTGCTGATGCGGTTAATGAAATGATAAACCATGCGGCATAATTCTGAACCGGTATTATGCTGTCTTTCCATTCCCAGTAACCTAACTTCATTGCCACCGGCTCAAGTAAATAATCAAACAAAACCGAAAAGACAGCAGACAGACTTACAATTATTATTTTATTGCTGCTGATTCTACTGCTGACGGAAAACGCGCCGGCAATAACAAATAACCAGTTGAATCCGATGATCAGCGGAACTCTGAAGAGTTTAAATCCTAAAACATCCCCGTAAATGTAATCACCGAATATCATACCCGTTTTTACTCCAATGACTTCCAGCAGCAAAGTTAACATATATGTATATGCAAACCACTTCATAAAATCAGATGATCTGAATACTCCCGAAAATATCAAAACAAATATTCCCATTAATAAAAGTATATAAGGAGTAAGTGTTAACATCAGACCGTAGAAACTTTCTGTGTAATGTCCTGCAATGCCTACTAAAAAAAACACATATAATATCAGGAAAAATTTATTGCGCTCCGGTATGTTTTCCAATTTTAATTTTTTTTGGTAAAATAAAATATTAAGCTAACAGATCCGTACCTTTTCCCGAGACTACATCCGAATTCAGCATCACAATATTCTTCAGAAACAATTTCTCATAAACCTTTATATCATCTTCAGTTTTCAATTTCAGTAATTTGTCATGGAATCTGCAATATACATCAGGTTTTTTTTCATTACAATAAACGATCTTAAAAGCGACAATTAATATGCCTGCGTTTTTTTTTAATGAAACAAATCCAAGACCTTTTTTTAATCTGACCTGATCCACTTCATAATTCTGAATTTCACCCTGAGGATAAAACACCAGATATGCTGATTCTGACCTGGCAATTTCTTCAGCGTATTTTAAACTTTCAGCAACGGATTTAACTGAGCCCGGTTTTATTGAGAATGCTCCAAGATATTTGAAGAACGGATATTTTTTAAGCTGTTCTTCAAGCATCATTATATATAGTTTCCTGCCGGTAAACCTCCGCATTAAATACTCAATTAAAAATCCGTCCCACCAGGAGAAATGATTCGGGGTAACTATTATCCCCTTTTCCCCCGATAAATCAGGCATATCATTTGTCAGAATAAATCTGTTGAATCCGGATTTCAGTAATCTTTTTACATATGGTCTGTAAAGGAATTCCGCCGCTTTATTATGTTTTGCCCTGATCAATTGTTTTAAATTTTATTTTCCTGTCTCTTTCATTTAACATGTTATAAATGATTAACCAGCCCGATATCATTGCAAATGAATAAAAAAAATCTTCAACCGGTATTGTCAGGACTCTTATTCCCATGATCGCTTCAGGGTTATACTCAACTACCGGAAGAGATGTCAGGATATAATTTACTATAAAAAACGGAATAAAGGAAACTAATATTGTAAGAATTGAAACTAATGAATTATATACTTTCAGATCATAAAAAGATGATAATAAAAATAATACGGAACATATAAAAAATACTGCGGAAGTATAGTTTTTGTCAATATTGGTTATAGCGGCAAAAAAAAGAATCATGAAAACTATAAGAAAATACTTCCGGTTAAATTCAAATTTCTTTTCCTTAATATAAAATGTAAGGCTTTCGAATACAAATAAAATACTGTATGGAACTGTTATAAAAAAAAGTATTTCTTCAACCGGTAATCCGTAAATTCTTACGCTGCCGGTATATTCAGAATTAAATGACCAGTCCCCATTTTCTGTGGCTATCACATCCCATATCAGGAATATTATTCCGACTGCAATTATGGATATGAATACATTTTTTAATTTTTTATAGAAAAGAACATTCTTTTCAAAACTTAATAGTAAAGGTATCAGAACTATAAAAACATTAATTGCTAAGTAGGAAGACATTATATTGCCTTTATGAGTTTTATGTCTATCAAAGATTTAGCCAGTAAAGAAAGCTTTGTGAAATTTGAGATCCTGACCCTCTTTTTGAAAAGATCATTAATTTTTAAACTTCTGATTTTTTTAAAAAGATTATAATAGTAAAGATATGCTGAATATACTCCGAGCCTCGAACTTTTGGGTAATCTTTTTATCCCGTCAAGAGCTTCTTTGAATTCCTTTTCAATCTCTTCTTCGAGAAGCAGTTTATTTTCGTTATTGATCTCAGTCGAACACGAAGCATCAGGCAGATAAATTCTGCCTCTTTCATTAAGATCGCTCTTAATGTCTCTTAAAAAATTTACCTTCTGAAAAGCAGAGCCCAATGCCTTTGCCGACGGAATAAGGCTTTGAAATAATTCATCCTGCCTGTAACAGAATACCTTTAAACACATGAGTCCCACGACTTCAGCAGATCCGTAAATATATTTATCATAATTATCCCTGTAATAAAATGTATTCGAAAGATCCATCTCCATGCTGTCAATAAAATTATTAATGTATTCAATTGAAATATCATACTTATTGACAGTTGCCTGAAATGACTGTATGATCGGATTCAGAGAAATTCCGTTTCTGATCGAATCATATGTCTCTTCCCGGAGTTCATTTATCAGATTCTGCTTGTCAAAATCATGAAATGAATCCACTATTTCATCGGCAAGCCTGACATAACCGTAAATGGATGAAATGCTGTCTCTTAATTCTTTATCAAAGACATTTATTGCCAGACTAAAGGATGTGCTGTAGCTTTTTGTTATAAGGTCACTGACCTTAAACGACACGTCATTATAAAATTTAAAGTTCATTTGTTATCCTTTCTGTTACTAGTTTTGAACTGATTAATACCATCGGAAGGCCTGTTCCCGGAACGGTAGATGCTCCGACATAAAATAAATTCGGAAAAACCTCATCTTTGTTTGACGGCCTGAAACCTCCTATCTGCTTCATTCCGTGTGAAAGTCCGAGACCTGACCCTCTGTATAGATTGAACATTGATTCCCAGTCAACGGGTGTAAGTATCTTTTTAACAATTGTACTTTCTTCTATATCAAAATTTATTCTTTTCGAAAGATCATTTATTATATCCTCCGCGACTGCTTCCTTATCATCCCAGTTTGGTTTGAATCTGCGGTCAGGCACAGGACAAAGAATAAACAGATTTTCACATCCTTCCGGAGCGCACGATTGATCCGAATATGAAGCCATATTCACATAATAATACGGCTTGGACGGAATCACGGATGATGTAAATATATTGTCGGCATATTTTATAAAATCATTTCCCAGAAAATAATTGTGATGATATAATCCCGGCACTTTTTTATTCAATCCGAGATAAACTGTAAATGGAGCTAATGACCATTCCATGCTGTCGAGTTTCTTCTCAGTATATTTATTTCTGTTGAGTACCTTGCCCCTGAACGATGCTGCATCCGCATTCACAATGAAAGTATCTGCTTTCCACTCTTTCCCTGCTGTATCTTTCACTGTATTTAATGTACCGTTATAGTTGGCAATATCAATGATCTCAGTGTTATAGATGATCTCCACTCCCAGTGTATTCAGTTCGTCAATGATCGTTTCAACTATTCTGTACATTCCGCCTTCTACTGCCCAGTAACCGTTATGTTTGATCTCTGTATAATTCAGCAATGAATATATAGAAGGAGTTTTAAATGGCGTTGATCCGAGAAAAAAAGCCACAAGAGAGAAAATAACCTTTACTTCGTGGGAATCGAATGTTTCGTCAAGCAAAGTCCATAATTGTTTTTTCAGATATGGCAGATGCTTAAACGGAACTCCCGATATCTTCAGGAAATAATCAAATATATTACTGAAATTTTTTCTGATAACCTTGTCTTCCGTATCATGATAAAACTCTCCGGCTTTTTTCAGATAAGCTTCAGCCTTTCTTTCAAAATCAGGTTCGATATCTTTAAATTCTTTTGCAAGTTTATTCATGTCTTTCCGGATCCGGAAAGGTTCTTTTCTGTCACGGAAATAAACATCATACAAAGGATCCAGACTGTGAAGTTTCAGCGGATTCTTTATACCGCATTCCCTGAAAAGATCATCAAATTCAAACGTCATGCTCATAAATGACGGACCAAGATCAAAAGTAAATCCTTTTTCCCTGAACTGATTCAGTCTTCCGCCGGCGGTGGAATTTTTTTCCAGTATCTTTACATTGTGACCTTTGGATGCAAGTCTTAAAGCTGCCGATAAACCACCTAGTCCGCTCCCGATTATTATTATGTCTTTTGAGTTAATGTTCATTTAAATTTTTTTATAATGCTTTTTAATTCTGTAATACTTTTACAGGTTAATTCACTGATGTCGCTTTTTAGTTTGTTTTCTCCGCCAACTATCAAAACACTTCCGGTTTTTTTACATATTTTTTTTAAATCATTTAATTTCTTAATGTAATCTTCCTGATCTTTTATGTATGTGGAAGAAATACAGATAAGATCCGTTTTACTTTTAGTGACCAGATCTGAAATGGATTTAAAAGGAAGGTTAATTCCCGGATAGATCACATTCCATCCTTCTTCCTCAAGAGTTATCTTCACGCAAAGTAAACCTGCTTCATGATAATCATTTTCCAGACCTGCGCAAAGAGCAGACTTGTTCAAATTCTGTCTTTTGCTAATTACTCTTTCGAACTGATGAAGAGAAGCTATTAGAGTATTTGTGGCAATGTGTTCATTTTCTATATTCAGAGTCTTTTCTGCCCATTCTTTTCCTATTATTATCATAGTCTCCTTAACTATGTAATCGAATATTTCTTCAAGTGAAAAATCATTCATATAAAGAGTATTGAGTAATCCGTAAGTTTTTTCGGTATCCCCGCTAAGAATATTTCTCTTCAATTTTTTAATGAGTGATTTGTAATTCCTGCCGATCACATCATTTTTATATTCACCGTTAATTCCAGTAAAAATAAAATCTGAAGTTACGTAATTGTTTTCTTTTGCATAAAGCTTCAGATCTTCAAGAAGAAATTTTCTATGCCCTCCTTCCGTCCTGTAACATTTTAATGCACCGCTGTCAGCCCATCTTTTAATTGTAGATTCGTTGACATTGAAATATCCGGCGGCTTTTTTGGAAGATATAGTCTGTTTCATTTTTTATTTAAGTAGTTTCAGGAAAAAATCGTTATAGACGTTATGAACGATTTGCACGTTTATGCAAACTAACAAATCTCTTATAAAATTTCAACCTTATTAAAATTATTTTTTATAAGGCTGTTTGGTTTTAAGAAAAAATACCCGTAAAAATTTAACAATCTCATTATCCGCTGAGGTGTTTTTTTAATTATTTTTTAAAAACCAACTTTAAACTGTTTAAACACATTATTTGAAATGCCCGAAAAGTGTCTATTTCATTGAATTACGGGGCTTTTTTGAGTATTTTCATAAATGAAAACAAGTTATAAATCTTCAGGTGTCAACATTAACGAAGCGGAAAATTTCGTAAGAAAAATAAAACCTCTCGTAAGGAAAACTTTTAACAGGAATGTGATCAGCGGTATAGGAAACTTCGGAGCTTTTTATAAAATTGATCCCGGTAAGTTCAAAGACCCGGTTTTTGTATCAAGTGTTGATGGGGTCGGTACAAAATTAAAACTTGCAGCCGGTCTTAAAAAGTTTGATACGATCGGAGAGGATCTCGTAAATCATTGCGTGAATGACATAGCAGTCTGCGGAGCAGTACCGTTATATTTTCTGGATTATTATGCTACAGGTAAGCTGAAATCCGCGGAAGCCGTAAAAGTGGTGGAAGGTCTTGTAAGAGGATGCGTGAATAATAAATGCTCCCTGATAGGCGGAGAAACTGCCGAGATGCCCGGACTTTATCACGGAAATGATTTTGATCTTGCAGGAGCTGTTACGGGGATTGTTGAAAAAAGCAGGATCCTGGATTCGAAGAATGTTAAAAGAGGTGATGTTCTGATAGGTCTTCCCTCTTCAGGTCTTCATACAAACGGTTATTCGCTTGTAAGAAAGATCTTTGACACGAATAAAAAACTTGGTAAGATCATACCGGGTACAAAATTAATGCTCGGAAATGAATTACTCAAAGTCCACAGATCTTATCTTAACATTATTCAGAACTCATTAAGCAAATTTAAAATAAATTCAATTTCACATATCACAGGCGGTGGTATAATCGGAAACACTAAAAGAGTCGTTCCTGAAAATAAAGAGATAATTATTAACTGGGATGCCTGGAAGCGGCCGGTATTGTTTGATATGATAAAATGCGCAGGCGGTGTTCCCGAAAATGATATGAGAAAAACCTTTAATCTTGGTATCGGTCTTATATTTATTATCAGTAAAAATAATGCTTATGAATTTGCAAAATTCTTAAAGTCTAAGAAGGAAATTCCGTTGATCATCGGATATATAAATTGAATTGATAAATGGATTATTCACACATAAAATTTTTATAAACTTATAAACCCAATAACTATGACAACACAAACTTTTGATAAAAAAAATGCTGACGTAAATGCAAACGGATTTTCCGGCGGCAGTCATAATATTCCGCCTGCAGATGTTCAGAATTCATTGAGAAAACATATGCTGGTTGACGGATTTGATGTTACCGTCGATATTGATAAATCGGAAGGAGCTTACCTTTATGATTCAAAACATAAACGCAAACTTCTTGATTTCTTTACTTTTGTTGCTTCAAATCCGCTCGGAATGAATCATCCAAAACTTAACAATGATGAATTCATAAAAGAGATCGGAAAAGTTGCTGTTAACAAACCTTCTCTTTCGGATATTTATACAGAGATTCAGGCAGAATTCGTTGATACTTTTTTCAGAATAGCCGTACCTGAATATTTTGTACATTCATTTTTTATCGAAGGCGGCGCTCTTGCGGTGGAGAATGCGCTCAAAGCTGCATTTGACTGGAAGGTCAGAAAGAATTTTGCCAAAGGTTATAAAGAAGAAAAAGGTCATCAGGTTATCCATTTCAAAGAAGCATTTCACGGAAGAAGCGGTTATACTATGTCTCTTACAAATACTGATCCGAATAAAATTTTGTATTTCCCAAAATTCAACTGGCCGAGAGTTCTTAACCCTAAAGTAACTTTCCCTCTTACTGAAGAGAATATCAAAGCTGCAGAATTAAGTGAAGCTGAATCTGTTAGACAGATCAAAGAAGCTATAATGAATAATAAAGATGATATTGCCGCAATTCTTATTGAACCTATTCAGGGAGAAGGTGGTGACAACCAGTTCAGAAAAGAATTTTTTGAACAGCTCAGAACTATCTGCGACGAAAATGAAATCATGCTGATCTTTGATGAAGTGCAGACAGGTATTGCTCTCACCGGAAAGTGGTGGGCTCATCAGCATTACGTACAGCCGGATCTGATCTCATTTGGAAAGAAAACACAGGTGTGCGGTGTTTTATCCACCGGTAGAATTGATGATATCGAAGAAAATGTTTTCCGAATCCCAAGCAGGATCAACTCTACATGGGGTGGTAATATGGTCGATATGAAAAGATTCAAAAAAATACTGGAGATTATTGAAGAAGAAAATCTTGTTAGCAATTGTGAGACAATGGGTATGCATCTTCAATCTAAATTAAATGAACTGACTTTAAAATATCCGGATAAAGTTTCCAATGCAAGAGGTCTCGGACTATTCTGCGCCTTTGATACTAAAGACGGAGATATGAGAAATGCCATTACGGCTAAAGCTCTTGAGAATGATCTTATGATACTCGGGTGTGGCGCGAAGTCTGTAAGATTCAGACCTCCTGTAAATATTACTGCTGATGAAATCAATACAGGAATTGGTATTCTTGATAAAGTGTTAAGCAGTTTATAGGTATTAGGTATTAAGTATTAAGTATTAAGTATTAAGTATTAGGTGTGAGACAGAAACTTCTGAAAAAACAAACAAACGAATCTGTCATTCCCGTATGCTCCAGACTGTCCGAAAACACATAAATTCTTATGTAGCCGCAACCTTTAGGTTGCGTTTTTCCAATGAAATCGCAGGCTAAAGCCTGCGGCTACGATTATTTTATCAATTAAATAATCGTTTTAGGTATTGGGTGATGGGCTTTTAGTATTTTAGTTAAAAAAAAAGATAGCATCTTTAGAATTAACAAAACTGTCATCCCCGCATGCTTTTAGCGGGGATCCATTTCCGGATATTAAGGCTGAACTTTATATATTAGAATTAGTATCAGAAATTAGTATTAAAAATTCGAATACTAAATTTTCCATAATATGAATGTATTAATTATTACCCAATACCCAATACTCAATACCCAATACTCAATACC
>CALMST010000382.1 GCA_937872315.1 uncultured Ignavibacteria bacterium | reverse complement strand
TTAAAATACTTAATCTGTGAATACTGTTGAATTCCAGTGGAATGCAATTAAGCATTAAGCCATATTTATAGTTCACATTGCCGTATTTAGCGGATAAAATATTCCTGCTTCGGAATCCCGGGCTTTTGCGTGCCCTGATTGAAAAAACATTATCAGAACAAATGCTGAAATAACTTTTTTTGTGATCATTATATTTTGATAATTTTTTTAATCAGAATCATTCTCTTTGTTGCTGAAAAATTTCCAGCTTGCAGACGTTATAAATAAATCCCGCATATATTTAATGTAATTTTTAACTTGTATTTTACTTTATTGCAACAAGTTTTCTGATTTAAAAAAAATTACCTGATTCCATTTTATAATATACTCCAGTCGAAAGAGCTTTTGCATTCAACGCAATTTGATAACTTCTTTTATCTTTAATATTATTAACCGGTGTATAAACTTATTCTCTCTCTATTCTCCCGATAAATTGTATCTGTGCTTCTTGCAATCTTAACATAATCACCAGTCGTAAAGTAATCTCTTAAAGTAAAAGCTGTATTTGAAGTTGAACTCATAGCTGAGCTGTAATCCCAGCCTATGTATTCTTTATCAAAATTTCTTATGACAAAGAACTTATTACAACAAAAACTTTCATTTAGCCCGGAACGGTTGAAGGATCCGGCTCAGGTTCCTTTGAAAAATAAATTCAGTCGTGCTGTTTATATTGCTCTGATAAAGTGTAAAACTGATTGTGACAATTTACCGGAAGAATTGATTGAAAAAAATCCTGAACTCTAAGTTCTTACGTTAAAAATTATCCACCCTTCATACATTGCTGTGGATACGAGATTTTCAAGACCGTTTAAAGTTAATTTAAATGAACGGAATAATTTAGATTGCAATTAGGATTTCTTAAACATAAAAAATTTTCCTTTGTTTTATTAAAATTATGATTTCGCTATAAAACTAAAAAGAATTTTTCAAAAGCCAAAAAGAATACTGTTTAAAACTTGTTAAAATTGAAAATAAGTTACACACTATATTTATCTAAAAATCTTTAAAATTGAGTTATTTTTAACTAATTTGCTTTATTGATAGAGAAAAAAATCAAAACCTTCTATCACATTTATGAAAAGAATCAAATTATTCATACTACTTAAAAGCCTGTCAAAGCAGGAATTTGAAGAGCTTTATGACTTTATCATATCGCCGGCGATCAACAAGGATCCGAATTTAACATCCCTGTACAATTATGTTAAAACGAATTATGAAGCTGTGATAAGCGGTGATATGTCGAAAGAGGAACTGTTCAAAGAGGTAATGCAAACCGGTGAATTCAATGAAACAAAATACTGGAAACTCACTTCAGGATTATCTAAACTGATAGATAAATTCCTGATGTACCGGGAATATGAAAAGGATATTTATTATCAGAAGAATCTCCTGCTGGATATCTACCGGACGAGAAATGTTCCGAAGCTTTTCGAGACACATTCCAAGGAGATCCGGAAAAGCTTTGACAGTGAATTCAATAAAGGATTGAGTTTTTATTTTAACAGAACACATTATTATTTTCAAAAGCTGAGCTATCTTGGTGATGAGAATATTGACGAATTTGAAGTTGACCTGAAAAAAATGTTCGAAGATCTCAGAATGTTCTTCATAATGACAAACATTACAAGCATAAGTATTATCTCAAATTTTAAGGATGGGTTTATAAAAGAGGCAAAAAAAGATATATGGATGTTTGACGGGATCCTTGAATTTCTTACTAAAAATAAGACCAGGATCAAAAAGGAGAACCATATCGTCTACATATTCTTTCTGATCATTCTGATTAAACTCGATCCGTCAAAAGAGAAATATTATTTTGAAATTAAAGAAAGACTTCAAACAGATAAATACAGATTTTCAAAAAATCTGTTAAGACATATTCTTATCAATCTATTTGATTACGCGGTTAAAAAATTCGTTTCCGGTGACGAAAAGTTTCTGAAAGAGATATATTTCATAAATAAGATACTTGACGGGAATTCGCTGACTCTTTTCGGTGAATTTATACAAGGCGGATATTTTTATTCAGTGGTTGAGCATTCAGCGTTGCTGGGTGAACTGGTGTGGGCAGAAGAATTCATCGGCAAGTACGGCCAGTATCTTAATGAAGATTACAGGGAATCAGGATTGAATTTAGCAAAAGCGAGAGTGTTTTTTGAATTAGGTGATTTTGATTCTTCATTAATGTATCTGATAAAGGTGGATAATCTTGATCACTATTTTTATCTCTCGCATAAAGTCCTTTTACTTCAGAATTACTATGAGAAGAAAGACTTTGAATCAATTGAGCGGGTGCTTGAAACCACTAAAAAATATCTTAACAGGAGAATCGATATCTCTGACGAATTAAAGAACAACTTTCAGAAATTCTTCCATTTTTTCAGGAAACTGAAAACCACCGCTAACGGAAAGGAATATCTTTCAAAAAATTTACATAATGAACTCTCCGGAGATAAGTTCTTTATTTATAGGAAATGGCTGCTGGATAAGACTAAAGAGATGAGACAATAGCATTGTCAAGTTATAACGTTAAAAACGGTTTACATTTTAACACAATTTTCCCGCTCCGGTAACTCCCGGGCGGTTTTTTTGTAAATTAAATTAATCTATATATATCTGCATAAATACAAATTAGTAGAATCTATATTAGATTAGGCAAGAATGAGAAGCTTGCTTAAATTTCGATTATAAAATGGAGACAGTATAAGGTAAAACTACGAAAGTTCGGCTAAAGATGCAGCAGTTCATGTTAAAGATGCAGCAGTTCATGTTAAAGATGCAGCAGTTCATGTTAAAGATATAGAAAGTTCAGTTAAAAGTAGAGCAGCTTCGGTTAAAAGTAGAGCAGCTTCAGTTAAAAGTAGAGCAGCTCCGGTTAAAAATAGAGCAGCTTCAGTTAAAAATAGAGCAGCTTCAGTTAAAAGTAGAGCAGCT
>CALMST010000381.1 GCA_937872315.1 uncultured Ignavibacteria bacterium | reverse complement strand
AAGTAAAATTTCAGGATATAAAGATATTGTAAATTGCCGGGATGGAATTTATCTGTTCCGGCTTTTTAACCCGGTAGGGACGAATACAGGATGGCATACAAAATCCCGATACGATCCGATACTCAGCAGATATAGTTACAACTCTGCGCTCTCTATGTCAAATATTGGCAAAAATGCAATCAAATTATTGAATTGCTTTCCGCTCATTATTAGATTATTTTAGCAGACCTAAAACTAAAAAACCACTAAATTTTACATGCCCGAAATAAACAAAGTCCATGCAAGAGAAATATTAGATTCAAGAGGTAATCCAACAATAGAAGTAGATGTTATATTAGAAGACGGAACACTTGGCAGAGCTGCTGTTCCTTCAGGGGCTTCCACAGGTGAAAGAGAAGCCGTAGAACTTCGTGACGGTGACAAAAAACGTTATCTCGGCAAAGGTGTTACAAAAGCCGTAAATAATGTTAACAGTGTCATCGCTAAGAAACTTTCCGGCATGAACAGTCTTGATCAGATCACTATTGATGAAACCATAATTAAACTGGACAATACCAAAAACAAATCCAAACTCGGCGCAAACGCTTTGCTCGGTGTTTCAATGGCTGTTGCAAGAGCTTCTGCAAATCATCTCAAACTCCCTTTATACAAATACATCGGCGGAGTAAACGCAAAGACGCTTCCCGTACCGATGATGAATATCATCAATGGCGGAAAGCATGCGGACAACACAGTTGATTTTCAGGAATTCATGATAATACCGGCGGGACAGAAGAGTTTTTCGGAAGCATTAAGATGCGGAGTTGAGGTTTTTCATTCTCTCAGAAATGTTTTACACAAAAAAAATTATAATACCAATGTAGGCGATGAAGGCGGCTTTGCTCCTAACCTGAAGTCAAATGAAGAAGCGCTGGAAGTGATCATAGATGCTGTTAAAAATGCGGGGTACAAAGCAGGTAAAGACGTATATCTCGGACTCGATGTAGCTTCGAGCGAAATGTGGAAAAACGGAAAATATGAGTTTTATAAATCACACATACCTTCTAAAACATCAGCAGAGATGGTAAAGCTTTATGAAAAACTGGTAAACGATTATCCGATCATAAGCATAGAAGACGGAATGGCTGAGAATGACTGGGACGGATGGAAGAAGCTGACGGATGCCCTTGGCAAAAAAATACAGATCGTCGGAGATGATTTGTTTGTTACCAATACTGAAATTCTGCAAAAAGGAATTGACCGCAAAATAGGGAATTCTATTTTAGTAAAAGTTAATCAGATAGGAACACTAACTGAAACTTTGAACGCTATCGAACTTGCAAAGACACATAATTATACAAATGTGATAAGTCACCGAAGCGGTGAGACTGAAGATACGACTATCTCTGATATAGCAGTTGCTACCAATGCGGGACAGATCAAGACCGGTTCGTTATCAAGAACAGACAGAGTGGCAAAATATAATCAACTTATCAGAATTGAGGAAGAGCTTGGTTCTTCGGCTGTATATCCGGGCTTAAATGCTTTCTACAATATTAAGTAAAAAATACTTTCACTAAACAGAACCACATATTTATTTTCTGTAATATCAAAAGAAAATATCTTTACAATTTTTTTATAAATTAAAATTAATTAATGAAACTCTCCCAATTTAAATACCCGATCCCCAAAAATCTTATAGCTAAAGTTCCGAAAACACCCCGAGATCAGTGCAAGCTCATGGTGATTAACCGTGAGACCGGAGAGATGGAATCCAAGAAATTCAAAGATGTGCTAAGCTATATGGACGCCGGTGATGTACTTGTTTTAAATGATTCAAAAGTGTTTAATGCAAGATTATACGGGACAAAGGAAAAAACGAAAGCGAAGATCGAAGTGTTTCTTCTGAGACAACTTTCAGAAGAAGAGAATATATGGGACGTTGTAGTTGATCCCGCGAGAAAAGTCAGGATCGGAAACAGGATTTTTTTTACAAAGAACCTTTACTGCGAGGTCATTGATAATACTACTTCGAGAGGGAGAATTGTCAGATTCAATTATCAGGGTGATTTTTCAAAATACATAGAAAAGCTCGGTAAGACGCCTCTTCCGCCATACATTAAAAGGGAATCCACTGAAAAAGACAAAGATGATTATCAGACTATTTATGCTAATGATGAAAAGGTTGGTTCTGTGGCAGCACCGACAGCCGGAATGCATTTTACAAAAGACCTTTTAAAAAAGGCTGAAGCCAAAGGTGTGAAAATTGTATTTCTGACTCTTCATATAGGACTTGGAACCTTCCGTCTTGTTGAAGTGGAGGATCTTTCAAAACACAGAATGGATTCCGAATATTATGAACTCTCAAAGGAAACAGCAGATATTATTAACGCAGCCATCAATAAAAAGAAAAAAGTGATAGCGGTCGGAACTTCTGTGGCGCGTGTACTCGAGACCAATGTGATCACAAGCAGAATGGTAAGATACGGAAAAGGCTGGACAGACAAATTTGTTCATCCGCCTCAGACCTTAAGGATCGTTGATAAGCTCATCACAAACTTTCATATGCCTCAGAGTACTTTGCTTATGCTTGCATGCGCAATGGCCGAAAGAGACCTGATAATGAAAGCATATAAAAAAGCCGTAAAAGAAAAATACAGATTTTACAGCTATGGTGATGCAATGATGATCATTTAATTTTATATCAATTTTCAATTTACAAATCCGGATATGATCATTCAGTCCGGATTTTTTTTTAGTATATACAGATTGTGTTACCGCACAAATCGAATTTTACAGAGTTGTGGCGAATCTAAAATTATGAAAAATAATATTATCGATATAAGAATTTTAAATGATTAATTTTAAAAGTTAAAAATTCTATGAAAGTAAAAGTCATTATCCCGGCTTCAGGAAGCGGAGAAAGATTCGGAGGCAGGACTCCTAAACAGTTTGTAAAACTTGACGGTAAAGAGATACTTATTAACTGCCTGGAAAAATTCAACGGGATCAGCATTGTTGATGAGATAATAATTGCGACAAAACTTGAGTACTTCCTTAAGATCACTGCGTTGATCCAAAAGCACAAGTTAAAAAAAGTCAGGAAGATCACCGAAGGAGGTGAGAGAAGACAGGATTCTGTATATAATGCTTTGATAAACATGGAATGCGATAATGAAGATATAATTCTTATACATGATGCCGTCAGACCATTCATTAAAAGAAAAAAAATACTTGAGATCATCAGCGAAGCAAAAAGGTTTAAGTGTGTCATACCCGGCCTGCCAGTTGCTGAGACGGTTAAAAGAACAAACAATAACGGTATTGTAAAAGAAACCATTGACAGAAATAATCTCTTTACAATTCAGACCCCGCAGGCATTCCGATACGATATTTTAAAAAGATCTTTTGATAAAGCATACAGGGATAATTTTACTGGGACAGATGAATCAGCAATAGTGGAGAATGCTGGATACAAAGTAAAAGTGACCGAAGGCGATAAGACAAATGTAAAGATTACTTACCGGGGAGACATTTAATGATTTTTGATATTACTAATTTAATTATGCTGACCGATTTTGATCAACAGTAATTGATCAATGATTTTTTTGCCGCGAATCAGCACAGATAATCACGAATTATTTATTTTTCAGATAATTTTTTTTGCTGATCTGTGAAAATCAGTCTTAATCTGTTGCCGGATAGCAATTCGGGAATTAGACGGTCATCTTTAATAATTTAAATAAAATACTATGAAAAATTCAGGGACAATTGTGCTGGAAAGATTCAGCAGTAAAGTATTAAAGAACAATCCTTTAGGTGATCCTGCGGAAAGAGAGTTTCCTGTATATCTTCCGCCTTCTTACGGCAGATCAGGTAAAAGATTTCCCGTAGTTTATCTTATCTCAGGATTTACGGGAAAAGGCATTATGAATTTGAATGTAAGTTTTCTTTCCGAAAATATTTTTGAAAGATTAAACAGGCTTATCGAAACAAAAGTAATGAAAGAGATGATCGTGGTAATGCCCGATTGCATTACAAAGTTCGGAGGAAGTCAGTTCATTAACTCAGCTGCAACGGGTAGGTATGAAGATTATATGATAAAAGAATTAGTTCCCTACATTGATAAGAAATATGATACAATAAATAAAAACACTTCGAGAGCCATTTGCGGAAAATCAAGCGGTGGTTACGGTTCGGTAGTGCTTGCAATGAAACATCCTGAAGTATTCGGACTCATGTCATCCACAGCCGGAGACATGTATTTTGAATATTGCTATCTTCCGGATTTTCCGAAGTTCATCATTGATATTGAAAATTACGGAAAGGGTAATAAAGCGGTGGCAAATTTTGTAAAAAAAGAGTTTACAAATAAACAGCCTAAGCCGAAATATTTTCATAATATTATTAACATAATAGGTATGGCAAGCTGTTATTCACCTGATCTTAAAAATGAAAAAGCCAGAGGTTATAACTTTGAACTTCCTTTTGATATAAGAACGGGCAAGCTTGATGCAAAGATATTTTATAAATGGCTGAGACATGATCCGGTAAGAATGGCAGACAGATACATTTCAAATCTTAAAAAATTAAAGCTCATTCATCTTGATGCGGGAATAAAAGACGAATTCAATCTACACATAGGGGCAAGAATTTTTTGTGATAAGCTGAAACAGAACGGGATCAGATTTATTCATGAAGAGTTTAATGACGGACATATGAGCATACAGTACAGATATGACAGGACATTCAGGGTAATATCAGATGCGATCGGAATTAAATAGGAATTAAAAGTTACAGATTATGAATTTCAATTTACGGGTTACGATCTGTTCTTTTGTATGCTTTTGTTTATAACCAATACCTGAAACTATTAACTTAAAAAAACAACTCCGCCCGGCGGATTTTCAAACTATAACAAAAATATGGAGCCAATTGTAATTTCGACCTGGAAGCATGGTCTTGCTGCTAATGAAGCGGCTTATGAAATACTTAAAGACTGCGGCAATTCGCTTGATGCAGTGGAAAAAGGCGTAAGAGTTTCCGAAAATGATCCTGCAGTTTTAAGCGTGGGATTCGGAGGTCTTCCCGATGAAAGAGGCGTAGTGACGCTTGATGCGGCGATCATGGACTGGAAGGCAAGGATCGGTTCCGTAATATGTGTTGAGAATATCCATAATCCCGTAAGTCTGGCAAGACTTGTTCTTGAGGATACGGAGCATACCATTCTTGCCGGAGACGGCGCTTATGAGTTTGCAATTAAAAACGGCTTCAAAGCCGAAAATCTTCTTACACCTGAATCAATAAAAAGATTTCATGAATGGAAGCTGAGCAAGAGTTCGAAGCCGGAAGAAATTCACACAGATGATTTTAAGATCATTGAGTCGAAGCATGACAAGTTAAGCAGGATAAATGAGGACGGTTTTCATGACACGATCGGAATGGTTGCTTTGGATATGGACGGACACGTTTCCGCATCCTGTACAACAAGCGGAATGGCATGGAAACTCCATGGCAGAGTTGGCGACAGTCCTGTTATTGGTTCCGGATTATATGTCGATGGCGAGATTGGCGGAGCGGCTTCGACCGGCAGAGGCGAAGAATGTATCCGTGCATGCGGAAGTTTTTTAATTGTCGAAAGCATGCGCAATGGTCATTCTCCCGAAGAAGCCTGCCGCATAGCCTGTGAAAGAGTTTACAAACTTAATCTCCTGTCCAAGAAAAAAAGAGATCATATCTTTCAGGTCGGATTTATAGCTGTCAATATAAAAGGAGAATACGGCGCCTTCAGCGTGAGAGAAGGTTTTCAGTATGCTGTAATGACAAAAGGTAAAAATCAGTTAATAAACAGTAAATTTCTTCTTGATGAAAAATTCATAATTGAAGATCTATAATGCGTGAATCAAAAGATGGATAAATATAAAGTTATAAAAAACGGTCTGGTACTTACGCTTGATAAAAAAGGCAGCGCCGGCTTTTTTAATATCATAATAAAGAATAATAAAATATTTCTTATAGATTATGAAAAGACTTTCAATGAGAATGAATTCCGTTCAAATTTTCCTGATGCAGAGATCATTGATGCTAAATATAAACTCATCATGCCGGGTTTTTTCAACTCAAAATGTGTTTCAGCATACTCATTAAATAAAATATTTTTCAGGAAATGTTCTTATCAGAATATAAACTCCTGGCAATCGCTTAAACTCGTTGAAAAATTTTTATCTTCACAGGAAAATTCAGAACTTTTCGCTGACCTTCTAAGGATAACTTATACAAACTCACTTTTGAACGGTGAGATTTTCATTAATGAATGCAGCCCTAATCTCAATAAAGAGTTTACTGAAAGTCACTATAAATTATTCACAGGTCTTCATCAGTATTTCAACATTACGGTTTATGACCATAAGTCGAATCCTGATAAAGACAGAAATATATCTGCCGGATATTTCAGCGATGAGAACACAAACAACTATTCACTTACTTCTCTGAAGAAAATGCTGTCCGGCACTAATTCAAAACTTGTCATAGAAGCATCATTTTCCGAAAGCACATATGAATCAATAAACAATGTCTTTGGTAAAAATCTTTTACCTGTGCTGGCGGAAATGGATCTTATAAATTCCAATACCATTATTTCAAATCCGACGCATTTAAATCAGTATGAAACTGAGATACTGGTTGAAAAAAATGCAACGGTATTAATCTGCCCTTCCGATTATTTAAATCTTTCATACAGGAAAACAGGTATTTCAGGTTTACTGCAGTCGGGAGTAAATGTAATAATCGGAACAGGTTACACAGGAATCAGCATTTTATCAGAACTCAGAAAATTACAGGTTATGTCAGCCGGCAATAATATTTCTCCCGAAGAAATTTTCAAAACCGCCATAATGAATCCGGCAAAAGTTTTTGGCATATCTAACCTGACCGGATCTTTAGAAAAAAATAAATTTGCTGATTTGATAATGTTTGATCTCCGTGATTCACGCAATACCCTTACTTTGCCTGAGGCAGATCCGGATTTTTTCTGTGACATGATTCTCGAAAGATTCAGCGGAAAGGATATCTGCGATGTTATCATTAAAGGTGAATATCTGGTTAATAACGGTAAGAGGAATTTTAAATATGTAACTGAAACAAATACTGATACACCCGATATAGCGGGTAAGATCTATTCTGCCGGGAAATATTACGAATACAGGGAAAAGACACTTATGAAAAACCGGGTGGATAAACTGGGATTATCCGTCATGGAAATAACGGACGATGAAAAGCCATTAGTATATGTGGATATGCTGCATACCGGCGAATATGTGGGAGACGGCGAATTTTCAATAATCGGAAAGAAGGAAGAGGAAGTTGATAAGCCAAGAGAAAAATCTATTTCAGGTACTTCCGTTAAGATAAAAGTGGAAGAGATAAAATCTATTGAAGCGGGACTAAATTTTTTTGAAGACATTGCTGATATGCCTGTTATTCCGGCGCCAAGGATCATGGGAAGAAAAGTTTCCAAATCCGAATTGTCCGGAGAAGAAGAATTGAGGTCTCGTGAATCAGGATCACAGATTATAACAGAGAAAGAGCAGAATGAAAATGTTTCCGATGAAAAGATCCATGGCGCTGAAGTAAAAAAGGAAGAAATCACACAAATTGAATCTGAAACTGAAAAACAGAATCAGCCACCCGTTCAGCCGCCGGTTAAAAAAACAAAACTGAAATTCGGTTTTAAAGACGGCGAATAAATTTTTATCTGCCTGCTTGCTGATATTTTTTCATACATAAAATAATGTTTAATGAAACTTGCCACACTGCTTTATATCAAGAATCAAAAAGGTGAATATCTTTTAATGGAAAGAGTTAAGGATCCTAATAAAGGTCTGATGTCACCTCCCGGAGGAAAACTGATAACCGATATACCCGAAACACCTTCTGAGTGCGCAGCCAGAGAGGCATTTGAGGAGTGCCGTATAGATTCCGGACCTGATGACTGGGATCTTGCGGGGATCATTGCCGAGAAAAACTTCCCGGGTATCGGAAACATAATGCTTTTTTTAATGGAATATAAATTATCTCTTGATACTTTACCTGAAAAATGTGACGAAGGTGAGTTTTATTTCATTCATCCCGATAACTTTTTTGATCATGAAATACCTGTCACCGACAGACTTTTTTTATGGGAAAAGATTTTAAACAGAAAAGGTGAAATGATAATGATGAAACTCGATTGCAGTAATTATCCTGAAGTGATCTTTGGCTGAGCGGTTATCACCCAATACCTAATACCTAATACTTAATACTTAATACTTAATACCTAATACTTAACACCGTATTCAAAACACAAGCACATTATTAACCACTCTCTTAAATTCCTCTTTAGTCATAACACTGTCGCAGCCCGATTCAAAAATTTCCTTTTTATTAAAGTCCGGATCTGAATTTTCCTGATAAAGACAAATTATCTTTTTGCTTTTTGAATCTTCCGACTTTCTGATCCCTCTGAAGAGTTCTTTCAGGTCAATATCCCTCAGATCATTATCTGCTATAATAAGATCCAGATTAACCGCTTTTGATCTATCAAGTGATCCTTCAAGATCTGAAACGCTTTCAAGGCTTATCTGACAGTTAAGTTTTGTAAGTGTGAGAGAAGAAGTATTAACAATGCTTACAAGGTCTTTATCGTCTGAGATTAGCAGAATTTTTCGAGTATTCATTTTATTGGTATTAAGTATTAAGTATTAAGTATTAAGTATTAAGTATTAAGTATTAAGTA
>CALMST010000380.1 GCA_937872315.1 uncultured Ignavibacteria bacterium | reverse complement strand
AAAAATCTCTTAAATCCCAAATCCAAATTTCCAGATCCCGAATCAGTATCATTCTTCGTGATACGCTATACTCGATCCAACCCAGGTTTGATTTTTGTTAAAATCCACGCCCATCATTTTTCCTTTTGAGAGACGAACAAGATTGTGTATGAGCTGAGGTTTGTCATTCCACACAAAAAGCAAACGCAGTTCGGCTTTTGCCGGAATGTCAGGCGTGACAATTGACGGTTCGTAATTTACTTTTTTCTGAAGAATGTAATCTTTTCTTTTGTCTTCAGGTATGGCATCAAGATCCTCTTTTTTAAGATCAAAAATAACGCCAGCTCCGGCAAAAGAATAGAGAGGTTTTAAAACATAATTTTCAAGGTCTTCCGGAATGTCTTTTACATCATTAAGAAAATCTGTTTTCGGCACGTATTTGTTTTTAAGGAAGGGAATGGAATATTTACTGATCTTGAAAAACCAGTTAGGATGCGCAACCCATTTTACATCAAGCTCTTCAGAGAATCTGAAGTCATATTTAATGTCAGACCTCTTTGCAAGTTCATCATATATAACCCTGTTATAAATCTTCTCGATCGGAGTTTTCTTTCCGTTATTATCATAGAAAAGTTTTTTACCTTCCCTTTTTACTTTTGTAATGCAAACAGGCCTGACCCCAATATATTTTTCCGTACATAAAAAATCTATGTATGTCTTTTGTTTTTCGGGTTCAATATCCAGCAGTATTACATTCTCAGGATCCGTATCACCGACAATAGTATCTTTTACAATTTTCATATATGAATTCGGATTCAGACCGTTGAAATGAGTATTCAGATTTTCACCAATATCAAAATGCTTTCTCATTTTAATGTTAAGCAGCTCCTGATAGCAATAAAGCGAAGCAAATCCCTGAAGCTCGATCAGCTGCGGAATAAATTCCCCGTTTTCATCTTTACAAATTGCAAAATCTATAGCAAGAAGCGATGTATGTTCGTCTTCATTCGGAACTTCAAGTTGCTTTGGAAGACCGCCTTTTGAAAATTCTCTGAATTCTTTGCTCTGTAACGCTGTGGTAAAATCTTCCGCGGCGTTATTTATTTCATTCATTAATTTTTTCGGAAGGAATATAGGAGTCTCTGCTATCCGAAAATCGATCTTATAATCAAATTCCGAATTCATGTCCTTTACAAATTCTTCATACTTAGACTCTGTGAATTCGGAAATATATTTTTCTCTGAGAGACTTTATCAATAGCTTATAGTTAGTAGTTAGTAGTTAATAGTTAATAGTTAATAGTTAATAGTTAATAGTTAATAGTTAATAGTTAATACCTAATACCTAATACTTAATAGTTGATAGTCAGTAGTTAATATTTTTAGTTATTAGTTGGTATAAATATTAAAAAGCATACACAATACACAATACACAATACACAATACACAATACACAATACACAATACAC
>CALMST010000379.1 GCA_937872315.1 uncultured Ignavibacteria bacterium | reverse complement strand
GTCATAGCGCTTCCTACTGAAACAAAGCCGACCAAAGGCTGGTGGATCGCTATCAGTATCTCTTCTACAGCATTACTGATCGGAGCTATCTCCCTCTTCTATACTATTTATTACGGTATAGGAATGTGGGGAAATAATCAGCCGGTCGGTTGGGCATTTGGAATTATCAACTTCGTTTTCTGGATCGGTATCGGTCATGCCGGAACGCTTATTTCAGCTATTCTCTTTCTCTTCAGACAGAAATGGAGAACCGGTATTGCAAGGTTCGCTGAAGCTATGACGATCTTTGCCGTTATGACGGCGGGAATATTCCCGATCATTCATACCGGAAGACCATGGCTCGGAGGCTATCTTATTCCTTTGCCGAATCAGAACGGTGTCTGGGTGAACTTCATGTCGCCTCTGCTCTGGGACGTGTTTGCGGTTTCCACATATTTTACCATCTCATTCTTATTCTGGGGAGTCGGACTTATTCCTGACCTTGCAATATTAAGAGATAAGACAACAAGCAAGATCAAGAAAAATATTTATAAAGTTCTGAGTCTCGGATGGACCAATTCCAACAGAAACTGGAGTAATTATGAAAGAGCATATCTTATATTAGCCGGTATCTCTACACCGCTTGTGCTTTCTGTTCATACGATCGTTAGTTTCGACTTTGCAGTTTCGGTAATACCCGGATGGCATACAACGATCTTCCCGCCATACTTTGTTGCCGGAGCTATATTTTCGGGATTTGGTATGGTATCTACTGTTCTGATCATTGTCAGAAAAGTATTTCACATGGAGCACATTATTACGATCGGACATCTTGAGAAAATGAACAAGATATTGCTTGCGACAGGTATGATGGTAGGTTTTGCATATTCAATGGAGTTTTTCATAGCATGGTACAGCGGAAATACTTTTGAGAGTTTCACTTTTGTGAACAGGGCATTTGGACCATATGCCTGGGCATACTGGATAATGTTCAGCTGTAATGTATTCTTCCCTCAGCTATTCTGGTTCAGAAAAATAAGAAGATCCATACCTATCACATTTGTTTTGGTAATATTAGTGAACGTAGGTATGTGGTTTGAGAGATTTGTAATTATAGTAACCTCGCTTCACAGGGATTTTTTACCATCAAGCTGGGCAATGTTTACTCCTACATGGACAGACATGGGATTACTTATAGGTAGTTTTGGATTATTCTTTACGTTATTATTTTTATTTCTGAAGACACTGCCTCTTGTATCAATATCCGAGGTGAAGGCGGTGGTCGAAGGCGCTCAGCCGACGGTTCACCCTCACCCGCATAGTAACGGAGCTGTTATGGAAGGAGGAGATAAACATTAATTATGATCAAAAAATTATTAGATAAAGTAATAGAGTTTGACCAAAAAGATGATACAGAAATCAGAAGCAAAAAACTTTTCGGGCTTGCTGCTCTTTATGAAACTCCGAATGAAGTAATCGAAGCTGCAGCAGTTGTGGCAGGTAAAGGATATGAAAAATTTGATGTCTATACTCCTTATCCGCTGCACGGAATGGACGATGCGATGGGAATGTCAAAACCAAAAGTCGGATATGTTTCATTCATATTCGGATTCACCGGAATGTGTCTTGCGCTGCTGATGATCGGCTGGATGATGGGAATAAATTATCCGAATATCATCGGAGGTAAACCGTTTTTCGCATTACCTTCAGCTATTCCAATTACATTTGAAGGAACCATTCTTCTGACAGGTATTGCAACGGTTCTTGGTATGCTTGTGCTTTTCAATAAGCTTCCTAAGATCAACAGTCCTTTGAACGATACGCCTTTTATGAAAAATGTTTCTTCGGATAAATACGGAATTGTAATACTTGCTGATGATGATATGTTTACGGAACAGGATGTGAAAAACCTATATTTATCAACCGGCGCTTATGATGTTCAGGAGATCCATTTCAGGGAATCCAATCTTACTACAAAGACTCCTTTATTTGACAAGAAATTCATCGGCGCAATAATCGGTACAGCAGCAGTCACAGCTGTAGTCACATATTTTATTGTAAACTTTGTGCTATACAGCACAGTGCCTTTTGACTGGATGTGGGTGCAGCCGAGAATTGATTCACAGAGCCCGAGCACATTTTTTCCGAATAATTCGGGAATGCGCGAGCCGGTCAACGGAACTGTAGCAAGAGGATTTCTTCCTTATGAATATAAAGGTCTGCCGGATTCTTCAGTAAAACTGCTGGCAAATCCGCTGGCTGTAAGCAAAGAAGTGCTCGAAAGAGGTCAGGACAGATTCAATATTTACTGTAGTCCCTGTCACGGATATTTCGGCGAAGGTGACGGAAGATTAAAAGGATTATTTCCAAAACCACCGACATTACATTCGAAGAAAGTTAAAGAATGGACTGACGGAAACATTTATCATGTTATCACAAACGGACAGAATGTGATGCCGAGCTATGCGGAGCAGGTTTCAAGAGATGACAGATGGGCGATCATACATTACATAAGAGCATTAGAGAGATCTAAAGATGCGAGTGATCAGGATCTGGAAATGGCTAAATAAGTATTAAGTAATAGGTATTAAGTAATAGGTATTAAG
>CALMST010000378.1 GCA_937872315.1 uncultured Ignavibacteria bacterium | reverse complement strand
GGAGACGGTTATTCGGATATAATTGCCGGAGCTCCCGAATATACCAACAATCAGACACAGGAAGGCAGAGCTTATGTATTCTTTGGCTCATCTTCCGGACCGAGCGCAGGTTATGACTGGACTTATGAAGACAATACAGCAAATGCATGGTTCGGTATTTCGGTTTGTACCGCCGGAGATATCAACGGAGACGGATTTTCAGATGTGATAGTCGGTATGCCGCTTGCAGGCAACGGTGCTGCTTTTGTTTTTATTGGCTTTGCTGCAGGACTTGCTTCTTCACCTAACTGGAGTAATGAAAATAATCAGGCAGGATCAGAGCAGGGTTATTCTGTATCAATAGCAGGCGATGTCAACGGTGACGGGTATTCTGATGTGATCGTAGGCGCTCCTTTTTATGACAACGGTCAGACAGATGAGGGCAGAGCTTATGCTTATTACGGATCCTTGTCCGGACTTTCAACCACACCGGACTGGACCAAGGAGATCAATGAAGACAGCGCGCAATTCGGATTTGCTGTCAGCACCGCGGGTGATATAAACGGTGACGGATATTCGGATGTTATTTTATCGGCTAATTTGTTTAACGGAGTTAATTATACAGATCAGGGAAGAGTATATGTTTACAATGGTTCCTCATCCGGACTTTCGGGTTCACCATCATGGAATAAAACAGGACAGCAGGATAATGCTCATTTCGGAAGTTCTGTTTCAACAGCCGGTGATATCAACGGCGACGGATTTTCTGACATTATAGTTGGTTCGGATAATTTCAATTCAGGTCAGTCAGGTGAAGGGAAAGTGTTTGTCTATTATGGTACATCTTCCGGTTTAACATCGAATGAGGTCTGGACTGCGGAAGGAGATCAGACTGATGCTAATTTCGGGAATTCTGTTTCTTCAAGTGATGTCAACGGTGACGGATATTCGGATATAATAGTCGGCGCATATAAATTTGATAACGGGCAGGCAGATGAAGGAGCGGTGTTTCTCTATTACGGCTCTGCATACGGACTGCCATTAACACAGAACATAATGCTTGAGAGCGATCAGGCAAGCGCGCAGTTCGGATTTTCCGTTTCGACTGCCGGTGATGTTAATGCTGATTCATACTTTGATATAATAATAGGAGCTAATCTTTATGACAACGGAGAGAACAATGAAGGCAGAGCTTATATTTACAATGGCTCTTCATCCGGAATTTCTTCAACTCCGGCAATAACACTTGAATTAAATCAGGGCGGTGAAAAATTCGGATCAAGTGTCTGTAATGCAGGTGATGTAAATGGCGACGGATATTCTGATGTGATCATATCAGCTCCTGATTATGATAACGGGCAGTCTAATGAAGGCAGGGTATATTTATACTATGGTTCACCTGACGGAATACCGGCAAACTCTGTCTGGTTTTACGAACCCGATCAGGCGAATGCTGATTTCGGATTTTCTATTTCGACTGCAGGCGATGTGAACGGTGACGGATATTCTGATATCATTATTGGAAGTCCTTTACAAAATAACGGGCAGGCTGATGAAGGCATGGTATTCGTTTTTTACGGGAATCTTGCAACCTGCCAGAGAGCTAACGTCCGTCAGTTTGACAATGGAACCGGTAATGTTATTTGCTCCGGAAATAATACAGGGACAAACGGAGGAGTAAGGCATCGGATATATGCAAACAGTCCTTATGGAAGAGCTGACGGAACTATCGCTTTCGAGAGAAAACGAACCGGAAATGCCTTCAGCGGTACAATAATCACAAAGAGTACTGATTTCAATAATTCGGGTACTTACGAAGATCTCTCATTCAACGGCAAGAATATCAATTACGATGTGAATGGTCTCAATTCATCCAATGAATTCAGGTGGCGCGCAAGAGTTATGTTTGATCCTGTGAATAATCCTTATCAGAAATTCGGACCATGGAAGTATTTTAACAATTATATACCCATACCGTCAGGTGATTTCAGACCAAGGGTAAATACTGCTGCGGCACCAAGTCTTACCTTGAATGCGCTGATACAGGGATTTTATAATTCTTCAACAGACCTGATGGTAAGAGACACAGTGACAGTTTATGTAAGAGAATATTTTTCTCCATTCACAGTTCTCGATTCGGCAAAGTTCTATCTGAGTACATCCGGTTCAGCAACTATGTCATTCAGTAATACAGGTATTTTGAACGGAGCAATGTATTATCTTGAAGTAAAGCACAGGAATTCGATTGAGACATGGAATAAAGGAAGCGCTTTTGTCAATGGTTCGCAGACATTTGATTTTACACAAACAGCATCATCGGCATACGGAAATAATGAACTACAGGTAAATTCTTCTCCGGTGAAGTTTGCCGTCTACGGCGGCGATGAGGATCAGAACGGCTTGGTGGATCTGAATGATGTGATCAATGTGTATAATGCAACGACAGCATTTGCAACAGGCTATATCCGACAGGACATGAACGGTGATAACATTGCGGATCTGAGTGATGTGCTGATCACTTACAATAATGCGAATGCGTTTGTGAGCAGGATCATTCCGTGAGGTATAGATATTCGTGAAGCTGTTCTATAAATAACATCCTGTTTCGGATGATGTTTCAGTTCCGTAATATAAATCTGCCTCTGAGACTCAAAGGCTCAAAGTAAAAAAAATCAAGAATGTATTTCATAGAGCCGTAGAGACTTAGAGGCTGATTATATGAATACAATTATCCGACTTCAAAATAATTCTTTACAACTTTCTTTTTTAGAACTTTGTCAATTATTTCTAAAACTTTCGGAATTAACCTGAGGTGAATTGAAATATTATTATCGGTTGAATTTAAAACAAGTACGCAAATGTTGAGATTGGAAATGTTTTGCTGAAATTTTAAATTCTTATCTGCTGTGATAAAAAAAGTAAAACCATTTTCCTGTGCAAGTTTAAAAGCTTTCCATTTTTAATTCCCAACCATTCCATGTACTTAACAGTATATGTTTCAAAATCACCAAAATATTTTTTCATCCTTACATCAAGACTTTCATCAATCAGAATCCTCATAAATTATTGCAAGTTTTTTTTCAGATGTAAACGTAGACTTTACTAATTCAAGAATAGACAGTGCCTGATCTTTAGAAACAGATGGAAAACCTTCCAGAAAATCTTCAAGTGTATGACCTCCTTCAAGATAATCAAATAAAGTTTTTATCATTACTCTTGTACCTTTAAAAACCGGAGCACCACTCATTATTTCCGGGTCTATATTTATTTCAGAATATTTCATGCTTCAAATTACTGTTTGACAGAAAAAATAGAAATACTATTTACTGTGGTGTAATGAATTTTAATCCAAAATTGCCCAAATTGTTTATTAAAACTGTTCTGAATCATCGGGATAATAACTTCAAATTTTATATAAATTTCAAATTCAGCAGGATCATATTTCAATTTTGAAATATTTTCAGGTGATGATTCGAACCCGCCTTTTCCATTTACCGGATTATTCAGCATTCTGAAACACCTGTATATTTGGATTTCTAATAGCAAAGAGAAGGATTAATTTTACAATAAAAAACATATCTATGACAATTCTGCATTATGAAAAAATTAATTATAGCTTTTCTTTTATTTACAACATTTCTTGCCCAAAATTCTTTTCCGCAATGGAGTAATGTTTCCTCCGGACTTGGCAACAAGGAAGTATATTCATTCACTGACAACGGCACAAATCTGTTTGCCGGAACTTTCAACTACGGACTTTATACCTCTACCAACGGAGGCATGAACTGGGCTCAGGCAGGTATCGGATTGAACAACCGTGTAGTTTTTTCCCTGACTATGTTCGGAAACTATCTATATGCAGGTACTGATATTGGTGTTTACAGAACTTCAAACAACGGAGCTTACTGGAGTCTTATAGGATTGAACAATAATACGATCTATTCTCTGGCATCAAACCAGACCCGGGCATTCGCTGGTCTTCATGTTTCAGGCCTGTTCTATTCATCGGGAGGCACAAGCTGGTACATCAGTTCATTGAATGTAATAAACATAAAGTCAATTGCCGTCAGCGGAAATTTCATTCTTGCCGGAGCCGGCAGTAATGCCGGGGTGTACTTGTCAAACAACAACGGCAATAACTGGTCAGCTACTTCCCTTAACAACAAATCAGTTTATTCATTAGCCCTGAACGGAAACTATGCCTACGCGGGCACCGGCGGCGGGGTCTACTATTCAATGGATAGCGGATATACATGGACACGGTCACCGCTGAATAATGATCTGGTCTATTCGCTGGCTGTAAACGGGAGCGTGATCTATGCCGGGACTGAATTGAACGGTGTGTTTTTATCAACCAACAACGGTTTGAACTGGACTCAGCTGAATGACGGATTGCCCGCAGGCATAACCGTATATTCATTGCATTTATATAATAACTATGTTTATGCCGGAGCTTCACTCAATGGAGTTTACAGAAGACCTGTCCTGCAATTACCCGTTACGCTGAATCAAAAGATCTTCATTCAGGGATTTTATGATCCCGTTACCGATGCAATGGTCAGTGACACGGTATCTGTTTACTTAAGGAATGCCTCACCGCCATATGAGGTTATTGATTTCTCAACCGGAGTAGCGGATCCGTCCGGACAGGGGTCATTCGAATTTTTAACTGCCGTAAATGGTACAGACTATTTTATACAGCTTGAGCACAGAAACTCTTTGGAGACATGGAGCAAAACTCCGCAACAGTTTACAGCTTCTGAATTAAGTTATGATTTTACAACTGCGAACACTCAGGCTTACGGAGATAATATGACTCAGATCGATGCTTCACCTCTGAGATACGGGATCTACAGCGGTGATGAGGATCAGAACGGCTTAGTTGATCTGTCGGATGTAGTGAATGTATCCAATGACGGAAGTTCATTTTCGACAGGATATGTATCTTCGGATATGAACGGAGATAATATTGTTGATCTTTCAGATCTGGTGATCACTTCTAATAATGCGGGTGCGTTTGTGAGCAGTATCATACCGTGAGGTTTTGTTACCAATCACCTCCCTTTCCCCGAAAGAGAGTGTCTCAAAACTATCAGGATACATTCAACGCAGAGAACCTGAAATGAAAATTCTATTTTGTATTTTAAAATAAAGTTTATTAATTTTGCCCAATACGTTTGAAATAATTGCTCCAATTCTTACAAAATGGTAATTCTGATTTTATTCAGTTCCGAATTAATCCCGCGCCGGAAAAACCGGGCGTTCTAAATGAAATTTCATTAAACTGATTTACAAACTAAATCCGGATTACCATGAAAGCAAAAATTACCTTTCTGATCTTTTCTTTGTTTTTCTTTAGCATTAATTTTCCAAAAGATCATACCTCTGCAAATTCAAAACAGTACGGCATTGAAGAAAGTAAATTTCAACTTCACTGCCCCGATCCGCCTGCATTTGTGCAGACCGTTAATGACAAAACAGTGATGAAAGACGATAAGGAAAATTTTGATCAAGGCTGGTATCAGCAGGCAATCGAAAAGATCAGGCAGGATGAATACAATATTACTTACAGTGATGAGCTCGGAGCTTATCAGTCACCAAACCGCGCAAATAACATTCGTTTCATTTATCACAAAGACGGATTCACTGCAAAGACCAGGTCAAACAAGGTCCCGCTCTTTGATGTGAAAGATAAGACGATCGAAGAGAAGGATAAGAAGTATGAAAAGATTGAAGAATGGGATATTCAGTTACGAGTTACGAATTACGAGTTACGAAATAATGTACAATGTTCAATGTCCAATGTTCAATTTAATGACTTTTCAGGTTGTGATATTAAAGTTGATAAGAATAAAGCATTCATTGAAAATGAGAATTTGAGGATAGAATATTTAAATGATGAGAATGGAATGAGGCAGGATTTTATTATAAAAAATAAACCTGCAGGAGAAGAAAAGCTCAGATTGAACTTATCGGCAGATACAAAACTGAAGATGATAGTCGGAGCCGATGCGCTGATGTTCAAAGATCATAATGGTGAAGAGAAAATGAAGTACACGTCGTTAAAGTGCTGGGACGCGAATCATAAAGAGCTCAGAGCATATTTTGAGAGAAGTGACAAATTACAAATTGCAAATTGCAAATTACAAAAGGAAAAATCTTCTGATAAAAATATTTGTAATTTGAAATCTGACATTTGTAATTGCTTTTCGATCGTCGTCAATGACGAAGATGCTGTCTATCCCGTAACAATAGACCCTTTGTCATCGAGCCCGAACTGGACGGCAGAAAGCGATCAGGCAAGTGCACAATTCGGCTTCAGCGTGTCCACGGCCGGCGATGTCAATGGCGACGGTTATTCCGATGTTATAATAGGAGCAAAATCATATGACAACGGTCAGACGGATGAAGGCAGGGCTTATGTTTATCATGGCTCTGCTTCAGGATTATCAGCTTTGGCAAACTGGACTGCTGAGGGAAATCAGGCGAGTGCAAACTTCGGCTGGAGCGTTTCAACTGCCGGTGATGTCAATGATGACGGATATTCCGATGTTATAATTGGAGCTCCGTTATTTGACAACGGACAGACAAATGAAGGCAGGGCATATGTTTATTACGGCTCGGCAACGGGACTTTCTGCAACTGTCAGCTGGAACGCCGAAAGCAATCAGGCAGAATCACAGTTCGGCTTCAGTGTATCCACAGCCGGCGATGTCAATGGCGACGGCTTCTCTGATGTAATAGTCGGAGCACGTTTCTTTGTCAACGGGCAGGTTAAAGAGGGCAGGGTATTCGTTTACCACGGCTCGGCTTCGGGACTTTCCGCTTCTGCAAACTGGACTGCGGAAAGCGATCAGGCAAATGCATGGTTCGGCTACAGCGTATGCACAGCCGGCGATGTAAACGGGGACGGATGTTCTGATGTGATCGTAGGGGCGTATCTCTTTGACAATGTGGAAACTGATGAAGGCAGGGCGTTTGTATATCATGGCTCAGCTACAGGACTTTCGGCGTCCGCCAACTGGACCGCGGAAAGCAATCAGACAACTGCATGGTTCGGCTACAGCGTATCCACTGCCGGCGATGTAAACGGGGACGGCTATTCGGATGTGATAGTGGGAGCAATACTATTCGACAACGGTGAGACAGATGAAGGTGGAACATTCGTCTACCACGGCTCAGCTTCGGGACTTTCCGCATCTGCCAACTGGACAGCGGAATGCAATCAGGCGGTTGCAAGTTTCGGTTTTAGCGTATCCACAGCAGGCGATGTCAATGGCGACGGTTATTCAGATGTTATTGTCGGTGCGGTATCATATGACAGCATAGAAATCGATGAGGGCAGAGTGTTTGTTTACAACGGCTCTGCATCCGGGCTCTCTGCTTCTGCCAACTGGACTGCGGAAAGTGATCAGACAGGTGCGCAATTTGGTTATAGTGTATCGACAGCAGGCGATGTCAATGGCGACGGATTCTCTGATGTGATAACAGGAGCAGGTTTGTATGACAACGGCCAGTCAGACGAAGGCAGAGCATTTGTTTATCATGGCTCGGCTTCGGGACCTTCCGTGTTCGCGAACAAGACGTTAGAAAGAAATCAGGCAAACGCATCATTCGGCTGCAGCTTATCCACTGCCGGCGATGTGAACGGCGACGGCTATTCGGATGTGATAGTCGGGGCACTTTTCTATGACAACGGACAGACAAGTGAAGGAAGGGTATTTGTCTATCATGGCTCGGCAAACGGTCTTTCCGGTTCCCCAAACTGGACAGCCGAAAGCAATCAGGCATTTGCATACTTTGGAAACAGCGTATCCACAGCAGGCGATGTCAACGGCGACGGTTATTCTGATGTTATCATCGGAGCTGAAGCATATGACAACGGACAGACAGACGAAGGCAGAGTATATGTTTACCACGGCTCTGCTTCGGGACTTTCTTCTTCTCCAAACTGGACGGAGGAATCAAATCAGGGCGGGGCATTCTTTGCTATCAGCGTATCAACGGCAGGCGATGTGAACGGCGACGGCTATTCAGATGTAATTGTTGGATCACTTAACTTTACAAGCGGATTCGCTCATGAGGGAAAGGCATTCGTTTACCACGGTTCGTCGTCAGGACTATCCAACTCCGCCAATTGGTCGGCCTTGGGTAATCAGGCGCAGTCAAATTTCGGCTACAGCGTATCCACAGCGGGCGATGTGAACGGTGACGGCTATTCAGATGTGATTGTGGGAGCATATAATTACGATAACGGACAGACAGATGAAGGCAGAGCGTTCGTTTACCATGGCTCTGCTTCAGGACTTTCGATGACTTCGAACTGGTCAGCAGAAGGCGATCAGACAAACGCGTTTTACGGTTTTAGCGTGTCAGCTGCCGGTGATGTGAACGGCGACGGTTATTCCGACATAATCGTAGGTGCCCGGCTTTTTAGCAACGGACAAACATATGAAGGCAGGGCATTCGCTTATTACGGCTCGTCTTCCGGACTTTCTGCAACTTCAAATTGGACTGCCGAGAGTGATCAGGAAAGCGCGTTTTTCGGCTGGAGCGTGTCCACCGCCGGCGATGTCAACGGGGATGGGTATTCGGATGTCATAGTTGGTGCAAAATGGTATAGCAACGGACAAACAAAAGAAGGGAGGGCTTATGTTTATAACGGCTCCCCTTCAGGTCTTTCTTCTGCTCCGGTCTGGACCGCAGAGAGCGATCAGGCGAATGCAGAGTTCGGCACTAGTGTATCCACCGCCGGTGATGTGAACGGCGACGGTTATTCAGATGTAATAGTAGGAGCACCGATGTACAACAACGGCGAGACAGATGAAGGCAGTACATTTGTGTATTACGGAAACGGGTTAACAGGTTTACGATCAACGGTTCAGCAATACAAACCGGGTACAAGTTTTGTCGTTTCATCAGGAGGACTGACCGGAACTGACGGACAAGTACGTCTGAATGTTTTCGGCAGGAGTCCGTTTGGCAGAGCAGATGGAATGATTGTCTTTGAATACAAACGAAACGGAAATCCCTTCAGCGGTACGGTGATAACAAACAGCACTTCTTCGTCAGGATCCGGAACATTTGTTGATCTTGGAACTTCAGGCAGCCAGCTGAATAAAGACATTACAGGATTTGCTACGAACAGAGTTTACAAATGGAGGGCAAGGGTTAAGTACAGTCTTGTCAATAATCCTTATCAGAAATTCGGTCCCTGGAAGTATTACAATAATTACACTCCGAATCCGCTTGGAAATTTCAGGGCAAAAGCAGCTCCTCCGGTCTCAGCGCAGCTTAATCTGACGATTATGATACAGGGATTCTATGATGCGGGAGCAAACTCAATGACCGGAGATACGGTAAGGGTTTACTTAAGGAACAGTAATTCCCCTTATGCAATAGAGGATTCTGCAAAAGCTTTTGTGAATTCATCCGGCCAGGGGACATTCATTTTTTCAAATGCTTCAAACGGCACACCTTATTATATACAGATCGTGCACAGGAATTCCATTGAGACATGGAGCAAGAATCCTCAGCAGTTCACGGCCTCTGCATTGACGTATAATTTCACTACAGCAAACACGAAGGCTTACGGAGACAACATGGTAAACATAGATGCATCGCCTGTGAGGTATGGGATCTACAGCGGAGATGAAGATCAGAATGGAATAGTGGATCTGTCGGATGTAGTGAATGTATCCAATGCCGGCAGTGCATTTACGACAGGATATGTATCTTCGGATATGAACGGAGATAATATTGTTGATCTTTCGGATCTGGTGATCACGTCGAATAATGCGGGTGCGTTTGTGGCGGCGATAGTTCCGTAATACAATTATTAGTTTCAGTCATCTCCCGTTGGCTTAAGCCAATGGGAATGAATTGAGATTCAGAATAAAAAATAAAATTTCAGATCACGGACTGTTATTCTGTTAACTGATGCCGATGTAAATAAAGAGTAATTTTTATTAATCGTTTTGAACAAGATTGTTTATAAATTGCTAATGTGTTCAAGAATGAATTGTGCCCTAACCTCGATTGTATTTTTCGGTAATTCTATCATTTCATAGCCTGACTTTATATACAACTGCATAATTTTTTCATATACTCTGACAGATTCAGTGAATGTCTGGTCTCTTTCTGAGTCTGTACGGTATATTTCTTCCCAGGGAGGCGTGATAAATACTTTTTGATTAAATCTGTTTGTGATGTGAAAATGTCTGATTCGGTTGTAGATATTTATATCACACTCCGATAGCATTCCTGCGCTGTCAATAAATGACCTGTCAAAGAAAAGAGGTGTAGTTACATCAATATTTTTATTAAAGTTTTTCCGGTCGCGCCGGAAGATCTCCATTGCAAATTCTTCGGGCTCCGGTCTTGGCGGGAGTCCTCTGGAAATCCGTTCCCTGATAATCCGCCGCGCTTCATCGGGAACATAGGAATATCCTTTCCCGGCAAGGTTTTCAAGCAGGCTTGTTTTACCGCCCCCCGGACCGCCTGTCAGAACATAAAAATTTTGTTTAGTCAAATTCAGACCTCAGGCAATTCATTTTAAAAAATTAAAATTATAAATCTCGTCGCTCAATTACCTTTTCCCACATCCGGACAGGATAATTCAAATTAGAAAAAAATTAGTAGTCCGCATATGATCAACAACAATTGATTATAATTTTTTGCCACGAATTAGCACAAAATATCACGAATTATTTATTCTTACAAATTAAATTTTTATTTACATTAATCTGTGCAATCCGTGTTATTCTGTGGCGAAATCTTATCTGTTCGCCAGCGGATAAAACCCTCTCCTTCCCAAACATTGAACATTGAACATTGAACATTGAACATTGAACATTGAACATTGAACATTGAACATTGAACATTGAACATTGAACATTGAACATTGAACATTGAACATTGAACATTGAACATTGAACATTGAACATTGAACATTGAACATTGAACATTGAA
>CALMST010000377.1 GCA_937872315.1 uncultured Ignavibacteria bacterium | reverse complement strand
AATTAAAAAGGTAATCAACGAATTGATTACCTTTTATAATTTAACTTATTTTAGTTATTACTTTAATTACAATTAGAATCCCAGAGTAATGGTAAAGTGCTGATTGTTATCAAAGAAACTTTCAGATCCTTTATAAGCATAATCAAATCCGATATTCATTGATCCGGCATTGTAGTTAAGACCTGCTCCGAATGTTAAACCGGTAAAGGCTCTGTCACTTGTATTGTCCTGATCAGTGAACTGATAACCGCCTCTGATGTAAACGATCTTGTTGTAGTTATATTCAGCGCCCATGTTGTAATCATCAGATGAAAAACTGTTTGCCTGATATGTTCCATTGAGCATTATATTGTTTTTCTTGTCCAGTCTGAAATCATAACTTAATCCTAAAGAAAATGAAGTTGGTAATTCAAAATCTTCAAGAATTATGGTTCTTGGCTCAAGATTCTGTCCCGGAGCCGAACCCGATGGCGGATAAAATGACTCAAGATCTGCGCCGGTGAAAGCCATGGCTGGTCCCAGATTCAATAAAGCAACTCCGAATTGCAAGCCGGATCCGATCACATTATACTGAAGACCGAAATCAAAGGCTACGCCTTTTGCTGATTCACGGCTGATCTCTTCATAGAGAACTTTTAAAGTTGTTCCGAATGCGATCCTGTCAGTCATATTCCTTCCATAAGATAATCCTATAGTAAGATATGTCGGTGAAAATGTCTCACCTGTTCCGTCAGGACTGTTAGTTGTAGTCACTTCTATATCGCCAAAGCTCATTGCTTTTACAGACAGTCCGAATGTTCCTACATTTGGTAACTTATAAGCACCTGCAAAATAGTTAAGATCTATATCTGCAATGTACTTTTGATTAGAGAACATTACTTCTCCAGTCTTTGTACTTAAATATGACAGTCCTGCAGGATTCCAGTAGATAGCGTCCAGACCTGTGGTTGTTGCCAGGTTTGACCCTCCCATGGAAGTTCCGATAGAACCTACCGGTATAAGCAACTCCGCAGCAGATGACAGACCTATTTTATTTTTAGGACCGGCAACCAGGCAATTACTTATAAGGGTTATTGTTAGAAATATTGTAAAAACTATTTTTTTCATTTTTTTCTCCTTATTAAAAAACATTTAGTTTATTAGTATGCCTGCCTGTTATAGACAGGCATAATAAAGTTTTAATTAAAATGTATCTAGTCTCTCTTCAGGTGTAAATATTGCAACCTTCAGAGTTTTCACGCCAATGCTGCCTGCATCTACTATTATTATATACATTCCGCTTGCAACCGGAATCTGTGAAGCATTCTGCATATTCCATTTCTCAAGCGAATTATTTGGATCCTGATTATTTCTTTGTATAGAACTAACTAATGTACCGTCAAGTGAATATATATAAATGTTACATACCTGCGGTAAATGACTTATATATATAAATCTTGCAAATGGATCTGTTTCCAGACTGTTGGTTCCGTAATATGGATTAGGATATGCATTTACCTCGCTTAGATTATCCTTAGCGATTGTCGGATTCGCAATCGATGTTCCATTTACCGTCCAGGTATATTTCACCGGATATTCCGGTCCCGGTACGAAATTTGCCCTGGTGATCACATATGGTGCAACTGTCAAAGTATCACCTGCTGTCCATGTTAACGGAGCTCCGTTTACTGTTTTTCTTCTTGGTAGCCATGCATACATAATATCCATCGAACTGAATCCGTTTGCTCCTCCTGCAATTCCCGGAGTCTTTGCTGTATAGATCGCAGCGGGAGTTTCTGAATATGATGAAGCTAAAATATATGTATACTCAAATCCACCCATGCCGGAGCCGTCCGGATTCCATGTTCCGCTTGCATCTGCATCAATAAATGCCACATTCAGTTTTCTCAGAGCTCCACCGGATGAATCAAGATCTTCTGCTGCATATACACTGAAAGGAATACTTACCATGTCCTTATATGGAGTCAGTACCAGGTTTGTATCTGTAGTCAATACGTTTTCATTATTTGTATTGGCATATCTGTATGCCATTGAGTTTTCTCCGAATACCATTTTGATCGTTCTTAATGGTCCGCCATTGAGCATTGGATCATTTGCTCCTCCGGCTGCTGTAAACTGAGTTCCATTGGCTTTGATTCTTGTAAATGAATTCCTGAATGACTGGCTATATGGCCAGCTGATTCCAAGACTTCTGCTCTGGAACTGACGTTTGATGATCTTTACGTTGCTTGTTGCTGCAGCCGTAATATCCGAAGTATCAGGTCCTGTGAACCACTGGCTGCTGGCCGGTGAATATGTCCAGGCTCCTGTATTTGTATTTGTTGATACATTATTGGTTACTGCTACAGGATCATCCTGATCCAGCACAATTCCTGAATCAAGAATGTTCTTATGAACCATTAAAAATCCATCAACAATTGATGCCGTGTCCTGTGTACCCGTAAAGTCTGTCTGATTCGTCAACAAAGTAGATGTGCTTCCACCCATGCTTCTGCTTAAATTCCATACTGTTGATCCGTTAAACTCACTGTAATATGACACATAAGTTGCTGAAAGAAGTTCAAGAGGTGATACAACAATTGGCATTGATCCTAGATCATTCTGATTGGTCGGAATAGTATCTCCCACATTATTATATACAACTGTACCCAATGTTAAATTCTGTGGTATCACCTGCTGTATATTTGTTGATGTTATTGGTGTTTCCGCTACTTTTGGAGCTGAGAATGGACCTCCGAGTGAATCATAATAATATGCTGTTACAACTACTCTGTATTGTGTTCCGTTATTGAGTATTGTATTGTTTTCAAAATCTCTGTCCATTACAAAATATCTGGATATTCCATTATCAAAACCTTTTTGTACCACATAATAAATAAAGGTTCCATAATCATTATTAAACACACTGTCCTTAATATCAGTTATTCCATCATTAATATCATAAGTAGCCATAAGTATCCTGTCTTCAGGTACACTTCCTGTTGCACCAGCTTTTATCTGATACAGATTGTAACCCTGGAATTTATAAACACCATTTGACAATTTATTCTGTATAGAAATCTTCTCAGCTGTATCACTCCATGAAAGATAGATCTGACCATTACCCGGAGCATAAACTGAAGTCGGTACTACTGGTGGTGAATT
>CALMST010000376.1 GCA_937872315.1 uncultured Ignavibacteria bacterium | reverse complement strand
TCCTTTTTAAAGGTGTCCAAAACATTTTGTAAAATTATTAAATCTTTAAAATTCACTTCAGAATCAAAGATTTCAGGCTGTGAAATAAAACAACCCTCCTGTGATAAATTGCCGAAAGAAATTCAGAGCTTTGGCGAAATGCAAAAATATCCTGTCTGAGACGCTCGGCAGTGCTCTTCTGCCGTGAGGTGAGTTGAAATTTTTGCCGCCAAAGCGAATGAATTTCCGGCAATTTATTTTTATAACCGGCGGGAGATTTTTCTTTGCTTTTTTCTTTTGATCTTTCAAAAGAAAGCCGGTTGGATTTTTTTATATTAAGATAAAGAGTAATTTTTATTAATCGTTTTGGACAAGATTGAATTTATTCGGTTCAGGTTTTATATTCAGATTCAGATTCAGATTCAGAAAAAAAAATTAATTAAGTTTACCGTTTCTGATCAGCAGTAATTTTTCAATTACTTTTTTAGCCACGAATTAGCACAAATTATCACGAATTGCATTTTCTCAAAAATTATTTTTTTTTGATGTTATAGGGGAATCTGTGTAATCTGTGTATTCTGTGTTAATCTGTGGCTGAATGGAAATTTGGAATTTGAGGACAACTTTAGTAATTTGTGTAAATCGTTTTGGGTAATTTTTTCATGAATACTTTTTTAACGGATCGTTTAAAATTCTGAACTATACCGGCGTAACAGTAAAAAGTTTTTGGAAAGGAAACATTAATTTTAGTATATTTATCTTATTCTGAAGTTAGAATTTATTTTATAAAAAAATGAAATCTTTTATTATTACAGTCTTTTTTGTAATTCTGATATCTCACTCCGAAACAAATGCCTGCTCTGTTATATATTATATCGATAAAATTACAGGCAATATATATGTGGCAAATAATGAAGATTACTGGTATGATACAGATGCTTATATTCAGATAATGCCCGGTTCTGAAAATGAATTCGCCCGGCTCTGGTACGGCTGGGATGATTTTGCTCAGGGCGGGATCAATGAACATGGTCTTTTTTTTGACGGCGCAGTGACACCTGAGCAAACTATCCCGTCAGGATACACTAAGCCGGATGATAATTTAGGTGATCAAATACTTGCTGAATGTAAAACTGTTGAGGAAGCTCTTGCATATCTTGAGAATAGAAAAATTGCATTGACCAATGCTCATATGATGTTCGGAGACGGTGAAGGAGATGCAGTTGTAGTGGAATGGATCAGAGGTAAAAAAATTCTTAACCGTATCAGAGACAACAAACTGGTAATGACAAATTTTCTCTTATCGGATACAGCTTCAGGAAATTTTCCCTGTTACAGATACAACTCCATAGAAGAAAGGATCAGAACTTTTGAAAACAGCAAAGACACATCTTCACTTTTGACAGTTGGAAATTTTCTCGGACAGGCGGCGCAGCCTCCTAAAAAAATTGAAAACGGAAAGACTGGCGGTACATTGTATTCCACTTTCATTGACATTACAAAAATGGAATTTGTACTGGTCTATAAACTTGACAATGCAAAAGTCACAAAACTTGATCTGAAAAAAGAATTCGGAAAAAATTCAGAAAGACAAATAGAACTTAATTAAAAAAATATTTTTATTTTCAATTTATCATTTAGAGTATAATACAGAATGAAAGAATCCCTGGACTGGCAAAGCAGTGAAATCGTTAATATCTATGATGAAGTAAATCTATGGTCAGCTCCTTTCGGAAGATTACTGCTAGAGAATATCCCCATGAAACGGGAATCGAAAGTTCTTGATATAGGATTCGGTACGGGTTTTCCTTTGATCGAACTTAGCCAGAGGTTCGGAAAAGAAGCCAGGATCTATGGAATGGATATCTGGGAAGAAGCAATAAAACGGACAAGAGAAAAGATTCGTGTTCTCGGACTGACAAATATTGAGATCTTTGAGCAAAGCGCTGAAAAAATTCCGCTGCCGGATAATGAACTCGATCTGATATGTTCAAATCTCGGGATCAATAATTTCGGGAATAAAGATGCTATTTATTTTGAATGTCATCGTGTTCTTAAACGGAATGGTTCTTTATGTATTTCAACAAACCCTGCCGGAACTTTCAGTGAATTATATAATAAATTCAGCAACGTGATCGATGATATGAGACTAGTAAGATCAGTTTCCGGGTTAAAGGATCACATTGATCACAGAGGAACTGAAAGATCAATAATTGCTGAAATTGAGATTACCGGATTCCGCCTTTCAAAAAAAGCAAATGACGAATCGGTTATCAGGTTTGCAGAACCGGAAGCATTATTTGATCACGGGTTGATCAGAACAGGTTTTTTAGAGGAGTGGAAAAAATTGATCCCTCCTGACAATCATGAAGAATTTTTTATGTTGTTATTAAAAAAAATTGAAAGTGAGATAAACAGAAACGGTGAATTCATTATCACCATTCCGGTACTGTATCTGGAATTCAGAAAAGTATGATTTCTTTAAAACAAATTGATCTGTGAACTGACATTAGCATTGAGTTTTCAATTTAAATATGAAATTTTAGCTTTGTTATTAATACAGTTCAAACTTGTCTTTAAAATAAAACACAAATGAAGCACTCATGAAAAATGAACTGAAATTCAATATATATTTTTACACTTCTGTTATACTCGCAGTTTGGTTTGCGCTGACAAGCTGGGGATGGTTTTATTATGCAAACCTGTTTTATTCTTTCCCTTTCGGTTTGCTGAGCCTGTTGTTCCGGTATCTGGGAAAAAAAAGTGACCCGAATAAAAAGAGGTACAAAGTGCCTGTGATAATTTTAATGACAGGTGCAGTTTCTTCAATTCTGGCATTACTTTTCTTTCTGATATTTAATTAAAAAATTTTTTATGACAATTATGGATAATTCATTCAGGGAAATTCTCTGGAATCAGTTCGGTGCATCCATTGATATGCTTGAAAATTCTGTAAAAGCATGTCCCGCCGATCTATGGGATACAGATTCAAAGTTCTGGTATACAGCTTATCATACAATATTTTTTCTTGATTATTATCTGACTATTGATTCAGATAAGTTTTCTCCGCCTTTGCCGTTCTCTATGGCACAGCTGAATCTTCTGCTGAGACAAAACGGGAGTGAAGTGCCGGACTGGGTTTCAAGAGCAGGTATTAAGTATTAGGTATTAGGTATTAAGTATTAGGTATTGGGTATTGGGTATTGGGTATTGGGTATTGGGTTTTTGGTATTGCAGTATTACTCATTCGCAGGTTTTTCTATTCAAGGTATGATCTTAAGTTTATAAATTATTGAATAAATACAAAGGAAATATTTATGCAAGCGAGCTCAAAGCGATCTTTGATGTTTACGGTCATTTTTATGATCTGAAAATATCAGATAAAATTTTTAAATGCCGGAGCTTACTTGAAATAAAAAGAAAGGGTGTCAAAATTAAAAATGAAACTCCTGATATAGTTGTGATAATGATGAATCCGGGTTCGTCAAAGCCATTGGAGAAGAGCTATATTCCGAAAACTTTCACTGTAAAATCTTACTCGAATCTCAGATCAAAAGAAACAGTACCGACCCGGCCTGACAATGCGCAGTACCAGTTAATGAGGCTAATGGTATTCAATGACTGGAATTTCGTAAAAGTTTTGAATCTGTCAGATCTGCGGAACGGCAACAGTGGTGATTTTCAGAAAGATTTTCTTGAATCAAAAAATTTTGACAAAAGTGATCCGCACTGCATTACACATAAAAAGCGGAGACGGGAATTACTTGATTCTTTGAGATCAAAGACCGGTAAAATCATTGCAGCCTGGGGAAGCATAAATCTGCTTAAAGATTCAGCAGAATCTGTATTAAAACTGGATAAGGAAATCATAGGAATAGTAAACGGAAGTCTGCCGAATTACAGATATGCGAGCCCGCTGATGCAGGTAAAGAAGGAGGAGTGGCTTAGAGAAATTCAGCGTTTAATTTTAAAGAAATGATATTATGCATCACTATTATTTTTACTTCCGGATTTTAAAAAAGAGCATTTACAATGTGACTGATAATTCTTACAAATCTTATTTTCTGTATGGAAGATCATAAATCCGAATCAGAGAATGACAGGTTAACATTAAAAGTCATCCGAGGGTTATTTAAGCAGACCTTTATTCAATTCATAGACGATAAAGGTTTGAAGATGGCAGCTGCTTTATCTTATTATGCAGCATTTTCTCTTGGTCCGTTTCTTATAATTGTAATTTCAATTGCCGGGTTTATTTTTGGTGAGGAAGCTGCAAAAGGGGAAATTTCAAATCAGATAACTTATTTTATCGGAAAAGACAGTGCCGGCATTGTTCAGTCGATAATAGCTGGAGCTGCAAATTTTTCCACAGGAATATTTGCGGGGATGGTCAGTTTGATCTTGCTGTTTGTGGGTTCCGTAGCGGTCTTCATAGAATTACAGGAATCTTTGAACATTATATGGGGAGTCGAAGAAAAACCCGGAAGAGGAATATGGGGATTTTTAAAAAACCGGCTTATATCATTTTCAATGGTTATAGTGACCGGTTTTTTATTAATGTTTTTGCTTGTTGTTAATTCTGTAATTAGTTTATTGCATAACCTTTTGAGTGAAAATTTACAGGGTTTTCTTCCATTGTCAGAGATAATAAATCTTATCAGTTCCTTTATAATTGTTACTATTCTATTTGCTTTAATATTCAAATATCTTCCGGATGTATTGATCTCTTGGAGGTATGTCTGGTTTGGAGCTGTTTTTACTTCATCTCTTTTTACAGCAGGCAAATATCTGATAGCGCTCTATCTGGGTAACACTTCATATACTTCCATTTACGGTGCTGCTGCTTCTATTGTGGTTATACTTGTTTGGATATATTATTCAGGAATAATTCTGTATTTCGGAGCCGAGTTTACACAGGTTTACAGAACAAGATTCAGCAAAACAGATTTAAGACCGGATGTGGACGGTGTGATTGTTCCTAAAATTTCTGAATTGATTAAAGAATCCATGAAAGAAAGTAAAGAAAGTGATGAAAATCTATAAAACAAAAAATTAAAAAGAAAATATAAATATGGTAGATAAACAGATCATTTCATTGAAACTGTTTCCTTATCAATTTTCTCACCTCTGAAAACTTTAAATACTCCGAGCGCCAATGCAAGAACTATAGGTCCGAGAAATAAACCCAGAAGACCGAATAGCTGCAAGCCGCCCAGTACACTAAAAAATATAAACAGTTCATTCATTTTTACTTTTTGCTTTATGAGTTTAGGCAGGAGAAAATTATCCACCATGCCGATCACTAAAGCAGCATATGCAGCAAGGATCCCGGCTTTCCAGTAATCACCTGATACAGCCAGCACAATAATAACCGGAACAGTAACAAATGCAGTACCACCTGAAGGTATCATTGAAAATATCATCGCTAACAATCCGAGGAGAATAAAACCGGGTATGCCAAGTATCCAGAAGATCAATCCTGCAAGAACACCCTGCATCAAAGCAACAAACAATGTTCCTCTTATTGTTGCATTGATCAGATCGGAAGTTTCAATGAAAAGTAATTCAGCCTGACTTTTATCCATTGGTAATATGCCGGGTATGTCTCTTAATATTTTGTCTCCGTCACGGAAAAGATAAAACATCACAAAAACGGAGATCACCAGACCAACTATCACACCAAACGCTCCTTCAATAAAATACATTGAAGCTGAAAATATTATATCGCTTAACTTTGAGATAACAGATTTTATATCTTCCGGTTTCAGAAAATTATCCGTATTGATAAACCTGTTGAGATAATCATACACAAATGAAAGTCTGCTGTTTTTAAAATCCGTGAGGATCATTTTTATTTCATCTGCTGATATTCCGGAAAATCCTGAAAGCTCACTTATCGCCGAGGCTGAAATGATCAGTAATGGAATTATAAAAATAAACAGAGAAACAAGAATTGTTGAAATTGCGCTGACCGTATGATTACCGGTTTTATTCATAAGTCTTTTATACAGAGGGTGAAAAATAAAAACAAGTATAGCGGACCAGAGTAATATCGAAATAAAAGGCGCAAGCATCAGCCAGCATATATACAGGAGCAATCCCGTGAGGAACATCAGAAAAATAAACCTCGCAAGCTGTTTTCTGTCATTAAAATCTGTATTTTTCTGCATAATTTTTTTTATCTGATAACTTATAATTTTTTAAAGTAAAAAATAATTATTAAGTTTTCTTATATCAATACTGCTAAATCAGAATAATTTTTACGGATTAAAGATTGACTGTTGAATAAAAATGCTTAACATTGTCTAAACTTTTTTCAAACTATTCATATGACTTTATTAATGAGTTTCTTAATATATATAAATGGTTAATTTTTAAAGAACCTAACAATAGTAATATTAAAAATAAATTTCATAATAACTAAACTATAATAAGTAAACATGAAAATTCAAATTAACACAGATAATCACATTTCAGGAAATCAGCAAAAAAGCGAACCAATTATTGATTCTATAAATGACTCATTGGAAAGATTCAGTGAACAGATCACGAGGATAGAAGTTCACCTCTCCGATGAGAACAGTAAGAAAAAAGGACAGAATGACATTAAATGTATGCTGGAAGCAAGATTAAAAGGTCTGGATCCGGTTGCAGTTACGCAAAAATCAGACTCAATAGAAAAAGCCGTTGACGGTGCACTGGATAAATTAACTTCATTACTGGATTCAAAACTCGGTCGATTAAAAAAATACTGATTGGCCCCATGAGATTTGATCTGACAAATTCCATTCAAATACTTGAAAGAACGCCCGTGGTTTTATTGTCGTTACTGAGTGATCTCCCTGAAGAATTGGCAATGGCTAATGAAGGTAAAGATACATGGAGTCCTTATGATATTACCGGGCATCTCATTCACGGTGAAAAAACCGACTGGATCGAAAGATTAAAAATAATTTTGTCGGGTAGTTCTGACAAATCTTTTTCCCCTTTTGACAGACTTGCGCAGTTTTCTGAAAGTAAAAATAAATCATTGAATGATCTGCTTTCAGAATTCAAGATCCTAAGACATGATAATGTCAAATTTTTAAAAGAACTTGATCTGAAGGAAGTGGATTTTCATAAAGAAGGGATACATCCGGATTTTGGTACAGTGACCTTGTCACAGCTATTGTCAACATGGGCAGTGCATGATCTGGATCATCTCGCACAGATATCAAGGGTAATGGCATATCAATATAAAGATTGCACAGGTCCATGGAAAAAATATTTGGGAATTCTGGATTCTTAACTTATAGAATTATTTATGTGTGAAGATCAGATTTATTAAATTACATGAAAATCGAAAACAGGGCAATTGATTATGACAGCTCCGGACACACATATTCCGGATTCAGACGAACAGATCCGCGGATAGCGGCGCTTGTTTTAAAAGCTCTGGGAAATGCAAAGTCAGTGATAAATGTCGGAGCCGGCGCCGGATCTTATGAACCGGATGACAGATATGTTGCCGCTGTCGAACCATCAATTGTTATGCGTTCTCAGAGACTTGCCGGTAACAAGGTTCCCGCTATAAATGCTAAATCTGATGATATACCATTTGACGATTATTCCTTTGACGCCTCGATGGCTATGCTGACAGTGCATCACTGGCCGGATATTGAAAAAGGAATAAAAGAAATGAAACGCGTTTCAAAAGAGCGGGTCGTTATAATGACATACGATCCTGATCAGTTAAAGAAATTCTGGAACATCCATTACTTTCCCGAACTCATCGAAATAGAAAAATCACGTTATCCGAAAATAGAATTTATAAAAAATTGTTTAAACGGTAAGTGTGAGATTATGAAGGTTCCGATTCCTTTGGACTGCGCAGACGGATTTCAGGAAGCTTATTACGGCAGGCCTGAGGAATTTTTAAAAAAGGAAGTCCGTAATTCACAGTCAGCATGGAAATTTTTACCGGAAGGGATGGAAGAGATACTTGTGAAAAGACTCGCAGACGATCTGGATTCAGGAGAATGGGATAAAAAATTTGGACATAACCGTAATGAACCGTTTTTAAATGGGGCCTTAAGACTGATAGTATCTGAACTTTAAAATAATTAAGTATTGAAAATAATTATCACCGGAAACAGTGGAAACTGTAAATACAAAATAATAAATTTATGAAGAAACCAATATTTTTCATAATAATTATTTTATCGGCAGTTAATACTTATGCCCGGATCGACAGTTTAAAAATCGATAAGATCATTCAGGATCAAATTTCCGGAAACAATTTTGAAGGAACTGTTCTCATTGCTGAAAATAGTGAAATAGTTTATCAGAAATCTGCAGGATATAAAGACCGTGAGACTCTGAGTTTAATAGATAACGATACGAAATTCGGTATAGCTTCAATTACAAAAATGCTGACGGCAATATTGGTTTTGCAGTTGGTTGATGAAGGAAAATTATCGCTTCAGGATAATGTAAAGGATCTCCTTCCTGAGCTTGGAATACCAAAAGGAGATAGTATAAAAGTTCATCATTTGCTTTTGCATATTTCAGGACTTCCGAATGAGAATGACTTTATATTTTTAAACAAAAAATCACCGGAGGAATTTGTACGGGAAACACTCATCATAAAAGGAGAGTCAGGTAAATTTGGAAAATTCAATTATGCAAACATTGATTATGTATTACTGGGATTGATCATAGAAATGAAAACCGGAAAAAATTGGCAAGAGGTTATGACTGAAAATATTATCAGCAAACTCGGTCTTAAGAATACCGGATTTTTATCAGATCTTCAAAACAGTAATTATTCTGAAAATTTTGCTTACTCATATTCAGTTTCGGACGAAGGTGAATTCGCAAAAGATCCGGAGATCTATATAGAAAATTTTTATGCTGCCGGAAGTATGTATTCAAATGCAGCTGACCTGCTTGCAATAGATCAGGCAATGTATGGAAACAAACTTTTAAGTGAGAGCAGTAAAGTACTTATGTTCACGTCATATCCTGAATACAACTATACCGGTTACAGTGTATGGACATATAATTATCCGTTCTCAGATACACAGCCCAAAATTATGGAAAGAAGAGGCGGTATAATGGGATGGAATTCGGTGCTGGTAAGATTCCTTGATGAAAATAAAACGATCATAATTTTGAGTAATAATAACAGGTTCAATCCGGATTCTTTCGGGGATAAAGAAAATCTGAGAGAAGCTTTGATAATGGAATTAGGGAGCACTACTACTATTATAAAATGATAAAATTCAAAAAACTCGACCACATACAGATCTGCATTCCAAAAGGCAAGGAGAATGAAGCCCGGGAATTTTACACTAAAATTATCGGACTGACCGAAATTCCAAAACCGCAGGCATTAATTCCAAACGGCGGACTTTGGTATGAGATTGCTGATATTCAACTGCACATTGGCACTGAGGAAGAAGTTAACAAATCAAAAAGACATCCGGCGTTTGAAGTTACGAATTTAGCCGAAGCAAAAAAACATCTTGAGCAAAACGGCATTTTAATAAAGGAAGAGATCCCGATACCAGCGCTTGACAGATTTTCATTCAAAGATCCTTTTGGTAACAGAATAGAATTATTACAAAAATCCGGATAGGAAAATGATATTCTTAAGAAAACACTGGTTTGATATTGGATTAATACTCGCCGTAATTGCTACTTTAGTTTTACGTTTCAGTAATATAGATTTTTTCGGACTTCAGTTTTTGATCTGGCTGAATGTGATCTCATTATTTCTGCATCAGTTTGAGGAGTATCGCTATCCGGGATACTTTCCGGGAATGCTGAATTCAGTTATATTCAAAAGCAAAATGCCTGACAGATATCCACTGAATACAAATTCGGCGATGTTTATAAATGTATTCTTAGGCTGGATGGTTTATTTTTTGTCAGCGATTCTTTATGATAAATTTATTTTACTAGCATTCGTGACAATGCTCATATCTTTTGGAAATTTCATCATGCATACGTTCATTATGAACATAAAAGCAAAGACATTTTACAATCCGGGTCAATTCACCGCAACGTTTTTATTTCTTCCCGTATCCTGTATGTTTTTTGTTTATATTTTTGAGTACAATGTATTATCAACATTAGAATTAATTATTGGAATTGGTCTGGGATTATTCATTAACATTTTCGGATTAATCAAACTTATAGATATTATGAAAAATGAAAATTCGGAATATGTTTTTGAACCTCGACAGTTGATTCCGAAAAAAATATTTTAATTTCATTATGAAAAATTTAAAACCAAAAAACATCGATGAATACATTAAATCTTTTCCTAAAGACATTCAGTCTATCCTTAGGCAGATACGTGATGCAATAAAGAAAACCGCTCCCGCAGCCGAAGAAACAATTAGCTACAACATGCCGGCTTTTAAAATGAAAAAAGTACTCGTATATTTTGCAGCCTATAAAAACCATATTGGATTTTACGCATTACCTTCAGGTAACAAAGCATTCCAAAAAGAACTTTCAAAATATAAGACCGGTAAGGGTTCGATACAATTTCCTTTAAAAGAAAAAATACCCTTTGGTCTTATCAAAAAGATTGTAGAATTCAGAATAAAGGAAATTTCATAAAAAGGATCCTTTCAAATTGCGCAGTCTAAACTAAAAGTCAAACCGTGCAAAAGCTTTTATAATCGTCTCCATCCGCTTCCCTTTAATATTTTTTAAAAAATCAGTTGCATTAAAAAATAGAAGCGCATATATTTGTAATCGAACGGTTACACATTAAAGCTAAACAATCTTAAAATGAGAAGAGATGTATTCCAGGCAATTGCTGATCCGACAAGAAGGGAAATTATTTCATTGCTATCAACAAAGAGTATGAACCTTAATTCTGTTGCGGAAAAATTTAACATCAGCAGACCGGCAATTTCAAAACATATAAAGATCCTTAATCAGTGCGGGCTTTTGCGGATAAAGAAATACGGCAGAGAGAGATATTGCGATATAAACCTTGACAAAATCAAGGAAGTGGACGAATGGCTTGATCCTTTCCGTCAAATGTGGGAAGACCGTTTCAATAAACTGGACGAAATATTAAATATTAATAAACCAAAAAAATAGATCATGGAAAAAACAGTTTACACAAAAGACATTGCGAATAAAAAAATATTCGTAAAAAGAGAATTTGAAGCTCCTCTGGAAACCGTCTGGAAGGCATGGACAGACAGCAAAATACTGGATCAGTGGTGGGCTCCTAAACCGTGGAAAGCAAAAACAAAATCCATGGATTTCAGGGAAGGAGGATCCTGGATTTACTGCATGTGCGGACCTAATGATGAGGAAATGTGGTCAAGGACAAATTTTCAAAACCTTGTCCCGCTAAAAAGTTATGAAGGGACAGATATTTTTTGTAATGATGACGGTAATGAAAACCCGGATCTGCCAAGGATGAACTGGAAATTAAATTTTAAAGAATCCGGAAACAGAACAACAGTGGAAGTTGAAGTTACTTTTAATTCAGAAGAAGACCTGAACAAAATTGTTGAAATGGGATTTGAAAAAGGATTTGCATCTGCTCATAATAATCTGGATGAATTACTAAAGGATCTGAAATAAAACTAAAAATAACGAAATCATTTAGAGTCAGAGCACTTATAGTTTTTACTTCTAAAATCTCTACCTGAAGAATAGAGATATGATGAGGATATTAACCGTGCGGGATATTGAAGTCTGACTCTTTAATTTATTTACTTTATGATTCATAAAGTCTCAGCCGGATCCGGTTGTTAAAATCCTTTTTAGATTTGTAAAAAAAATTGTATTACTTATTTTTAGAAAGGAATAAGTCCAAACTGTCATTTAATATTTTATTTATTAATCAGCTTCATAATTAATTAATCGAATAATTTATCTAAAAATTAACAATTTTTGAATAAAACAGAGGAACCTGAAAATTCAAGAAATATTGAAGTTTGCAAATTTATAATAGAATTCGGCAAAACCGCTCATAAGTATGGTATTCCCGATGGTCAGCTGGAAATATATTTGTTGAGACTGTCAAAGGCTTTCGGGATTGACGGTGAATTCCGGTCTTCTCCGGACCATCTGCTTTTTGCTTTCAGAACAGAAAATGAATACTGGCAAAAAATAAATCTGACTTCGGTATCCGAAAGAGGATTTAATATGGCTAAACTCAGTAAACTTGATATGCTTGTAAATAATATTATATCAGGTAAACTTGATATTGATGAAGCTCAAAAACAAATTGAATCTCTCAAAGAGATAAAAGATCCTTACGGAAAATTCCTTACAGCCGTCAGTTTTGTATTATTTGGCTCCGGATTTGCCGCCATACTTTCCGGCGGATGGATGGATATTCTCTGGTCGGGTGTATTAAGTTTACTGGTCTATATTATTAAACTTGTTTCCGATAATTCCAAAATTATACCTATCTCTACTGCATTTGCGGCAGGTTTTTTTGCGGTTGTAATAAAATTTTACATACCGCAGCTTAACTATGTTCTTGTTTCTTTATCGGCAATAATAATAATGGTTCCGGGTTACAGTATCAGTGTCGGGATTTCTGAACTGGTAAAAAATAATATTATTTCCGGAATGGGTAATTTAAATAACGGACTTGTATATTTATTGAAGCAATTTACCGGTACCTGGCTTGGATACAGAATAGCGACAATTCTTGCAGAAATACCGGAAACACCCGCAAATTCCATTGATCCTGTCTGGTTATGGCTTTTCCTTCCTTTAATGCTAATTGGGCTACTTATAATTTTCCGGATATCTTCGAAAGATTTTGTCTGGGCATTTATTTGCTGTGCAATAGGATATCTCGGAGTAGTTTATGGAAGTATGTTACTGAGCAATAATCTCGGTATTCTCATCGGAGCAACCGCTATAAGTTCATACGCAATATTATGGGAAAGACAAATTGGACGCCCCGGATCTATAGTATTTTTACCGGCTGTTATGATACTTGTCGGAGGCAGTTCAGGGTTTCGCGGCTTAATAGCGGCAGCACAGGGTGATGCCGGCGGACAGGGTCAGTTCCTGGAGATGTTCTATATTGCATTTACAATCACTGCCGGACTTGTAATTTCAAACACCGTATTCAAGTCTAAGGGTAATTTATAGGATAATTTAATCTGCCGGTCAGTTGCCGGATGTTACTTTTTATAAAATTAAGAATATCAAAATGATACCTTATGAAAAATTCAATATACTTTTATGTGATTATAGTAATATTAACAGTTATTTTAACAAGCTGTAAATCCTTTTCACAAAACAATGAAGGTAAAGCAGGTCCGCAAACCAACTCTGTAAAGATTACAGGTGAAATGAAAAATGTTATGTGGAAAGGAGAACTATACGGAACAATTGATATAGACACGATCTCAGATAAAGAGCATCTTTATGGTCTGGGACCGGTTGAATATCTCAGAGGCGAGATCATTATCGTTGACGGGAGAGGTTACAAATCCACTGTTATAAATGATTCTACTATGGATGTATCAGAAACATTAAAACTGAAGGCTCCCATATTTGCTTATGCCAATATTGAAAACTGGACTGAATCTAATTTACCCGACAATATTCTGTCAATGTCTGCTCTTGAAAAATTCCTTGATCAGAATTCTTCAGATATTAAAAAACCATTTCTTTTTAAATTAACCGGAACAGCTGATAGCGCTGAGATACACATTGTAAATCTGGAAGAAGGATCAATAGTATCTTCACCGGAAGAAGCACATAAAGGTCAGAAAAATTTTATTATAAAGGATAAAAGAATTGAGCTGGTGGGATTTTATTCAACTGAGCACAAAGCAATATTTACTCATCACGACACAAACATACATATTCATCTTATCACTGAAGACAAAAAACAAATGGGTCATCTTGAAAAAATCGATCTGAAAAAAGGAACGGTTAAACTATATCTGCCGAAGCAATAATAAAAATTTTAAATATTCAGCCTTTTCATCAGCTTGGTTATGGGTTTTGAATTCAGCATTATATAAAAATGAAGAGAAGGGACTCCTTTGTTGAGTAACTCTTCACACTGCTTTGCTGTCCATTCGACACCAATATCTAAAACATGTTCGGGTTTTGCTTCCATTACTTCTGATGCAAGCTCCTCCGGGATCTCCACATAAAAATTCTTGGGAATATTTGTAAGCTGTGATTTAAAACCTAAGATTTTCAAACCCGGAACGATCGGAACATTTATATTCTGTTCTCTGCATCTTTTTACAAAATCAAAATAACGGTCATTGTTAAAGAACATCTGAGAGACAATGTATTCACCGCCCGCATCGATCTTATCTTTAACATATTTTATATCTGTTTTAATGTTTGGCGCTTCAAAATGTTTTTCGGGATAACCGCTTACGCCAATACAGAAATTTGTGGGAGAAGCGTCAAGAAGATCCTCTTCAAGATATTTTCCATGGTTCATGTCTGCTATCTGATTAACCAGATCAAGCGCGTATATATTGCTGGACTTTCCTTCTGGGATTGGTTTTTTGAATTGTAGTTCATCTCCCCTTACTGCAAGTACATTTTCGATTCCCAGATAATTCAATTCTATAAGTGCATCTTCAGTTTCTTCTTTTGTAAATCCATTGCATAATATGTGAGGGACAGTATCAATGTTGTATTTGTTTTTTATAGCCACACTAATTCCGATCGTACCCGGTCTTTTCCTTTTAACTTTCTTTTTTATTCCTTTTGGGGTCTCGTCATACTGTACCTGCGCTGAATGTGATGTTACATCAATAAAAGGCGGTTCATATTTTATAATATCATCCAGGACATTAAATAATTGATTTATATCTCCTCCGCGTGTAAGCGGCAATATCTCAAAACTTATCAACGGTTTTTTTGCTTTTTCTAAATGCTCTGTTACTTTCATATATAAGTATCGGTGAATTTAATTATAAAGTTATTTAAAATTGAAATTTGAACGGACATCATTTCATCATTACTTTTGCATAACCGGGTGAAGGTTGAATCCTCCCGAAGCAAGTATTACATTATCTCCTCCGACAGCATCTACTATTCCAATACTTGTGCTTGTCTCTGATCCTGCATCATATAAGATCTCACTGTCATTGATCCACCGGAAAGTACCAATATCGCCTCCCTGTGCGCGAAGATTTCTTTTATTGCTTCCGTCTGTATTCATTACATAAAGTGAAACATCACTGCCGTCTATTGATACAAATGCTATTTTATCACCGTCAGGGGAAAATCTTGGCACATTACAACTTGTCATACCTTTTGTCAAAGGAGTCTCTGATCCGTTTTCAAGTATTCTTACTGTTCCCTGAAGATTAGAATTAAAGGTAGCATATACTACTTTTGATCCGTCCATTGAAACATCAGGCTCAAGACTTGCCTCGTCATTTTTGCTTATCTGTTTTATATAATTGCTGGTAGTATCTTCAAGATCCATGACCTTGATCACTTTTGTAGCACCTTCAAAAGTTGAAAAATAAATTTTATTTCCGTCTGCAGACAGCACAAACATATTAGAATAACCGCCGTCTGATATCATCTGGGGTTCTGCGCCGTACTGAGCCGTATCAATCACCATAATTGACAATACCTCATCCACTTCATCATTATAAATTACCTGATCTCCTGATGGCATGAAAGTTGGATAAATACCGTTATATAAATAAAATAAATTAGAAGGGCTTGTTGAGTTTATGTCCCTTAAAAGATAAATGTATCCTCTGTCTGTATAAAAAACCAGCTGTTTTCCGTCCGGAGACCATTGAGGGTGCATACAGTTCTCACTGATGTCTGTAAGTTGTTTTTTTTCTGAACCGTCCTCATTCATTATAAATATCTGAATATATCCTGATTCTGTATCATTAGAACAATAAGCTATTTTTTTATCCTGTGCAAAACTAACATTTATGATTATAAAAAATAAAACTATGATATTTAATATGTTTCTCATTTACTTGGTTTTAAAATTTTAAATTTAGAATCCGTAAAAATACTTAACTATAATTTGTAATTAAAGAGATTAAATTCGGAAAAATTTATTTCCGATCAATACCGTTGGCTAAAGCCAACGGCATTGATCGGTATATCATATTTTTTGCAATTCGACATTCTTTTAAAATATTTTTTGAATTACAGAATAGATACTACTCTATAATGACTTCCTCAGCAGAGAATGCTTCAGATCAATACCGTTGGCTAAAGCCAACGGTATTGATCGGTAAATCATATTTTTTGCAATTCGACAT
>CALMST010000375.1 GCA_937872315.1 uncultured Ignavibacteria bacterium | reverse complement strand
ACAGGAAGAAGAGAACAAAGGAAAGAATGTTCATACCCCCAAACCGAAGAGACATACCGAAACAGTAGATGGAATTGTCAAATTTGAGATCTCCGATTTTTTAATTGCAGTTAACAATTTCAAAATAAAAGTATAATTTAAAAGTATATTTCATTCTTTATACAATATTTTACTTATTTATTAAATGAAAACTTGTTCTTTTTTTGATCTTTTAAGGAAATATTTTATCAAAATAATTAAATAAATTAAAAACGAAATAAAATTAAAAGGAGTAAAAAATGAAAAAGTTAGCAAAAGTTTACACAGAAAATCTTCATGATCATTTCGTAACACTCTATGCAACTTGGCCTCCAGGTAGCCCTATTAATCTAGGAGATTTTGGGACTCTGGATGGTGATATATTCATACCTAAAGGTAATATAAAAGATAAATACGGAATTAATTTTGACTTAGTCATAGATGACACAAATGATGATTTTGAATTTAAATCATCAGACTCAACTGAAATTAATTTTAATTCAAAAGGTTCATTAAATCCAAATGGAATAGTTAATGCTAAAGCATCAATTGAAATTAAATTTTCACGGAATGAATCTATTTATTTTACAGCTTCTGATTGTAAGAACAATCGGATCAGTAACACAAAGGAAGTTGGAGAAACTGTTGTTGATTTGTGGGGTGATGATAAATGGGATGCGGATAATGTTGTTATCACTTCATTAGTTGAATCAAAGGCTACAACAATTATTGTATCAGCTGGAAAGTCATCTTCAATTAAACTTGAAGCAAATTCGGATAATATAGAATCCATTAATCTTTCTGATTCTGGAATAGGTTTATCAGTAGTATCAGAAAGTAATATAGGTTTTAAAGCAATTACAAAGGCAGGTATGGTACCACTTATAGGATTAATGGGACTAAAAAATTTATTTTGGACAAATTGGCCGTTTTCTAGAAATCCAGATTTTAGACCATATAGTTATTTAAAAGCAGAGGAAGTAACAAAGAATGATAAAATAAAGAAGGAAGACCTATATTTAGGCAATTTAAGTTGACTTAACAAAATTAAAAATTCAACTAAATTATTCTCGTCAATTTTGGTGGTGTTCTGATAGTCTGCATTGAACAAATATAGTTTAAAAATTAACACAAGTAAACTTTTGGCCACCAAAATTGATAATATCATTAAAATATCCCAACTTTCAATTACACAGACTTTTTGAAAATAGCAAACTATCTTATCTCTATTAGATTCACTTTTATCAAATGATTGTTGAACATTGAACATTAAAATTGAATTCCTATTTTTACCAAAATATTAAAAAGCAAAAATTAATTTTTAAAGACTTTGTCCCTCGAATCCGCTTACCTTGAAATATTCATTCTCGCAAATGAATATATATATATAGCTATAGTATCAAAGTATTGAATCATCTTGTTGATACTATAGTAAATTGAAAAATCTTTTTGATTTATATAAGTTAAACCTTCAATTTGATATTTTTATATATTGAATTGAAGTCTTACAATCATTACCAAATTTTACAACTTATAATTAATAAAGTAAATTAAAAAAAAAATGACAAACGATTTTGAAATTTTAAATTCCTTTCTCGGATATGGGGATCCCAAAAGTGATATTTGGTTTTTGGGAACAGAAGAACATGGAAATTTGGACAACAAAAATGATTGGGATAAGGAGATTAGCAAAATAGGATCGTACGATACTGAAAGAGTTCATGATACAAATGTCAGAATTGGAAAGTTTACAGATAGTAATGATGAAAATTGGAATGGTTACTATATGATATCCTCTGTACTGGCAAAATATCTTAATATTACTCAGGATGAAGCAATCAAAATATTAGGCAAAGAAAAAAATTTTTATGCTAATCTTTTTCCAATTCCCCATATTATTGAAGGTGGAATAGAACCTGAATGGTTTTTTGAAAGAACGGAAATCAATTACAACGAATATTTCAATGGTATTCTTAATTACAGGATAGATCTATTTTGTCTTGCTATCAGGCAATTTAAACCTAAAGATATTGTAGTTTTTATAAGAGGCGAATATGCAAAGAAGTTTCTAGAAAACTTATTCCAAAAATTTGTTAAAGGAGGAATGAATGCCGGACCTTCAAAATTAGCATACTTACCAAGGATTTATTGGGCTTATCACCCTTCACAACGAGGATTAAACAAAGCGGGAGTAAGTACCGAAGATTGGATTAACGATATTCTTTCGCACTTTTAGAATTTTACAAACCCGTTTCTCACAAATAATTATTTAATGGATAAAGCAAATTCAATAGAACAACTCAAGTATTTCCTTAAAGAAATGTTTCAGTTCAATGCAAATGATCTCGATTTCGGGATTTACCGGATATATAATCTGAAACGAAAGGAAATTGAAAACTTCATAGACGGTAGCGATGAGAATTGTCTTGAGCCGATGATAAACAAAACACTGGACGAAGTCAAAAACATTGCACGAGAATCCGAACTTGTAAAACTTCGTTTGTATCTCTCCACTTTGAATCAGCAGGATCTTCTGAAAGATATCATTGCTAATAAGGATCAGATCAAACTTTTTATTCAAGCAAATAAAAATGCTAAAGAGATGGAAGAGCTTTTAGTTATGATGGATAAATCTCTGGAAGAATTCAATATTACCGATGAGATAAAAGACAAAATATACAGCCACATTCTCGGATATTTTGAAATGTACTACTCAAACGGTGACTTTGGATACAATGACCGCAGCAGGGATCTTTATAAAGTCCCTTATGAAGCGGATTATGACGGAAGTGATACGATGTTTCACTGGAAACATAAAGGCAGTCTATATATCAAAACCGGTAACTCATTTAATGCCATAAAGTTTAAGTTGAAACATCTCGACAAAGAGTTTGAATTGCGTCTTGAAACAAACGAAGACAGTAAAGATGAAGAGGTGGCACAGAACAATAACAAAAATACACAACTCAAACATTATAAATTTAACCGCATTGAAGAAAAAGACGGTGTAACAAGAATCGTGTTCAACCTATCGGATGCATCAACCACTAAAGCTGATCTTTTCAAATCTTTTTTTAAAGATGTTTTTAAAAGCAAAGAGAATATAGACAAATATCTATTCTCTGAAGATAATGCAGTTTTTCAAGACCTTGAAAATAGCTATGACAAAGTGGAAAATGGAAAAATGAAAGGTATTAATGATTTAAGGATTAAAAGATCAACTCTTCTTAAAAAAGTAAACAAGAATTTTGAAAGAGGACATAAAATATCTTTAACTGACGAAGGAAAACCAACAGAACATTTCTCGGATCAAACTCTCGAAACCTTATACAACATTGACCAGAAACTCAACAGCTTTTACATCGGGAATGACAGCGACTATTTCATACATGAAAACCTTCAGCAGTTTCTGACTCAGGAGAAGGATCGCTACATTAAAAACTATATCTTAAGCGACCTGAAAACCATATTGGACGGGAAGTTAGACAATACAACAATCATTATTGCAAAAGCTTTTGATATGGTAACAAGCCGTATCATTGAGTTTATGAGCGCTATTGAGGAGTTTCAGAAAAAACTTTTTACCATGAAAAAGAAAGTTGTGGAAAGTGAATATTGCCTAACGATTGACAACATTGATGAAAAATATTACAAAGAGATTCTTGAAAACAAGGCGCAGCTTTTTGAATGGAAAAACCTTTTCAGTGTGAAAGTAAAAACCATTGCCGAAATGAAAGCCCAGCCCACATTGGTTTTGGATACAAAGTTCTTCAGGATGAAAGACGGAAGCAATCCTTTTAAAGATAAAATTTTAGGTGAGATTGAAAATTTGGATGAAAAGACAAATGGGCTATTGATTAATTCGGAGAATTATCAAGGATTGCTTTTTTTGGAAGAAAAATATAGAAATCAAATAAAAACAATTTCAATAGATCCGCCTTATAACACTGGCGGTGATGGTTTCTTATATAAGGACAATTTTAAACATAGTAGCTGGGTTACGATGATGCAAAATAGGTTGTCACTTTCGCATGATTTTTTGAGTGATGCCGGAGCTATATTTATTCACATTAATGAAAATGAATTATGGAGATTAGCTAATTTGATGAACGAGTTATGGGAGGAAAATAACTTGATTGAAGAAATTATTTGGAGAAAAAAATCAGGCGGAGGTCAGCAGGACGATTACATAGTAAAAGAACACGAATACATATTATTTTATGCGAAAGATAAAAGTAAATTTAAAATATTTAATAAGGAAACAAAAAAAGCTACTGGAAAGTATCCGAAAAACGATGGAGATGATAAAGGGAATTACAAAATAGTAAAACTTGCAAAGTGGGGTTCAGCTGCATTGAGGGAAGATCGACCAACAATGTATGACTACCCTGAGTTAATTGACCCAGATGGTAATCAGACATTTCCTCTTTCACCAGATAAGAGACCGGGACGATGGAGATTTGGACATTCAACAGTTAAGAAAATGATTGAAGAAGGCAAAATCCATTGGGAAGAAACAGATGAAGGTTGGATTCCCTATGAAAAGGAATATGAACCAAGTGCTGATGAAATTAAAAATATCAAGGAAAGGAGTATATTTTATGATATAGTTGAAAACACAGCTGGTTCTAATGAATTAAAAGATTTGTTTGGTCTTAAAGATAAATTTCAAAATCCAAAACCTTCAGATTTAATATTCTACCCATTACTATTAACTACAAAAGATTTTGATATAGTCTTTGATTTCTTCGGTGGAAGTGCAACGATAGTGCATTCAGTAATTAAATTAAATAATTATGATAATGGAATTAGGAAGTTCTTATGTGTTGAAATGGGAAAATACTTTGATGAGGTTACAAAACCGAGAGTACAGAAAGTAATATTTTCTTCCTTTTGGAACATGGGAAAACCAAACACAGACAAAGGTGGAAATACAAATTTTATTTTAAAATATTTACTACTCGAACAATACGAAGACGTCTTAGACGCAATTAAACCTTTTGAAGAAAAGACACCTAAGAATCTACCACTAAAATATTTATACAAACCCGAACTCAATAAGATCAACAGCACGTTAGACTTGAGCAAACCTTTCAGTAACAAAATAAGATACGGACAGCCGACCAAAGAGGGTTTTGTGGATTTGGTTGAGACATACAATTATCTTCAGGGATATGAAATAAAAAGCATTAAGACTTATACTATTAAAAAGAAATATTACAAAGTTGTAGAAACCCCCGATACTATAATATCTTGGAGAGATATTGAATTAGGTGAAGATGACAGCAAAGCCATTTTTGAAATAGCGGAGAAATATCCCGAAGCCACGCAAATAGAAGTCAATTACGATTTTAATATACTAGCTACGCTTAAGGACAAGCAAATACAAATTGGTAAGAGGTTATTTAATCTCAACATTATTCACGCCGGTATTTTTAATCAATAGATCTGATTTAATTAAATGGATTTAAAACTTTATAGTCATATACGAAAGCATTTCCTGAAAGAGTCGATTGATTTATTTGACAAGACCACTCAGGAGAAGATTGAAGCATTTGATGCTTCTATTGGTTTTGATGAGAAGATATTTGATGCAATCAAGAAATATCTTAAGGCTTACAATACTTATCTGGAATCACAGAAGCTGGAAAAAGTGAAGCTTCGATATTATCAGATCCTTGCTATCTATTTTACTGAAGTTTATTTCCTTCACAAGAGCCAAAAAGATTTTGCAGATTTTTCCCAAAACGCTTTGGCTTACTGGATGGCTACAGGAAGCGGGAAGACAATAATTATGCACATAAATGTTTTCCAGTTCATTAAGCATAACAAAGGATTTAAAGATCTTGAACTGATCATTACAACACCCGGAGTAAATCTTATTCAGCAGCATGAACGTGAAGTAACTCCGCTTATTGAATATCTGAATAAAATTCACCGCAATAAGATAAGATTTACCATCGATACAACCAATGCCTTACTGAATAAACCTGATGATTTCTTTGATTTTCCAGACAATAAAAATTACCAGCGCCTGATTCTTGTAGATGAAGCTCATATAGGATTGGGTAAGAATCAGAAAGATGATGAAGGAGAGTTCCTGAAACTCCGGAGGAGATTGAATATCAAGCATAGTTTTCTTTTTGAGTATTCAGCTACTTTTCACAATCTGTCAAGCGCACTGGAAAATGAGTACTGTAATTCCATCATATATGATTACAATTATAATCTATTTTACAGAGACGGTTACGGTAAAGATTTTTACTTTGAAAAAGTCGGCGCTGATTTACTAAAAAGCGGCAGTCTTGAAGATAATCTTTCCTTAAACCTCAATGTAATAGAAGAAAAGTTAAATGTTTACAATAAACTGGATTACACAAAAATTCAAAGTTTATTTTCCGCAACAGTTTTTCCTGATCGACCTTTGATAGCATTTATGGGAAACACCGTTAACGACAAAACAAAGGAAGGAAAAGATGACGAACTCTCAGACATTTCAAAGATAATTGATTATCTTGCAAATCTTACCGAACCGGAGAGAGCAAAATTCAAAAACCTGTTCAACAATGATTATAAAGGCAGACTCAAATTAACACGGAATACACAGGCAGATGATGAAATACTGCTTTCTTATGGTGCCGGTGATTATTGGGGAATAGTGAATGTAGGAAATGGATTGGGATTTATAAATGACTACAAAGGAGATAATGTAGATAAAGTTACAAGTACTTCTTCAGTCATAACCAATATTGAGAAATATCTTTTTGAAAATATTGACAAACCGCAATCTCCGATAAATATTTTGATTGGAAGCAGAAAATTTGCCGAAGGCTGGAATTGCTTCCGTGTTTCGGTAATAGGTTTAATCAATCTTGGAAAATCCAAAGGCAATAAAATCATTCAGATCTTTGGAAGAGGAGTTCGTTTGAAAGGATTAAATAATGACGGGAAGCGCAATGATATGAAACATATTGAAGAATATTTTTCCTTAACAAATACAGATAATGATCTGCTAAAACGACTTGAGACACTTTGTGTATTTAGTTTGCAGAGAAGTTATCTTGAAGCATTTACAGAAGCAGTGAGCAGTGAATTAAAAATTACAAAGAATTATGAATTCAAAGTTAAGCCAAACGTTTTGGAGTTTAACGGAAAGAAAGCTTCTTTTGATAAATACAAAGATGATTTAAAGATCTTCAAGCTGTCAAGAAATTCCGTAGATGTAAAAAAAGTTTATCTCTCTCCTGATGATAAAGAAATTGAATATGAATGTATCTTAGATGGAAAGTTAAGAAAAGGATCAATAAATAATTTTACATTTAGTTTGGATTACAGAACAAGCTTAAATTATGAAGGCATGAATATCAGAAACTCATTAGTTAATGAAAACAATAATTACAAAGAATTTATAAATTATCAGATCTTCACAAGAACAATATTAGATCAAGCTGATGAATTTAATTTACAGATATATAAATCAGGTGAAAAGCTTTCCGATGTAAAAATAAACGATGTACTTTCTTATGTTGACGAGATCAGGTATAAGAATGAAATTCCGGAATTTGATTTTGACTTTATTGAAAATTTGAATGTAAAAGTAACAGAAGAGTTTGTTAAAAAAGTCAGAAATAAGATCAACTGGCATTTGAACAGCAGCATTTACCTTTATGGAGAAATTGAGCAAAGCCAGGGAGACAGAGTCGGTGATTTCATTGAGCAATATACATTAGTTAAATCTTTTGATTTATCAAAAGAAGAAGGAGCAAATAAAAAGCCTAAGTCCGAAACTGAATTAAATGAAGAGATCGACGCTTTTGGTAAAACGATTAAAGATGTTGAGGATTCTTTAATGATAAATCAAATCGGCAATCATGTTTATAATCCATTGCTTCTTGAAAATAAATCAGTGCTTAAAGAAGATGTTAAACTATCACCAGACAAATTAAATCAAGGCGAAAGTAAATTTGTAAATGACTTTACAAATTATTTGGATTCTAATTCTGAAAAGTTAAAGGATTTCAAAGTTTATTTAATGAGAAATGTTGAATCTTTAAAGTCCATCGGAATATATCTTGATGATGATACACAGGTATTCTATCCGGACTTCATAATGTGGATGATCGGAAAAGACAAAATATACATCAACTTCATTGATCCTAAAGGTCAAATGGGAATTAACGATTTGAATACGAATGAATTAAAAGAAAAAATAAGAATAGCGGATAAAGTTGCCAATCAAACCTTACCAAACATTGAATCTCAATTAAAACTAAAGTATAAAAAGGAATTTGTTATAAATTCATTTACACTACTTCGCGACAGTTCAGAGCTTGGAAAGAATGCAGATGCAGAATGGAAGAAAGAGAATATGATTTCTAAAAATATTCTACGTCTTGACTGGCACGAAATTGATGAAAAAGACAATACAACTGATCCTGCTAAATGGGTTGATGATAAGAGCTATTTGGATTGGATATTTGAAGTAATACTTCAAAAGTGAATTCAGCAGTTCTTGGTCTTTTCGAAAGTTTGGAAGCAAACGGCAGCAGAAATATTATTTGTGAACACGAATCCTCCTTCATAATGGTTACTTACTATAATAAACGAAATGAGGTGACAGTTTTTGAGATTTATATTCAGC
>CALMST010000374.1 GCA_937872315.1 uncultured Ignavibacteria bacterium | reverse complement strand
GATTGAAATATTACCTGCATCCGTCCAAAAGCATTAATGAAATTTTAATATTATACAGAATAGATCCATCTGTAATTCTCTATTACCTTATATCGAATGTCAAACCGGGTATGGATTTATTCCATTCTGTATTTTTAAAGCAGTTCGGGCAGGGCAGAAGTATTAAATTTTACTTTTTAAAAAAATACTTAACAGTAATTCATCTCACATTTATATTAATAAACCTGATTTCATTCAGCCCCGGAGTATAATAATTCAAAAATCCAATACCTTCATCTTATAAATTGCATTAACAATCAAATTTATCTAATTTGCTTATTCAATGATAAATTAATGTTCAGAAAAGCATCAATTTTATTTTTATTTATTATCTTTGCAGGGTTATTTAACACCGGCCATACATATTCTCAGGATAAATGGTGGAAAAATAAAAAATACCGAAATGAATCTACCCGCGCAAAATATGATCTGTGCAAAAAAACCTTTAAGGATATCAGTTATGGTTTTCAGTACAGCAATGTAAATTATATGACACCGTATTTTCAGAGTCAGGTATATCTGAATATTTCAAGTACTGACAAAGGATATTACAGCTCAGCCCAGGCAGAACAGATACTTATAAATTTCATGGATTATTTTACGGTAAAGAATTTCAAATACACGAGATCCAGCAGATTCAACACTTATGCATTTGTTAACGGTACCTATACTTACATGATAGGTTCCGGTAAACGCAATCTTGATGTGGCGATCTCATTAAAATATTATGGAAACATATGGTATATTGATCAGATTTCTATTAATTAATCTGTTTAAAAATATGTCTTAATCTCCCGAAGAATTATTAATTCTATTTTGGAAAAGAAACATTCAGCAAATAACGGCGGAAAAAAAATATTTGACAGGCGTTTAAAGATTCTAACTTTAATCGCTTTTTTAATTTTTATATGGATAATTGTAATTCAATTACTGACAGGTTACATTCAATCCAATATAAGTAACAACTGGAAAGAAATAGAATCGGAAAAGATTAATGAACAATCCGGAATTGCAACCGGTTTATTCAATGATTACCAGTTCAGATTGAATGAATTATCAGAAAATTTTACACAGAACACAGGCATCCTCAAGTATGTTCAGAGAAGCGATTCCAAAAGACTGTTTGAAGAATTGTTTAAATATAAACTTGACAATGATTTTCAGATTGAGATCTATAATACCAGACTTGAACTTCTTGCATTCAAAGGAAGGAAACTGGATTCCGACGTTTACTCGCTGCAGAGATGCGTTAACGGGAAAAAATTTTCCATATTAAAGGAAATCGGATTTTATACATATCTTATAATTTATTCACCGGTTTATGACCCTAATGATAATTCCCAGGTCACAGGTGTAATTCTTACTTCCAGGCTGATCGACATAAAATATCAGATCAACAATAAATTCTTTCAGAATACAGGTCTGCTAAATGATATTAACGGGGCATTTGATGTGATCTCGGAGCTTGTTCCCGCTGATCCTATATCAGAAAAGATAGATCTCGATTCATCCGTATATAATGATAATATTACTGTGGACCTCAAAGGTCTTGAAGGTAATATAATCGGAGTGCTTATTATTCCCAAGTACAGTGAGCTTATGCATAGTCAGAATATTAGTGATCTTTCGAAAAGAGTAATTTCAGTTTTAATTTTCGGACTTACCATTATTGTTTTCATAATAGGTTTAAAATTTACTGACAGAAGAAAATCCGGAGTTCTGAAGATGACACTCTTTTCAGTTTTTATGATTTGTCTGAGATATGCTTGGCTGGAATTCAACTTTCCTTCAGGAATTTTTGATTCCGAGGTATTTTCTCCGGGATATTTTGCATCATCTTCGGGATTCGGAATTGCAAAATCCACGGGTGAATTGCTTATCACTTCAATGTTCATTCTCATAATTTCTATATATGGAATTTACCTGTCATCAAAATATTCCCTGAGAAATTCCGGGATACAAAAAGATAAATTCCGTACTCATTTAGTTAATCTTTTTTTAATTTTAATATTTTTTATTGTCATATATTTATTCGGAGCGGTCATTCAGAGTATCGTTTTTGATTCCAATGTGAAATTTTTTGATAAGACAAGCATTATCCCCAACACAGAGTTATTTATCATTCAGTTAATAATTCTTTTGTTTTCTTTTTCAATGTTCACGATCGAACTGACAATTATCATCCTTATCATTAAAAATTCGAAATTTGTTCTGTCGCCTGTCAAATTTCTCGGAAAATATTCTTTTTTAATTATTCTTTTTATACTTCTAGTATTTAATCAGTTTGCCTCGCTGTTTTTTGACGACTTTAAAATTGAGTACTTCTATCGTTTAATGATAGTTTTATTCAGTTTCTTCTTCGGTGTTTTTCTTGCAAGAAATATGCTGCTTAAAAAAAGTTATAATCTGTTTTCAATAAAAAACTTTTCTCTGATAATTCTTTTCTGCATAATTGTAATTCCCGGAATTCTTCTTGACAAGATAACTTCACAGGAAACCCATTTCGTTGAGCTTATAGGAAGGAAAATAATTGAGAAGGATGATGACAGAATAAAATTCCTGCTGATGACAGAGTTATCAAAATTTTCCGAAGACATTGAAATTGAGACCAACATAAGAGATAAGAATAAATTTCCTGAAATGGCATTTTCAATATGGGCGGACAGTAAGTTCAGTGAAGAAAATTTTAATACCGCTGTCATCATTCTTGATACAAACAAAAAAGTGATAAGTGATTTCATTTTCAATTCCGGAAATATGAATACCGATTCTATATCCCGTTATTCTGAAAGCAATTATTTTAAAAAGAAAAATATTTATGATGACTTAAATGATACCGGTTATTCTGAAGAAAACAGTGAAATTGAGGAAGAAATTGATCTGGATATTTCCGATGAATCCGATGAACCCGATGAAAATATTGGTAGTGAGGATCCTGATATTTATTTCACGGCGGAGAAAATTGTGATTTTAAAAAATGAGGATGAAAAATATTATCTGGGTATTGTTCCGATTGAAAGAATAGGTCTTAAAAACACACAGTTTGAAACGAATCTTGGCTATCTGCTCATTGCAGTTCAATATGAATCAAAAAATTTCCTGACGCATTCTTCAATGCAGCTTTTCAGAAATTATACCAGGGATAATTTGTTTGATAAACTTATCTCAACTCCCGTAATTACCGAATATCTCGGAGGAGAGATCATTACATCCACCAATCAGGATCTTTCTAAAACAAATACCCTCTCTCTGGACGCATTCAGAGAAGCCGTAAAATACAAAGAAGATAAATCTGACTGGAGATATGAGATCATCAATAATGACAGATACAGAACTTTTTACATTGTTTCGCCTCAGACAAAAAGCACTGACACTGAAAGAATTTTTTCCATCAGTCTCAAGAGAAATGATTTCAAACTTACAACATTCTTCTATCTGAAGTTCATTTTATTTACTATGTTCCTTTATCTGATCTTTATTTCTCTGTTTTCAATATTCATAGTTTTCAGACTAAGGGATTTCAGATTCAATTTCAGAGAAAAGTTGTTTGCATCATTTTTTATTGTATCTGTAATTCCTATTGTCCTTCTTGCAATATATACCAGGAGTTTTATCAAGGATAAATACGATTATAATTTTCAGAATGAGATAGTATCGGATCTGAATCTTTTTTCACAAAGCATGATAAACAGTCAGGCTAAATATTCCGGTCTTGACAGTCTGAACAAGGATCAGAGCAATCTTTTAACAAATTCACTTAAAAGGTCTGATAAAAATTTCAATCTGTTTCTAAGAACAAAACTTGTTTCTACTACCAATGACGAACTTTACCGCTCTGATCTTCTGGATACCAGAATTGATGCTGAAGCATATTATAATATAGTTTATCTCAGAAAAGATTTTTTTTCAGAAACCGAAGGTATCGGCATTCTTTCATTTATCGTTGGATATAAACCATTTTTCGATGCAAAGAATAATCTCGTGGGAATAATGTCCTCACAGACTCTTTACAAACAAAATGAGATCAATGAAGAGCTTACAGAAATTTTAACTTTTGTTTTCGGTATTTATATAATTGTGATCATTCTTATTCTCTTATTTGTATCTTTCCTGACGTACAGGATATCCAGACCTATACTTAAACTTCAGAATGCAACAGAGAGGATATCAAAAGGAGACATGAAAGTAAAACTCGAACCGGGAACGAAAGATGAGATAGGAAACCTTATCAAATCTTTCAATAAAATGTCAATGGAACTGGAGAGTTCGAGGGATAAACTCAAAAAAGCGGAACGTGAAGCAGCATGGAGAGACATTGCAAGAAGAGTTGCGCATGAGATCAAAAATCCGCTGACACCCATGAAACTATCCATACAGCATCTGGATGAAGTATATAATAACGGAAATGGAAATAAGGATAATTTTCCTGAAGTACTGAAAAAAACAAGAAATATAATTATTAATGAAATAGATAAATTAAACAATATTGCAACAGAGTTTTCCGACTTCGCAAAGCTATCCGGAAGGAATTATGAAGTAGTTAATCTTAACGAGATCATCGAGGAAGTGGTATCACTTTATAAACTTGCGCCTGATATAGAGTTCCGTATATCCCTGAGCCGTAGCCTTTATGATATTTCTGCTGACAGACAGGAGCTCAACAGGGTACTGCAGAACCTTGTGAAAAATTCGATTCAGGCTATAGAGACTGACGGCATAATTGATATAAAGACATATGATTTTAAAGATGTAAGCGGCGAATATGTTATGGCTGAAATAACCGATAACGGATGCGGGATCGAGGAATCTGTCATGGATAATTTATTCAAACCTAATTTCTCCACAAAGTCAACAGGCATGGGACTTGGTCTGGCAATTACTAAAAAATCCCTGGATGACATGAAAGCTGAGATTAAATTTGAAAATAATGTTTCGAAAGGGACAAAAGTGATCCTTAAATTCAAAGCTCTGAAAAAGAAATAATTTTACCGCCCGGAATAAATATAGTATCTGTGTGTATATTTGTTTGTTAACCTGAGATTTTCACAAAAAAAGATCCAAAGATTTTATTAAATTCTTATGTTCAATTTTTAATAACATTACAGTATTTGTTTTGAAATTATTGAAGTCCCTGACGATTTTATCGCTGATCATATTAAGCTCCTGCGCAAACCAGCTTCCCCCGGGCGGAGGTGATATAGACAGAACCCCTCCGGAGATCAGATCAATTACTCCGCGCCCCGGCGCGGTCAATTTCAAAGGAAGATCCGTAAGGATTGTCTTTAATGAATATGTTGACAGAAGAAGTTTTGAAGAATCATTTTTCATTTCGCCAAAGCCGAAAGGAAATCCGGATTTCAGCTGGAGCGGTAAGGAAGTAGAGATCGTATTTTCAAAAGCGCTCGATATTAACAGGACTTATGTAATATATATCGGAAAAGATCTGAAGGATGTCAATGGAGGCAATACACTTTCAGCTCCGCTGACATTTGCATTCTCCACCGGAAGCAGGATCGATGAAGGAATAATTTCCGGAAATGTATTCGCTGATAACTATGACCGGGTAAAAGTAACCCTGTATTTAAAAGCCGGTAAGACTGCCGACCAGCTCGATCCTCAGAAAAATGATCCGGATTATGTGCTTCAGGTAACACCCGGTGGCAACTTTGATTTCACTAATCTTCCTGATGGTGATTACAGAATTTTTGCCATAACGGATGAGGACAGGAATAATCGTTATGACCCTGACCTGGATAAGATTGCTTTGCTTTCCGACGACTACAAATTATCCGGCAAGCAAAATGTCCTTAAGAATCTGAACCTCGTATTACAGGATTTTGGTTTAGACAAACTTGATAAGTCAAGCATTGAATTCAGGAAATTACTCAAACCTGATTCCCTGAATTTTATATTCTCAAATATTTCTGAAGGTGAAAAGAAGATCACTCCGGATTATAAGATGTATTTTTATTTTGATGATAACATCTCAAAGCAGAATATTGTAAACAACTTTTCTGTATCAGATACAGCTACAGGTGAACCAAACAAAGTTGTTTTTAACTGGCTCAGTGATTCTTTGCTGGAAGTTTTCCCGATCGATAAATATAAACTCTCTTCCGCCTATAACTTAAAAATTGATCTGAGACAATCTGACAGAAATTACATCTACAGCAGAAATTTCGAAACTGCATCCGCAAATGAGTTTGCCGCATTATCAGGCAGAGTAATGTCGGACAGTGCTATAGGTTCAGATGTATATATAAAACTATATAATAAGGAAAATCCATTTATTACTTATTCACAAAAAGTAAATTTTGCAAATGACAGTACGGATTTCAAATTTGAGAAAGTGCTGGAAGGAAAGTATATACTTTTTTCATTTATGGATGATAACAGTAACGGTGTTTTTGACAGAGGAAATTATTATCCTTTCAGAGCTTCCGAAAGTTTTATCATTTATGAAAATGAAATAAACATCAAAGGCGGCTGGAATCTGGATAATGTGTTTCTTAAGTACTGAGTTTTTTTAGTGTTTAGAGTGTTTAGAGTGTTTAGAGTGTTTAGAGTGTTTAGAGTGTTTAG
>CALMST010000373.1 GCA_937872315.1 uncultured Ignavibacteria bacterium | reverse complement strand
TATTGAGCAAACATTCTCACAGAACAGCAGAAAAAATTAATTTTTAAGAATTTATTGTATTGGTTCTCTGGAAAATGGAATTTCAAAAATATAATATAGGTAGATCATGTAGCTAAGCTCCTTTACCTGATTTTGTTACAATATGTCTCAGTTAATTTGTTTTTTCTTACCTCAAGTTTTTCTTTTACTGTTCATTTCAGATAATCATACGGTGTAAGATAAAATAACGAACAGTGCAATCTTTTTGTATTATAAAATTCGATAAATTCACTGACTTATTTTTTGCATCGTCGAGATTGATCATTGATGTTTGTCTGAGATGTTCTTTCGCAATTGTTCTGTGAAAGTATTCGATCTTGCCGTTTGACTGCGGATAAGCGACAGAAGTTTTATATGCTGCAGTTCGGCAGATTTCAGGAATACTGCATTGTCTTTACTGACTTTTTGATCTGCTGTGTAGCGTTTTATTTCGCTCATTTTGGAATTTCCTTTCGTTAAGTTTATAAATATAATTATTCAGAAATTCCATTTCCACTTGAAGGATTACACTATTAGTAAACTCAGCTAAATCGGTAGAAGTTATCCAAAGCATGAATAATATAATTTTATTAAATTTCCTTTATAGTAATTTTCTCAAAAAAATTATTTTCAATTTCACTCCATTCAGCAATATCAAATAAAATTCCAATTCAAAAGTTTTCATAACTGATTTCCCGTTTTCACAACCAACAATGACATCAAAAAAATATTTCCCATTCAATAAAATATGTTTTTCATCGGATGAAGGCCGGTACACAGATAAACAAAATTTTAAAATTGGTTCTTCTCTAGTCGGTTTCTTAATATAACCTAAATTACAATATTGATAAGTTGAAGGTGAAATATAATCCCAATACATTCTCAGATATAAGAGATTGGTGTTTAAGTAATGCCTTGCTAAGAGATTTCTTAGGGATCTGCAGTGTAAGTTTCATTTGCCGGCGGAAGTGTTTGGCTGATGACTGTTAGAATAATCATTCATGCTTTTGAAATTTGTTTCCTTTACAGAAAAAGTTTTAGAAAAGTATCAAAATTTTTCAGTAAATATAATTTTAATGCTGTAAATTTTCGGCATAGAAAGACATAGAAAGATAAAACGAACTAGTCTTACTTACACTTTGTATATTAAAGAAATGTAACCGCAGCAAATCATATTTTTGGGGTATATGACTATATTGAAATGCTGCGGCTGGGGCTGAAATAGGAAAGATACAAATTGGAAAAGTATGTTTTAGAAATTATTGAAGTTTGACTAAATTTTTAATTCCATTTAAAGTTTATTCGGCTTTATCGGAGAATTCAGACGGTAAAAGTTTTTAAATCCCTCTTCCCTGTTCATTCTAGCATTGCAAGCTAAGGGCAAGAACTGGGTAGAGGAATGTTTAATGAAATAAATAATTTTATAAATTTACGGTTTTATCACCGCCACAAAATTTGAAGCATTATTACTTGCAAACAATAAATCAGTCAAATCTGTAATCTCATCTCCGTTTAAATCAGTGGATATATAACCGCTCGCAAATAATATTGCCTCATTATTTATAGATATATTATCTGAAAGATTGACAGAACCATCTTGATTTACATCACCGCTATATAAGCAATACTTGGTGTCTATTAAAGTTTGATTGTCACCATATGCTTTAAAGGCTGCATTTGTGAAATCGTAAGTAGCTGTAGAATTATTCTGAGTAAGAGATTTTCCTCCGTCTTTGCTCCAGGTTTCTAAAGTGTTAAAATTCTTAGTAACCAAGTAATAGGTTCCGGTCGGAGCAACATTGAAATTAAACATTCCTGTAAATGTTAGAGAATCAATGGATCCGCCAGCGTATTCTATCATTTTATAAGGAGCTGCAGCTTCCCTTAATAAAACTATCAAATCCGCACTTCTCGACGTCTTGTTATTTGGTGGATTATATAAACCTTCCATAAGAACTGTGAGATTTAAATTTATAGAGTTGTTTATCCAATCGCATGCACCTGGACCGCCTTGAGCTCCCATATCATTTTGAACTCCACCTTGAGATGGTGGAAAGCAAATATCGTTGTATATAGGATCTGGATTTCCAGCATCAATGCATAATGAACCAAATACAATTTGTTGATTAGTGTCTAAAATAGGATTAATATTAATATTTCCAGTACCTGCATAGCTACCTTCAACATCACTAAATGTAATAATTGGACTTCCAAAAATTTGTGAAGCACTGTTATTGTTAAAAAAGATTATTGAATTGATTATTTCTACATATGCACTGCCACCTTTATACAAAGCGTGAACATTATTTCGTACTAACGTAGTATTTGAAATTAGTGTTTTTCCCGCATTACAATATATCCCTGCACCTTGACTGCCATGAGAACCTGTTGCTGAATCAAGATAAATAAAACAATTCCGGAAATTTGCAAATCCGTTGTTTATATACACCCCCCCCCATATCCATAACTTGCAGCCTGAAAGCCATTTTCAGTTGCTCTAGCTTTGTTTTGAATTATTCTGCAGTTTGCAAAAGTAATGGTATCATCGGCAACATATATTCCCGCTCCATATGCATATGAGCTTTGTTGATCTTGTGCTTGAGTAGCGATCACAGAATTACTTCTGAAAATACATTGTTCAAAAAATATCTTACCAGAAGCATAAGCTCCTCCTCCTGAAATTGTTCCGTTAGTTTTTGAAGCTTGATTATTTTCTAGAGTACATCGGACAATCTCAACAGTACCGACAGTTGTAACCACGTATATCCCTCCTCCATTTGAAGGTGTTCCAGTTCCCGAAGGAGTAAAATTGTTTGAAATATTGCAATCTGCCAACAACATATCTCCAGGTATGGTATTAGAAATTTTAATACCTCCTCCGTGAGAAGCAGATTGATTATTTCTAATATTACAATGGATTAAAGTCGGTAAACTCTCGACAATTCGAATTCCACTGTTTATTGATTTCTCTATAATACACCATTTCAAATTTGATCCGGGATTACTATTTTGAAACAAGATCCCTTTCCAGCTTGCTACACTTGATATAGTAGAAAAAAGGATTGGATTTTGCTCATTCCCTATGGCATTGATTACCCCTGCAACTTGAAATTCATAATTTCCTCCGGCAAGTATTTCTACCCCCGGATAAACAGTTAATCCAGCAATTAGAATATCACCTGTCATCACATAAGGAGATTCAGCGCTCGTCCAACTCTGATTTACTATAAGCCCGGAGACATATGTTGTATCAGCCGAAGCAGGTTTTGCAAAAAATGAGTACGACAACAAAATTGTGATTACAAAAGTGCAGAAAAGTTTGCAAATTTTTTTCATAACATTTTATTTTAAGTTTTAAAAAATATTTTAATATTATTTTTACTTCTAGTAATTCTAAATATGCTCAAGACATTTCTATTATATTTTCAAAAAAAGACAATACGGTAGTAAAAGCTTTTCAGAAAATTTTTTGAAAAACCGGAATGACCTGTCTGCAATAATTATTAATCAATCGAATTAAATATAAAATCTTAATTCAATTGAATGAACGATTTTTTTAAGAACGAAATGTAATTCAGAACAGTGTTATTTAAATCCCGAATTGTGATTATTCATTGCTACCAGTGGGAAGAGGTTCACGTCCTTCATCTTTTTTTCAGAATTGTATTTTTAATTGTCTTTAATTTAAAATTAACATTATTGTTTTCTGAAAATTATTTTTTATAAATAATGTCAACTTATATACAAACATAATTAATTTGAAAAACCCAAGCAAAGAGAATAATCCGCGGAATACTCAAAAAACATTGTATACTTTTTTAAAACTGAAAAATTATTTTTTAAAAAAATTACTTTTTTAAATTTGTTTTTTTAAGATATTAAACATATTTTTCAATATGAAAGATGTAAGAGTTATCAGAATATTGAGAACTTTCAATATGGAGGAACTTAATTCCTTTGGAAAATTCATAAAATCACCTTTCTCAGATTCCGTTCGGAACTCACCAGAACTGTTCAACTACCTTATTACATTTCATCCGAATTATGATTCGAAGTTTTTACGCAAACAGGAAGTCTTTAAAAAAATTTTTCCAAATGAAAACTATAATAAAAGAAAAATTCAGAATTTGATTTTTGATCTTACCGGAGCCGCAGAAAAATTTCTGGCTTACATTACTTTGCAGCAAAACGAAATTGATCATCTTTTATTCCTAAGCAGAGGATATCAGAATAAAAAACTTACTAACGAATCACACAGAATAAATAAACAAATTGAAAAAAAACTTGAACCGTCCTTTTCTCCCGAAAAAGATTATTTTTCAAAACTCAAACAACTTACTTATCTGGATTACTCATATTATAAGGAAATCAATGATTCCGATAACATAACTAAATGTATTGAAGGAGTATTTGAAGCTTCAGTGCTTCAGTTTATTTTTGAATACATGCAGATTAAAAGCAACATGAAAATTGCGTGGAAATATCATGGGAGATCAGAAATAAAAAGCAAATTTATTCAGAGTATATTTCAGGAAGCAGATTTAGACAAAATGCTGAATGTGCTTCAGAAAGATGATTATTTAAAACAACCATACATTGGCATTCATTTCTACAGATTTAAAACAATAGAGGACGAAGATAATACCGAGTATTTTTATATGCTGAAGAATATGCTCTTTGATAATCTACCCGCTCTTGACAGAGAAGAAAAATGGTTTTTTCATATTCATCTGGCAAATTACTGTGTCTTTAAATTTTTAAAAGGTGAAGAGGTTTTTAACAGGGAGTTATATATTATTTACAAAAGCATGCTTGAGAACAAGGCATATTCTTCTTCAGAAAGTCAATATATGGATGTCATGACTTTCAGAAACATTATTCACCTTTGCATTTCCCAAAAAGATTTCTCAACTCTTAAAAAACTTATGGATGTATATATTGAATTCCTTCATCCTAAGTATCGTAATAATTTGAGAAATTTCGCATTGGCTCATCTGCAATTTGTAAAAGGCGAATTTGAACAATCGCTTGTTATCTTATCTTCTCTAAAGAATGAATTCTCTTTATTCAAAATTGATGTTAAAAATCTTTTGTTAAAAGTTTATTTCGAACTTAATTACTATGAACAGATCTATTCCAATATTGATGCATTTAAGCATTATCTGAGATATACAAATGAGTTGCCTGAAGAATCAAAAGAATCGTACAAAACTTATTTAAAACATTTAGAAGACCTTGTAAAAATTAAATCCGGGAAAAGCAGTAAAGAGATTGCCTTGGTAAAATCAGAAATTGAATCTAAAGTTCACCCTTCCTTTAAATACTGGCTTATAATTAAAGCTGAAGAACTTTCAAAATAAATACTTACACTTTCAGAAAAGGTTTTTATTCTGGAATTTATATCATGTCTGAACATATACTTTTTTTGCGCTATACTTAAAATTTCTCTTATTCCGATTAAATGTGTTTCACAATCCGCAAAACTTAACAGTTGACATTTTTATTTATTTTATATAAAATCTGTCCAAATTTAAGAATCTAAATCTTAAGAAAATCAAAATGAAAACTCTTATAATGTTTATTTTAATATGTACGATCTGTACAGACTTAATTTATTCTCAGACAAACTGGTTCTGGCAACAACCTACACCAACAGGAAATTCAATGCATGATATAGAATTCCTGAATGAAAACACCGGATATGCAGTCGGAAGTAGCGGAACAATTATGAAGACAACTAATGGAGGAAATAACTGGACAGCGACAAATATTAACAGTGGAAATTACATACTGACATCTGTTAGTATTGCAGATGAAGATAATATATTTTGTGCTAATGACCATGTTTTCAAATCTTCAAATGCGGGACTGAACTGGTTTACAGTACTTCCAAGTCAGGGAAACTACACTTACTGTGTTGATTTTCCGTCGCCAAAAGTTGGATATGCAGCTGGAGCTTACGGCATAATAAAGAAAACCACTAACTGTGGTGTTAATTGGTTTACTCTTACCACTGTTCCTTATCTTGCTTTTTACGACATATCATTTATTGATTCTCTTAATGGTATGGTTTCTTCCAGCGTGGGTGTTATTTATACTACAGACGGTGGATTGATATGGGAATACAGGAATTTCAATTTAGGTTATTTCAATTCTGTGTTTACCTGTTCAATGACAGACAGCTTAAATATGTATGCAATGACCATCAGAGAAATGTATAAATCAACAGACGGTGGTTATAACTGGATCTCTTCTTACATACCCCTTGAACCAAACAACCTTGTGAGATCATGTTCTTTTTCTGATCATAACACAGGCTACATTACTACAAGCTACGGAAGCATACTAAAAACAACTGATGCAGGTACATCATGGGACACTGATACAACTTACAATCCAACCTATTATGAAATTGGTATATTATGGGGGTCATGTGCGATAAATAACAGTTTAGCATATATATGCGGCGCCGGCGGAAGAATACTAAAATCTACAAACACCGGTGAAAGTTGGTTAACTACTACCGGCGGGAATGCGAATTTTCTATCTAATTTCTTTTTAAACGCTGCTACAGGTTTTACCGTTGGAACTTGTGGTACAATTTTAAAAACAACCAACGGAGGATATAACTGGATTCAAAAAAACAGCGGTACAATACAGATTCTTAATGATATATATTTTATAAATGTAAATACCGGATTTATTTGTGGAGATTCCGGAATAGTTTTAAAGACAATTGACGGAGGTGAAAACTGGAGCTTAAGTAGTTTCCCGGAGATAACAAAATTGAATTCAATATTTTTTTATAATGAGAATTTGGGATATTCAGTTGGAAAGGGAGGTAGAATGATTAGAACAACTAACAGTGGAGTTAATTGGGAGATTACGGACCTGTCTTTTACTTATGAGCTAATTTCAATATTTTTCATTAGTGAAAATGAAGGATTTGCTTCTACAGAATATGATACATATAAAACCACAAATTCCGGATATAACTGGAGTTTAGTTTATCCCACGGGGGGAAAAGATCTGCAGTTTTTTGAATCCAAAATAGGATATAAAACAGGCGGTAATGGTACAATTAGTAAAACTACAAACGCAGGTGTAAACTGGATACTACAAAATTTGAATGTTAGTGGAGTAACTAATTCTGTTCATTTCAAAGATTCTTTGAATGGCTTTGCTGCAACTAAAGAAGGTCAGATATCAAGAACTACAAACGGGGGTGTTCTATGGATTCCTCAGAATTCAATTACCCAAAACAGTTTAAATTCAATATTTTGTGCAGATGAAAATAGTGTTTATGTTTGCGGTAAGTTTGGAACTCAATTAAACACTTCTAATGGGGGACTCGTTTTTTCATCATCATCCGGAAATAGTGTTGCAAACAATTTTTCAATTTCACAAAATTATCCAAATCCGTTTAATGCTTCAACAAATATTAAATATGAAATAAAATATGCTTCTGCAATTAGAATAATATTATATGATATAACCGGAAAAGAAATAAAAACTTTAGTTAAAGAATTTCAGAACCCCGGGTATTATAATTTGCTTTTTGATGCATCTGAATTGGCAACCGGCAATTATTTTTACTCTTTGTTTTCAAATAAAAAATTGATTGAAAGTAAGGTATTAACTTTAATAAAATGATCTTAGAAATTTACGAACCTGATTTTCATTAAAAACAATTTATCACAGTTTTCATTACTTTTATTCCAGGTCATAGTCAGTTTCACAAACATCAAATATTAACAGTTGACTTTTCGGGAAAATAATATTATAATTCCTCAGATTTTTAAAACTGAACTCAACCAAATTTAATATTAAATGATCAGAATACTAATAATTCTACTTCTAATGATATTTGCAGGCATTATCAATTCATTGAAAGCGCAGTCAGTGTGGTTCTGGCAGGAGCCATTGCCGACGGGGAATTTAATGTATGGACTGGATTTTG
>CALMST010000372.1 GCA_937872315.1 uncultured Ignavibacteria bacterium | reverse complement strand
TTAATACTTAATACTTAATACTTAATACTTAATACTTAATACTTAATACCTATAAGCTTATCTTTTTAATCTCAACACCATCTTTCTTATCAAGTATCTCATAACCCTTTTCTTTTATCTGATCTCTGATCTCATCAGATAATTTAAAATCTTTATTTTTTTTAGCTTCAGCTCTTTTGTTTACGAGTTCCCGGATATCGTCGGGAATTTCAGTTAATCCATTTTCCTGAACAGGTTCGTCAAGTTTTAATCCGAAGATCTTATCAAAGTCAAGCGCAAGAACTGCTTTTTCCGCAGAAGTTAATTTTTCATCTTTCAGCATATCCCACATGACTGCCATTGCTTCCGGCATATTCAGATCATCATTTATGCTTTGTAAAAATCTATTCTTATAATTTTTAAAATTATCTGAATTGTTGATTTCGGTATTGATCTCCTGTCCGGAGCTTTCCAGAATGATTTTACTTACTTTACCTTTCAGATTTTTAAGTCCGCTTTTAGCTGCATCCATAGCTTCAAAAGAAAACTTAAGTTTTTTCTTATAATGAGCCATCAGCAGAAAATATCTGTAATCCATTGCTGAGTAACCTTTATCTATAAGCATCTGAAGTGTAACGAAATTACCGAGTGACTTGGACATTTTATCATTTCCCATGTCAAGATGTTCGCCGTGTACCCAGTAATTAACAGATTTTTCACCGCTGCAAGCTTCCGACTGAGCTATTTCATTTGTATGGTGGATCGGTATGTGATCAACTGCGCTGCAATGGATGTCAAAATGAGTTCCGAGTTCTGCTTTACTCATAGCAGAACATTCAATATGCCATCCGGGAAAACCTTTTCCCCATGGTGATTCCCATTCCATCTGACGCTTTTCGTTTTCTGGTGAAAATTTCCAGAGCGCAAAATCCGTAATATTTTTTTTCTCGGATGAATATTCAACACGGGCGCCTTCCTGAAGTCCTTTTATGTCAAGTCTGGCAAGTTTTCCGTAGTCGGGAAATTTTGAAGTATCGTAATATATCCCGTCTTTGGTTTTATAGGTGTATCCCTTGTCTTCAAGACATTTTACCATGTCGATCTGCTGCTGAATGTAATCGGTTGCTTTGGTATAAAGATCAGGCGGGAAAATATTCAGTCTTATCACATCGTTCTTGAATGCTTTTGTATAATATTCAGCTACTTCCCATACAGTCTTTCCCTGCTTCTTTGCAGACTCTTCCATTTTATCATCACCTTCGTCGCTGTCAGCTACAAGGTGTCCGACATCCGTAATGTTCATCACATACTTTACAGCATATCCGTTATACTTCAGAACCCGCAGAAGAATGTCCTCGAAAAAAAATGTGCGGAGATTTCCGATATGCATATAATGATAAACGGTAGGTCCGCAACTGTACATGCGGACCTTCCCTTCTTCTATAGGTGTGAATTCCTCTTTGGCTCTTGATAATGTGTTATATAATTTCAGCAACGGGTTTTGGTTAATTTTAAAATTAAGTTAAACTGTATCTGCCACTTCGGATGAATAAGTCAGTTTATTGATCAAATTATCATAAGAATCTTTTGAGATAACTGATTCAGTAACTTTCAATATTGCATCATAAAATTCCGAAGGCGCATTTGCTTTTATGCCTGAAAGCATATGTATCCTGAGTTCATCACCAATTGCAGGCATTAAATATTTACACCAGATAAGCATCTCGCCCGGAGGGATCGCAGATCTGATCTCGATCTCCTGCTGCAGGATCTCTTCATCATTAAAATTATCCCAGACAAGCGGCTGCGTAACCTGTTCCTCTTCCAGCATATGAAGAAGATATCCCGCATGAAACTCTGACAATTTTTCATAGAACTTAATTCCGGCGGCTGTTCTGTCTCCTTTTATTTCTGTAATATCATCAAATAATTTTTCAAGAGATCTCATTTCGGTTTCTATTTTTTCATGATCCTCCATGTCATGTTCAGAAGAACCTCCGATCTTACTTTCGAGATGTTTCAATGTAACATTGTTTTCATGAACAGCATGAACATCAAGCATGCCGAAAATTTCTTTAAAAGAATTTTGAAGTTTTTCCAGCTCCTGACTGTCATTGTAATCAGTATAACCTGACATCAGCGTAAGCTGTGACAATGCATTTCTGATTGCTTTGTGAGGCACCTCATAAATCTGAGGCCGTATAGTTTTTCTTTCCATTGTATTTTATTTTTTTTTAAAAAAATAAAAAAAATCTTAAAAATAGAAAAGACTCTTTAAAATTACCCAACCCGCCACGGATAAATACTCAATACACATTACTCAATACACATTACTCAATACACA
>CALMST010000371.1 GCA_937872315.1 uncultured Ignavibacteria bacterium | reverse complement strand
AAAGCAAAAAGCAAAAAGCAAAAAGCAAAAAGCAAAAAGCAAAAAGCAAAAAGCATAAAGCAAAAAGCAAAAAGCAAAAAGCAAAAAGCAAAAAGCAAAAATAAAAGTTAAAACAAAAAAATAAAAACAAATGATTTAAAAATAATTAAGGTAAAAAAGTGATAAAGTTAAGTTTTTCTATGTGTCCTATGATCCTATGTGGTCAATGAGTGTGTAAAAATAAAATAGAGGGAGTCAAATATGGAATTAACAAAAAAGTATCTGGATGAATTAAGTTATAATGTTATAGGTGCAGCTATTGAGGTTCACAAAGAATTGGGACCCGGTTTACTTGAAAGTGTTTATCAAAGTTGTATGTGTCATGAATTACATTTAAGGAAGATCAATTTTGTATCTGAAATGAAGATACCGGTACAGTACAAAGGACTTAAAATGAATGTTGATCTCAGATGTGATTTTTTTATTGAAAATATTTTTGTTGCCGAGATAAAGGCTTCAAAATCTATTGAACCAATTCATGAAGCTCAGTTGATATCATATTTGAAGTTGTTAAAAGCTCCGAAAGGAATTCTGATCAATTTTAATTGTGTCAATATTTTCAAGGAAGGGCAAAAGACATACGTAAGCGAAAAATACAGATCTTTAAATTGAGTTCAATTCCGGTTTGCTTAATTTTAAATTAATAAAAATAATGAGTATTCATAAACATTTTTTTAAAAAATAAAAAGTGATGAATTCCGAATTACCCTCAACAATAAAACAAATAAGGGAAAAGTACGGTCCTATCAAAAATGTAAATGCTTATTTTAAAAAGAATCTTAGTGCGTTGAATAAGGTGGCGTTATGGATCACTGAGCATGTCGGCAGCATGGGATTTTTTATTATAATATTTATCTGGACGGTCTTGTGGCTGAGTTGGAACACTCTTGCTCCGGCTGAAATGAGGTTTGACCCGTTTCCCGGGTTTGTACTCTGGCTGTTTATATCAAATGTGATCCAGATATTTCTCATGCCGCTTATTATGATAGGTCAGAATATTCAATCAGCTCATGCAGATGTAAGAGCTCAGTCTGACTTTGACATTAACACAAAAGCTGAAGCAGAGATAGAAGCAATTCTTGAGCATCTTGACAATCAGAACAAACTTATAATAGAAATTTTGAACAGATTAGAAAAAAAGGAAAACTGATTTAATTTATTTTTTCTTTTTAGAAGTTATTATCTCACCTGTTTCAGCATTAATTCTTAACTGAGCTTTACCGGATTTAAGGAAAAGCCAGAAGTTATATTCCCAGTTTGTCCTGTTCTTAAGAAATCTCCATCTCAGTGTATTCTGTCCGGTATGTTTTTCGGCAATATTTTTTGATTCGGAAAATGAAATAAAATCTTTCCCCGGATCAATGTCATAATTAAAGGGACCTTCTTCCGCATCAATCCTGATGAGAGTATTATCATTACATGAAAGCTCCACTTTAAAAGTATTATTGTCTTTTCCTCCTGCTTCAATGATCCATACCGGAAAATCCTTTTTAAATTTCATTTCCGCCTTTGTAACTATACCTCCGGTAAGACGAATAACTTCATCTATTGCAGATTTAATATCTGTATTATTTATGTGATTTATATAAGGAAAATTATGTGATGTTTTATTATATTTGTTCTGCAGATAATTTTCCTTTAAGTTTGTTCCTGAAAAAACAAATAACATAATCAAAATAACAGGCAGGCATACTTTTTCTGTAGTCATATTTTCTCCATATTTAGTTCTCTGACAGCAATTTAAATTTTTTTGAATTAAAATTAAAACCCATAAAATTATGAGTGATCTTCAATCCAAACTGGAACAGGTAAAAGCCGGTGAAACCTTTCTGGAAAAAATCAAAAGATACATACCCGGTTATGACGGATACGTAAACAGAGATAATACCCGTGAGCTTGATACTCAGCTCAGGGCAAGTCTCGCCGATAAACTGGAAGAAAATAAAACCAAATTAAAAAACATTATCCTCAAATTATCAGAAGAAGGAAAGCTGATGGAGACTAATGGTCTTGATAAACTCGAGAAGAAGAATGAAAATGCAATTGCGCAATTCAAATCAGCGGCAAGAGGATACAGCGGACTTTTTGATGTTACAAAGATAAGTGAATCTCAGCTGAATCAGTTGTATGAATTTGATTTCAATATGTTTTCTTATGTGGAAAATCTGAACAACAGTTTTTCTGAACTTGAGACCAAAGTAAAAGCAAAAGAAGATATTGAAAACTATATACCTCAGCTTTCGCAGACACTGGATGATCTTCTTAAAAAGTTTGATGAGAGAGAAAACATTTTGCGAAGTTAGACTGTATTGTATATCTAAACTGAAATTAATTTTTAAATTTAAACACATAATAAAATGGCATTTATAGATGTAGTACAATATTTTGATGAGACCGGAAAGACAATGGTTCATCGTGAGCCACAGGATGGCTCATCTTCTTTCAGATTAGGGACCCAGCTGATTGTCCAGGATTCACAATCTGCGATTTTTTACAGAGACGGTAAAGCGCTTGATGAATTTCAGGCGGGGAGACACACTCTGACGACTGAAAATATTCCTTTGCTCACAAAGCTGATCAGTCTTCCTTTCGGTGGGACTTCGCCATTTCAGTCACAGATCTATTTTATTTCTTTAAAAAAATTCATAGATCTTAAATGGGGAACTAAGTCACCTATAAATTTTAAAGATTCAGAATTAACATATGTTCAGCTCAGAGCTTCTGGAAAATTTTCGATAAGGATCACAAATCCAAGACAGTTTATGATGGAAATCGTTTCCACTCAGGGCTTATACACTACGAATGAGATCGAGGATTATCTGAGAGATGCAATCGTTTCCAGACTTAACGGTGTTCTAGGAAAAAATCTTAAAACTGTTTTTGAGCTCGGACAATATTATTCTCAGATAGAATCCGGTGTGAAAGCTGAAGTAACTGATTTCTTTAATTCAATGGGAATTGAATTAACAGATCTGATAATCGTAGGAATTGTACCACCGGAAGAAGTACAGGAAAAGATAAACGAAAGAAGTTCGATGGGCGCTGTTGGTAATCTTGACAATTATATGAAATTCAAAACTGCCGGGGCAATTGAGAAAGCGGCTGAGAATGAAAGCGGAGGACTTGCAGGAGCAGGCGCTGGACTTGGTGCAGGTATGACAATGGCAAATATAATGGGGCAGCAGATGTCAAATATGAATCAGGGCGGATCAGGCGGAGCCGGAAAAGTTTCTTCGGATGAGATCATGTCTACGATTGAAAAACTCGGAAAAATGAAAACGGACGGTCTTATTACTCAGGAAGAATTTGATGCCAAGAAAAAAGATCTTTTATCTAAGTTGTGATCATAGCAGAATTCTGATCCGAAAATCTTATTAACAATTTAAAACAGCTTTAATTCATTGACTGAAGAAATTATATCCGGAACAATAATCTGTCCTCAGTGTGGTGGTGAAAATAAAATGCCCACTGATCAAAAGTTCACTGAGTGTGAATTCTGCGGTTCTGTTATTTATATAGATAAAAGAAAAGTTGTAAATCACTATGTGGTAAATTCAAATTTTTCCAAAGAGCAGGCAGAAGGTAATCTCAGAAGATGGATGGCAGGCAATTTTCATGTTAAAGATCTGGATAAACTTGCGCAGATATCCCAGGTTACATTTTATTATTTTCCGTTATGGTATTTTAAAACGAAAGACAGTTCCGGAGACAAGATAAATCTTCAGCCTGCCCGTTCAACTCCCATTTCGGATATCAAAAATATTCAGATCCCAGCCGGAAGTTTAAAGACATTTAATAAAACTGATTTCAATAAAAATGATTTTGTTGAACCGGATGTTTTGTACGGCTCCGCAAAAAGCTGGCTGGTTCAGTCAGGAATAAATGAAGAATCAATAGCCGAATCATTTCTTGTCCATGTACCATTTTATCAGTTTTATTATAATTTCAAAGGGAAACAATTTTCAGCTATGGTGGAAGCTTCTTCCGGAAAAGTATATGCCAACATCTGGCCGTCTAAAAGCGAAATGCCTTTCAGGATATTATTTGCTGCGGCTATATTGATTTTTTTGCTCGCCAGTATAGTTGCTTACGGAGTAGCATTTATGGTTGACGGGGATTTATCGGAATCCACTTTATTAATGGGTGAAGGATTCAAACTGATCCTGTATTTTCTGGCAGCCGTACCTCTGATAGCTGCTGCTTATTATGTCGCCAGGAAAGTATAAAAAAATTTAAAATAATCTGAATGTCAGAAGCCACAATCCAACAGCAAACAAACAAGCAGGCGATCAAATTAAAAAAAGAAAAGGTCGTTAAAGGAATTACATGCCCGTCATGTAACGGCGAACTGGATATCAACGAGGGTCTCCGATCTTTCAACTGTAAGTATTGCGGTACTCTTTTATTAACAAGAGGGGAATCCGGAACGCTGAAATTTTATGTCCCCAGAAAATTACAAAAAGAAGATGCCATAGCAAAAGCCCGGAACTGGCTGAGCAAGGGAATGTCAAAAGCAAAAGGTCTGAGGACAGATGCTAAGATCGAAGATGCTTTCCTTGTTTTCATTCCATACTGGAGAGTAAGAGCTGATGTGGTCGGCTGGATATTCGGACAGGAGAAAAGAACCAGAACGTCCAATGGAAGAACTACAACTTATTATGTGGATGTGGAAAGAAAGATTCAGAATTCTTTTGAAAGAACTTATTCTGCCTGTGATGTTGCTGAGCTTGGTGTAAAAAAAATAAATCTTACCGGTGATACGATCCTTCCCGTTGATTTTGAAACTCTTCAAAGTGAAGGTATGATGTTCAACATAATTGCTTCCGAAAAAGAAGCGTTTGAATATGCAAAGAATAATTTTGCATCTGAGTCTAGAAACGCCGTAAATCTTTATAATGTATCATTTGAACATTACGATCTTGTAAGGGAAAATATAGATATAGTGTATTATCCTCTATGGGTTATCCGTTACAGTTTTGAGAACAGGACTTATCAGGTAGTAGTGGATGGAGAAGACGGTACGATCTGTTACGGTAAAGCTCCCGGTAATAATCTTTACAGAGCTATCATTGGAATTCTGAGCACAGGAGCTGGAATGTTTATGGCAACTTTTTTTGGACTGTTTGTTTTGTTTGCAGTCGATGAAAAATTTCCATTTATTGCATTCCTGTTTTCATTTGTGATAGGAATTTTTCTCATCAGCAGAGGGTATAAGAAATTCCGCTACGGCGGGGAAGTAGAAGAAGGAACAGGTCTTGATGACTCTAAGAACAGCTCCGGTATCATAAGTAAAAATGAGTTTATGAAAACTGAAGGATTTGGATTGGCAAAAAATGTAGCTGCTTCGGTTGTCATAGGCAGCGTTATCAGCTCGTTACTGAAATCGGGAAAACGTTTCTGATTTGCAATTTGAATTTTGCAATTTGAATTTTGCAATTTGCAATTTTTTGATCTTGAATTAAATAATGACCTTTAATAAAAAATTTTATTTTTTTATACACAATACACAATACTTAATACCTAATACTTAATACCTAAATGTCTGACTTTAAATTAGAAGCGGTTAAATGTAAACAGTGCGGGAGCGGACTTGTAGTGGAAGTCAATGATAATATAGTTTATTGCGCCAGCTGCGGAAGCGGATTTGAAATCATTAACGGTGAGATGAGTCCAATCGAAATTAATTTTGCTTCAGCGGCAATAAGAGAAGATGGCGAATTGATATACAAACCTTTCTGGCTTTTGAAAACAAACATAAGTATTCTTGAAAGAAATGCTTCCGGAAATTTTCTTAAGAATATTTTCGGAGGAAGTAATGACAATACAAGCGGGGAGATCATATTCTATATACCTGCATTCTATTGTTCACTTGAGGTAATGAAAAATCTCGCTACACAATTTACAATCAAAAATCCCGTTGCGTCACCTCAGAAATATAATGTAAAACTAACGGGTTTTGCCTATGGAAAAGAAGATGCCAAAAAACTTGCCGAGTTTATTCTGATTTCCATGGAAGCAGAAAAAAGTGATGTTATGAAAAAATTCAATTATAAACTTGATTTTACTTCGCCGGAAATTGTTGGTATCCCGTTTTATGTTAAAGGAAACGGGCAAATGAAAGATGCACTGCTTGGTATTTCTATCTGATCATTTATTGTCCGGATTAATTTTTACCGGACATCTTTTTATTAAACTCTTCAGATCCTCCTCTTGGTATTGAAAGACTTTTCCAGTTCGCATTTTCAAGATGTTTTCCAATAAAAACTATCTGACCTGTATGATAACTGTAATGAGTTAACTGCCGGTTGATAGCTTGCAGAACAGTATGCGGTTCCGAACGGATTGTTATTTCTTTCAGAAGATCTTCCTCCTTCAGGGTGCTCAGAGCTCCGAATACGCATCTCCAGCCGGATTCCCATCTTGAAATAATGTCATCCTTATCAGTATAAAATATCCTTTCAAATTCCTCATCTCTCATTCGCGTTGGTTTTTCCCCGTCTGTAGTGAGAAAATCAGTCCAGCGTGAGATCATGTTTCCGCTGAGATGTCTGACAATTATTGCTATACTGTTTGAGTCTTCATCAGGCGACCAGAAAAAATCCTCATCCCTGATCTGTGAAAATGTTTTATCTCCGAGTTCTTTTATTTTTCTGAATTCAGAAATTGAGTTTTCAATGTAATGTTTGTTTATATTCTTTTCCATTTTATAATTTTAATTATTGCTCACTTCAGAATATATAAAAATTTTTTAAATTTAAATCATTATTTCAAAATGGTCAGACTATCTCCTGACAGGCTTATCTTCTCTGAGGTCAAAACCGGGAAGAGTCAGACCGGTAGAATTCAATATCTGTTCCGGAACATATTCTCCTGCAGGATTTGTATCTACTTTGATCCTGGAAACTTTTTCATCTTCACCAAAAAAAATATAAAGATCCTTTCCTTCCACTTTGTTCAGCCCGTTTGCTTTGTTCTCTTCATAAAGAAAATATATACTGCTGGAATTATTTTTTACTTCTATGTTATCAATCCTGTCATCCTTAAATCGTATTTCAATTTCATCTCCGCTGATCTGATCATATCTGTCAGAAAAATATTCATCACTGTTGCCGGAAATTACAAATGAAGTAAGAGAGTTATCTCCGGGTATTTTTTTTACAAAAATTGTCTGAAGCCTGTTATCCGGCAGTTCCGCATATATAGAATCCCCGGTCATCTGAAGCAGATCCTGCCATACGACCGGCTTTCGGTATAGCGAGACAGTCTCATTATTTTTGTAATAAATGCCTTCTCCGCATTTCGCGGAAAACTCACCTCTTATGATCTCCACATTACTTCTTGCTATGTATTTATCCGGAATGCTTCTGAATGCTTCCATTGTATCACTGTATATCAGCAGGGTATCATTGTTTATATCGGCAGAGTCTTTTTCGATCTGAACAAGTATTGCATTGCCCTTTAGTATTGTATAATTTGTCAGTTCAAAATTTTCAATATTGTTTCCGTAAATGACGGTACTGTTATTCAAACTTGTTATCTTAACACTACCCGAGGCAACAGATCTTTTTTCTCTTGAATAATTTGTAGAAGTATCAGCTGTGATTATAGTAGAATCGCTTTCAATGCTTACATTTCCGAGTGCATATGTCTTTCCCAGGGTTTTATAAAAATCTATGTTGTCAGCTTTGATAACGGCAGAATCAGATGTTACAATTACATTACCTTTTGCAAATGAATCTTCTGTATTTCGTAAATAGGTCAGTTCCTGTGAAGTGATCCTGTAACCTTCATTGACTATTATTACATCGCCTTTGAATATTGCCTTTGCATCAGAAAAAAAATAAATGCCGTTGTCTGCCCTGATAGTCGCATTGGGATCTTTTAAAGTTACTCCATTTTCACAAACAGCTTTTTTATCATCACCAAAATATGTTGCCTGTGATGTCAGAAGTGTAAGAGTATCCTGATAGATTCTTACATTACCGCGGAGTTCTATCCGGTTTGCTTCAATATACTGGGTCGCAGAATTACAAAATACTTTTACGTTACCCTGAACGAATTCTACATTACCCCTGGCTTCCCTTACATTCTGTCCGTCTATGACTTTGCCGGTAAGTTCTTCTGCATTTTTTAATTCAACTTTCTCCTGAGCAAATATAACTTTGCATGCCGGATTAAGTATTAAAAAAAATATTAATATGTTAAAAAATATTTTCAGATATGATTACTTTTAAATGGTTAAATGGTATTAAATGAAAACTTTACAAACTAAAACGTACCGCTTACTTTAAAGATCTTATAGTTTTTCAGATTCTGATCTGATTCAAATCCGATTCCCTCGATAGTTTCGTTCGGTGTTTTAATACTTACAAACATATCAGATGAAACTCTCTGAGTTAAATTTGTCCAAAGTAATTTCTGTGTTTTCAATTCACTTCCGTCCTTGCTTACAACATGCACACTGTCATATATCTCAATATCTTTAGTCTTGTCATTTATCCTTCCTTTTTCTCCTGAAAGAGTTGAGGCGATCTCACCATCCTTGTAAAAATCCACCACAGCTCCGCTGTCAATAAGAGTGAATCCTTTTTTTGAATAAACAAGTATATGTCCTGCTTTCAGCACAGCTTTGACATTGCCCGAGTCTGAAAATGTTACAGTGGAATTCCAGCTCTCCTGCGAAGGAAGATCATCAATGCTCTCTGTGGTCTGTAAAGGTTTGAATTTGTCTTCACATGATACCAGGGAGCAAACTATAAAAACTGAAAATACAAGGATTAATATTTTTTGGGTTTGCATTTAAAGACCTTCTTCCAGCAGACGGTGCATGTGAATAATGCCGAGCGGTTTTTTGTATTTATCACCGACAATCAACTGGGTTATCTTGTTTTTTTCCATTAGCTCAAGAGCAGACAAAGCAAGCATGTCCCTTGAAATTATCTTTGGGTTAGAATTCATAATATCTTTTGCTTTTATCCTGTTAAGTGAATCTATGTTCTTTTCAAGAAGTCGCCTGATATCTCCGTCAGTTATTATGCCGGCAATTTTATTTTTGTCGGTGACGCAAGTACAGCCGAGTCTTTTGGAAGAGATCATATAAATAACTTCCTTTAATGAATCAGAATTTTTTACAACCGGAACATTTTCATTTTTGCTCATAATGTCACCTACTTTAAGCAATAGACGTTTACCCAGATTTCCTCCCGGGTGTAAAAAAGCAAAATTATCAGATGTGAAATCTCTTTTCTGCAAAAGAGATATCGCCAGCGCATCTCCAAGCACTACCGCGGCGGTAGTGGAAGAAGTCGGAGCCAGATTGTGCGGACAGGCTTCTTCTTTTACGGAAGCATCAAGTACTATATCAGAAAGTCCGGCAAGATCGGATTTAATGTCACCTACTATTGCTATGACCCGGATCTTCATGATCTTTAAATTCGGGATCAATTGTTTTATCTCTTCAGTATCCCCGCTTTTTGAAATTATGACAGCTACATCTTCCTTTCTTACTACACCAAGATCACCGTGAATGCTGTCGCCTGAATGAAGATATATCGACTGAGTTCCTGTTGAATTAAAAGTTGCAACGATCTTTTGGGCAATGATCCCGGATTTTCCTATGCCCGTTACAATTACTTTACCTTTGCATTTATAAATTAATTCTACTGCTTCAAAGAAATTTTTGCTGAATTCTTTTTCTGAAAACCTTTTTTCAAGATCTGAAATCGCTTTCTTTTCTGTAGAAACTACTTTCTTCGCGTTATTAATTGTCTTTATCCTGGACATTTAATCTTTTATGGCATTTTTAAATTTAGATATAATAATTAATATACATTTTTTAAAAAATAGCATTTTGAATGATTAAAAAAGGTGACGAACTAAGTGTTAATGTAATTGAGTTAAATTCAGAAGGAAGAGGGGTCTCAAAACTTGAAGACGGTTTTGTAATATTCTCGACAGGAACGCTTCCGGGAGATGAAGCTCTTGTAAAGATCTCCAAAAAGAAATCAAGTTACGCAGAAGCAAAGTTGAAAGATATAATTAAACCTTCTGAATTCAGACTCGATCCCGTTTGCGGTCACTTCGGAGTTTGCGGCGGCTGCAAGATCCAGAATTATGATTATGATAAACAATTAGAGTACAAAGTAAATGTAGTGAAAAACGCCATTGCAAGGATTGGCGGATTCAAAGACCTGGTGATTTCTGAAGCGGTAAAAGCTGAAGACATCTTTTTTTACAGGAATAAAATGGAATTCTCATTCTCGGATGATGAATGGCTGACGGATCTAAACAGTGAAGATGTGAAGCAAAAATTTGCGCTCGGCTTGCATGTTCCAAAATTTCATTCTAAAATTGTTAATATCGAAAAGTGTTTTCTCCAATCGAATTTATCAAATGATGTGCTTAATTTTACCAGAGAGTTTTTTAAAAGCAGAGACATTTCTGTTTATTCAACAAAAACCCATACAGGATATCTCAGGTTTCTGATTATTCGTCAGAGTTCGAATACAAAAGACTTTATGGTCAATCTTATTACTTATGATCATGATGAAATGTTGATGAAAGAATACTGCGAGCTGTTAAGAAACAATTTCCCGGGAATTACTACCATAATAAATTCAATTTCGGATAAGAAAGCTCAGGTTGCAACAGGTGAGTCTGAATTTGTTCTTCACGGATCAGGTCATATATTTGAAAAACTCAGATCATCAGAAGACAGAGCATATGAATTTAAAATCTCACCTCAGTCATTTTTTCAGACAAATACACTTCAGGCTGAAAAACTGTTTAAGGTCATTAAAGAGTTTGGTGATTTTAACAAAGAGGACAATGTACTGGATCTTTATTGCGGTGCAGGATCTATCTCAATATTCATATCTGATCTGGTCGCGAAAGTTCTGGGTGCAGAGCTTGTGGAAGATGCAGTTAAAGATGCTAATGTTAATAAGGAAATTAACAAAACAGAAAATATTGAATTCGTTTGTACGGACATAAAAGATTTTTTAACCGGAAATGAAAAAGTTAAAGATTATAACAAACTTATACTCGATCCGCCGCGATCGGGACTTCACCCGAAGATCTGCGAAATTCTTTCGGAAACAGATTTTGAAAAAATAATTTATGTAAGCTGCAATCCGCATACACAGGCGCGGGACCTGCAGATAATCTGCGGGGCTGGTAAATATGAAATAGATAAGATACGTCCGGTAGATATGTTTCCCCATACTTATCATGTAGAGAATGTGATAAGCTTAAATAAAAAATAGCTGACTCTTACATTAAAAAATAAATTAAAATATTTTCGGTATGATCAATAAAAAATCCGGATATCTCAGCAAAAAGGAATTCAGGAAACGATTTCTAAAGTCCGCATTGCTTGCAACAGGAATTTTTTTAATTTCGATATCCATGGGGGTTTTGGGATATCATTTTATTGTTAAACTGAACTGGGTAGATGCTTTCCTGAATGCGTCCATGATACTGGGAGGTATGGGACAATATTCCGAGCTGAATGATGATTCTGAAAAAATTTTCGCGGCGTTATATGCATTGTTCAGCGGAGTAACATTCCTTACAAGTATGACAATATTTCTTGCTCCTGTCATTCACAGATTTCTGCAGAAATTTCATATAGACTTTGATCAGGGGGAATAATAATATCACAACTTTTAATGCAGAATTAAAAATTTTCAGTTCGTGAAATTGATAATTAAATTGATTTTGATTATTTCGGCAATTTATTCTTACACTCAGGATGCGATAGTGTCCAAATTATTTTAAAAAAGTTATAAGAAATATAATCATAACCTATAATCAATATATTTAAATTGATTTTCAAAACAAACACGTCAGTAATCATAAGGCGAAAAAATTCAGAGCATTGGCGATAAGCGGAACATTCTGTCAGAGTCGCGTGGCAGCGCTCTTCAGCCAAGGCGGGAAGTTGAAATTTTTGCCGCCGGTTAAAAATTAATTTCCGGCTGAAGGATCTTTTCAGAGTTGTCTTTTTATTACGGATGCATCTTCAATAAACAATGAATGTAAAAGAACATTATGAAAAACATCTGTCCGGTTTTTATGACTGGATTACAGGTGACATAGATAAGAGCTCAAAAGAGTTCAGGGATTTTCTGATTCAAAACAATATTTATCCTGCAGGAAATAAATTTGCGCTCGACCTGGGAGCCGGGAACGGGATCCAGAGCATTGCATTGCACGAACTGGGATTTGAAGTCACTGCAATTGATTTCAGTGAACACCTTTTGAACCGGCTAAAATCAAATCCAAAAGGAAAAGAAATTATAACAGAACTTGCAGATATTAGAAATGTTAATGCCTATAAAGAAGTAAATCCTGAACTGGCAGTGTGCTGCGGTGATACCATTACTCACCTGGAAGATAAAGATCAGATTAGAAAATTTATAGAAGATACAGTAAAGGTCTTATCTCCAAACGGAAAACTTATTTTGTCATTCCGTGATTATTCAAATGAACTTAAAGACATTGATAGATTTATTCCGGTAAAAAGTTCTGATGACCGGATTCTAACATGCATACTTGAATATGGACCGGAGAAAGTCAGAGTTACGGATCTGTTGCATGAAAAAACCGGGAACAGATGGATTCAAAAAATCAGTTCGTATTACAAGGTCAGAATTTCCCCGGATGAAATAACCGGCAACATTGAATCAAACGGTATGAAAATTATTTTTAATGAACCTGTAAACCGGATGATAACAGTTATCGCTGAAAAATTACAATAAATGATTTTATGAAAATTTACAAGTTTGATCTTCTGTTCCTGTTTTTATATAATGAGAAAACGTCAGAAGACCACATTGTAAGGGAAAATTTGAAGATAATTTCTACTAACGTGGTAACAATTTTTCATTGTATTTAAGACCTCATGAACTTAAATAATCCGCCTTCTCCCTCAGCCACAGCTTTATCCCGAACTGATTAGTGGTCATGATCTCAATTTCATTCCGAATTTTATCAATGTAAAAATCTTTTTCATTTCCATAATATCCGGTATTAAGCTTTATCAAAGCATTTAAAATATTCACAAACTCATAAAACGAATCTTTAAAATTTTCCTTTATGGTATTTTCTCTTTTGAGATAATGTCGGAAATTATCAATGGCTGAAGATACCTGATCAAAATATTCCTTATCAAAATAAATCTGAAGTTCTAAAATTTTCACCTGAAGCTTAATAATGAAATTAGGAAAGTTAGTCTTTGAAAGCAGTTCAAGCGCTTTGTCGGGATTTCCTTTTTTTACGTTTATCATCGCATTGCAGAAATTAACGGCGCTTTCGGCATCACTGCTGAGTCGCTGAGTATTCCTTACTATATAATCTTCAGCCCATTCTATCTGATTATATCTCAGTGAAATCTTTATTTCACTGATGAAATCCGGATAAAGCAGTTTACCGAGTGAAGTATAGTCGCGGCTGTCTTTATCACGGACTAATTCAAACTGTTCTTTGAAAAGATCTGTCCTTGTGTTGATGTTAAATTCATTTGTGCAGTATCCGTTGAGATGAAGGAATACCATATACGAATCATACACGCTGATGTCATCTTTGTATTTTGACCCTGCCTCTTTCAGCTTATGAAAATTATCATCATTATGGTTACGCTCAAGCGAGATTATGTGATAGTAAATCTGCATGGTCGGATTTTCAATTTTACTTTCTTCTACAAATGACATAATCTCATTTAACAAATGCTTTTCATATTCTACATTGTTCTGCTTTTCTTCATGCATCATTACATTATATGATCTGAAGATCTTTATGATTGAATAGTTAAGAAACAGATCCAGCATTTTCTGCTGAAAATGCAGATGCTTGTTAGGTGTCTGCGGGACAAGAAAACTCAGCTCCTGCAGAGTAAGCTCAAGTTTTCGGAAAAAATAGATCTCATCCTTTACAGGCAGCTTTTCAATTCTGTCATCTGCCGTCTTAAGCTCATTTTTAAAAAAAGTCATCAGATTCCGAAGCCTGCATTCATCCAGTATGTATCTCTCTTTTACCATCTCATCATTTCGGAACCTGTTGAAAGCAAGAAACTCCTTTCCCAGCATGAACAGGTCTGACAGGGTATTTTTCAGCTTGAAATAATTGTAGTTTTCTCCCGGAAAGATCTCGCCGAAAAATTTTTCTTCGCCAAGCTTATCTTTAGAAAATTCAGGATAGTGCTTTTTCAGCTCTTCAGTCACTCTGATCAGAATTTCCTTTTTATTAAATACCGGTGAATTAACAAAATCCCTGAACTGTTTTATTTCATTCTGATTAAAAGACTTAAGCAGTTTTATAACTTTAGTATTTTCCAAATAAGTTTAATAAACATTGTTAGCGGGTGAATTGACTCTTTGAATTATTTTAATTTCAGCAAAATATTAAACAATATTGGCAGATTCAACATATTGCTATCTGCTAAAACTCGAAAAAACTTTCTTTGACAGCTTTAAATGATTGCAATATATTTGTACTCAATTGGCGAATCGAGTAATGAAATCTTTAGTTATTTTAAATACCTCTCACACACAGCCTTGAATATCATTGCTCGTATCGCCAATACAGTTCAAATGATATCCGGACTAAGTCCTGTCCTTGCTGTGGGAGGTATTTTAAAAAAGTTTTTAAAGAAGGAGAAATTTACAATGAAAGTTTTTACAAATTGCTTTACAATTATTTTAACTACAATCTGCATAACGGGTAATTCAGCTAATGCTGCAAATGAATTGTTCAGAAGTGTCTCTAACGGAAACTGGAATTCAACATCAACATGGGAAATGTCAACTAACAACGGATCTACATGGTCTGCAGCAACAAACACACCGGATGATACAAGCGGAATAATTTCAGTTAGGTACCCTAACGTAGTTACTGTTACGTCAAGTGTAAGCGCAGATCAGCTTGCAATTGACAGCGGCACTGTTTCTGTAAACTCCGGTATTGTACTTACAATTAAAAATGGTTCCGGAGATGATTTAATTGTATTGAGAGGAGGAACAGTTACGGGCTCGGGTACTGTTCAAACACAGGGCACACTAATAGGATTTTTACTGCGGGCAGGGTCTAATTTTAATGCAATGCTGAAAGTAAACTCGGGAGTAACCGTCATTTATGAACCTGCATCACCTAATATCAGCAAAATTTATGGACCGGTTACAATAGATTCGGGTGCAACTTTGTCAGCAACTCAAAGCGGTCTTTCAAGTTACAGACTTGAGTTATACGGAAATCTTACAAATAATGGAACATTAACTTCTGCTGGTTCTTCCGGAAAAACCATGTCATTCAAAGGTTCTGAAATGATAAATAATGGTACAGTAACTACACCGATTTTTGCATTCGATTCAACTTCCAATCTTTCCGGATCAGGATCTTTTACTGTAACAAATGATCTTTACATAGGTGCAACGGGAAATGTTACAATGCTTTCCGACATGACCTTTTCTCCATCTAGCGAATTTATTTTCCTAAACGGAGGAATCCTGAATCCCAATGGCTTTATTGTAAATTTTATTTTGGGAACACTGGTACTTAACAGCGGTGCAGTAATTTCCAATTCGGGACTTTTCAAAACTCAAAATACCGTAACTCTGAATTTACGTGCAGGCTCAAATTTTAGCGCTCCGCTAAATGTAAGCTCAGGAACAACTGCAGCTTCAGAGTTTTCATCTCCAAACATAGGAAGATTATACGGACCGGTAACTATAGATGCGGGCGCCATTTTATCCGGAACTCAAAGTGGTCTTACAGCTTACAAACTTGAGTTTTATGGGAACCTTACGAACAACGGAACCATAACCTCTGCTGGATCAGCAAGTAAGTCAATGTCATTTAAAGGAGGATCAATGGTGAATAATGGAACTGTAACTAATTCTATCTTTACATTCGATTCAACTTCAAATCTCTCCGGTTCAGGATCATTTATGGTAACAAATGATCTCTACATTGGTGTAAATGGAAATATCACATTGCTATCAAACATGACTTTTTCTCCTGCAAATGAATTCTTTGTTCTTACCGGAGGTATCTTAAATCCAAATGGATTTACAGTAAACTACACATCGGGAAATTTTGTGCTAAATAGCGGAGCAACAGTTTTAAACTCAGGTCTTTTTAAAACACAAAATACCGTTACTTTAACTTTAAGAAACGGTTCATTTTTTAATGTTCCTTTGAGAGTAAGTTCAGGGCTGACAGCAGCATATGATCCATCATCACCTAATATCGCAAGGATATTCGGTACTGTAACTGTAGATACTGGCGCTACTTTGTCAGGAACTCAATCCGGTCTTACTTCTTACAAACTCGAACTATATGGGAACGTGACAAATAACGGAACTCTTACTGCGGTGGGTTCCTCGGGAAAAACAATGATATTCAAGTGTCCGGTTTTTGTAAATAATGGTCTGGTTTCAACGCCAATAGTCAGTCTCGATACAAATATAACGCTCTCGGGATCAGGTTCATTTATTACTAATGTAAATATTCTTAGTAACAGAAATGTTACTCTCACAAGCACTCATCAGATGCACAGCATTAATATTAATGCAGGGGGGAAATTTGATATTTCAAACAGGTTGCTGAAACTTACAGCTTCCAATCCTATTGCACAAAACGGAACTTTCACAACTACAGGAAGCAAGATCGAATATAACGGGACTGCGTTACAATCTGTTTCCACTACCAACATTTTATATAACGGTCTCCGAATCAATAATCCTGCCGGAACAACTTTACTTGGAAATATTACAATCCCTGACACCCTTTCGGTAATTCTCGGTGATTTAAATTTGAACGCGAAAATAATTACCCTTACGTCAACTGCTTATATGACTGAAACTCCCGGCAATACAGTATTCGGAGTTTCCGGTTATATTACAACTACAAGAAATATCAGTTCACCCAGCGGATTGAATGTGGCAGGAATGGGAGCTGTGCTGACACAGTCATCAAATCTCGGCAGTACTGAGATCAGGAGAGGGCATACCGTACAGACCGGATTAAACGGCGGTACAAGTATTAAGAGGTATTATGATATTACACCCGCTAACAACACCGGTCTTAACGCAACTCTTGTATTTAAATTTGATGATTCCGAATTAAACGGAAAACCCGAACCTTCATTAAAGTTATTTAAATCAACTAATGCCGGATCTACATGGCTTTACATGGGAGGCGCCGTAAATATTACAAATAATACTATTACGCTTCCCGGGATCACTTCATTCTCAAGATGGTCAGCTGATTCTTCAGGAGTATCTGCAGCTTTATCTCTGATCATGGAAGGGTTTTATAATATACCCACTAACAATCTGAATATGAGTGATACAGTGAGAGCTTATCTCAGAAATTCGTCGAATCCGTTTGCGATCGCTGATTCGGCAATCGGGATTTTAGACTCTCTGACATTCAGATCAGCATTTCAGTTCAGTAATGCTTCCACCGGAACATATTACATTCAGCTAAAGCACAGAAACTCTCTTGAGACATGGAGCAAGAATCCGGTAAATTACACCATGGATTCCACTTTAAATTATGACTTTACTTTTGCGGCTTCACAGGCTTATGGAAACAATGAAGTCCTGAAAGGAACCAGGTATTGTATTTACAGCGGAGATGTCGAGCAGAACGGGCTTATAGATCTTTCGGATGTAATAATAGTAAATAATGCATCTTCAGTTTTTACAACAGGCTATGCAGTTACGGATGTGAATGGTAATTCAATTGTTGATCTGACAGATGTACTGATTACAAATAATAATGCTACTAAGTTTATAACCAAAATGACTCCTTAAATCCTTATTTCGGTAAAGTGAAAAAAAGTTTTTACCGGTATTTTAATATTTAAACAATTCAGATTAATTTAAACCGCAACCAATCAGGCTGCGGTTTAAGTTATTTAAAATTCAGATCACTTATAATTCAACGCCGGAGCAAGCCATCTCTCCGCATCTTCAAGACTCATTCCCTTGCTCTTTGCAAAATCTTCTACCTGATCCTTGCCGATCTTTCCGACTCCGAAATATCTGGAATCAGGATGCGCAAAATATAATCCGCTCACTGAAGATGCAGGATGCATTGCGAGACTTTCTGTGAGTTTTATTCCTGTGTTCTTTTCGGCATCCAGAAGTTTAAACAAAGTGATCTTTTCTGTATGATCAGGACAAGCCGGATAACCCGGAGCAGGTCTTATGCCTCTGTATTTTTCTTTGATAAGTTCTTCATTATCCAGTGATTCAGACTTGTCATAACCCCAGTATTCTGTCCTGACTTTTTTATGCATAAGCTCTGCAAAAGCTTCCGCAAGTCTGTCAGCGAGTGACTGAAGCATGATCTTATTGTAATCATCATGCTCATCCTCGAATTTTTTTATCCACTTTTCTATGCCAATGCCGGTTGTTACTGCGAAACCTCCTATGTAATCTGCTATTCCGGTTTCCTGTGGAGCAATAAAATCTGAAAGTGAAATGTTTGGCACATTCGCACTCTTTTCTCCCTGCTGTCTTAAAGTTCTGAATCTTGTTAAGACTTCCGAACCTGTTCCATTCTTATAAACTTCAATCGTATCTTCAATAGTATTTGCGCTCCATATTCCTATTACGCCTTTTGCCGTTAGCCATTTTTCGGAAATTATTTTTTTCAGCATTTCTTTTGCATCTTCGAGTAAATTTTTTGCCTGCTCTCCTACAACACTATCTTCAAGTATTTCAGGGTATTTTCCCGCTAGCTCCCAGGTCCTGAAAAATGGAGTCCAGTCAATATACTCTGCTATCTCACCGAGATCATAATTATCAAACACTTTTAATCCTGTAAACTCAGGCCTGGATATTTCATTATTGCTGAATTCCAGTTTCAAACTGTTCTTCTTTGCTTCTTCATAGGAAAGAAACGGTTTCTGAATTTTATTTTTTAAATGATGCTCCCTGAGTTTGATATATTCTTCTTTTATCTCTGCTGAGAATTTATCTTTGTTTTCACTGAGAAGATTGCTAACCACCGGAACAGACTTTGACGCGTCGAGTACATGAATTGTCTGACCCCGTTTATAATTCTCTTCAATTTTAACCGCAGTGTGAACTTTGGAAGTTGTGGCTCCTCCGATCAAAAGAGGTATATCAAATCCCTCTCTTTCCATCTCCTTTGCAACGTGAACCATCTCATCAAGCGATGGAGTTATCAAACCGCTTAGTCCGATAACGTCAACATTTTCCTTCCGGGCTGTTTCAAGAATTTTTTCACATGAGACCATTACGCCCAGATCAATCACATCGTAATTGTTACATCCAAGTACAACTCCGACAATATTCTTTCCTATATCATGCACATCACCTTTTACTGTAGCCATAAGTATCTTACCTTTGGCTCTGGCTCCTTCTTCCTTTGTAGCTTCAATATACGGCAGAAGATAAGCAACTGCTTTCTTCATCACCCTTGCGCTTTTCACAACCTGGGGAAGGAACATTTTCCCTGCTCCGAAAAGATCTCCAACTACATTCATTCCGTCCATGAGCGGTCCTTCGATTACCTGGATCGGTTTATCAAAAAGTTGCCGGGCTTCTTCCGTGTCTTCATCTATATATTCAACTATACCTTTAACAAGAGAATGCGTAAGTCGGCTCTTTACATCTTCCTGTCTCCAGCTGTCATCCCTTACCTGTTCTTTGCCTTTGCTTTTAATAGTTTCCGCGAAATCCACTAATCTTTCTGTCGCATCATCCCTTCTGTTCAGCAATACATCTTCAACTCTTTCAAGAAGATCTTTAGGTATTTCTTCATAAACTTCAAGCATTCCGGGATTCACAATTCCCATATCCATTCCCGCCTTGATGGCATGATACAGAAAAGCCGAATGCATTGCTTCCCTTACCCTGTCATTTCCTCTGAATGAGAATGAAATGTTGCTTACCCCGCCGCTTACCTGCGCGCCGGGAAGATTTTCCTTTATCCATTTTGTTGCGTTGATATAATCCACGGCATAATTATTATGTTCTTCTATACCGGTTGCAACCGTGAGAATGTTTGGGTCAAATATAATATCTTCTGCCGGGAATCCGACTTCCTTTGTAAGTATATCATATGCTCTTTTGCAAATTGCTATCTTCTTTTCATAAGTATCTGCCTGCCCGTTCTCGTCAAACGCCATTACGATCACTGAAGCTCCGTACATTTTTACTTTGCGCGCACTTTCTTTGAATTTTTCTTCACCTTCTTTCAAAGAAATAGAATTTACAATTGACTTTCCCTGAACACATTTCAGACCTTCCTCGATAACTGACCATTTGGATGAATCAATCATGATAGGCAGTTTCGAAATGTCAGGTTCCGAAGCGATCAGATGTAAGAACTTTGTCATTACTTCTTCAGAGTCAAGCATTCCTTCATCCATATTAACATCAATTACCTGCGCGCCACCTTCGACCTGATGTCTTGCAATTTCCAAAGCATCTTCATATTTTTCTTCTTTTATTAATTTTTTGAATTTAGCCGAACCGGTTACATTAGTTCTTTCTCCAACATTCACAAAATTGCTTTCCTTAAATACCACTAACGGTTCCAGTCCCGCATATCTCGGAAGATGCTCAAGCACAGGCGGAACTCTTGGTTTGAATTTTTTAGCAACATCAGCTATTGCTTTGATATGCCCGGGTGTGGTTCCGCAGCATCCGCCTATTATATTGATAAGATCTTCTTTTAAAAATTCTTCAATCTGAACTGCGGTTGATTCCGGTGTTTCGTCATATTCACCAAACTCATTTGGAAGACCCGCATTCGGATGAGCACTGACCAGTAATTCCGATTTCTCTGCAAGAGTTGATATATGAGGACGAAGCTGTTTTGCTCCCAGAGCGCAGTTGAATCCAATACTAAGAAGATCAATATGGCTGACTGAATAAAGAAACGCTTCCACTGTCTGTCCGGAAAGTGTTCTTCCGCTTGCATCAGTTATAGTTCCGGAAACCATTACAGGGATCTTCTTTCCTGTTTCATTAAAATATTTCTGTATAGCAAAAAGGGCAGCTTTTGCATTAAGAGTATCAAAAACAGTTTCGACAAGCAATATATCAACCCCGCCGTCTGCGAGACCTTTTGTCTGTTCGTAATAAGCATCTACCAGTTCATCAAATGTAACAGCTCTGAAACCCGGATCATTTACATCGGGAGAAAGTGAAGCGGTACGGTTGGTTGGTCCTAAAGAACCGGCAACGAATCTTGGTTTGTCCGGTTCTTTTTCAGTAAATTCATCCGCAACTTCTCTTGCTATCTTTGCTGATTCAAAATTCAGTTCATAGACTATGTCTTCGAGTTTATAATCTGCCTGGGCTATCCTTGTGCTGCTGAATGTATTGGTCTCTGCAATATCAGCGCCTGCCTCAAAATATTTTCTGTGAATGTCTTTTATGATATCCGGGCGTGTTATTGATAACAGATCGTTATTGCCTTTCAAAGAATGTCTGTGATCTTTGAATCTTTCTCCTCTGAAATCCTCTTCTTCAAGCTTGTGTCTTTGTATCATCGTTCCCATCGCGCCGTCGAGAATGAGTATCCTGTCTTTTAGTATTTGTTTAATGTCTTTCATATTATAGTTAATTGGTTAATTTTGCTGATAGTGTTAAACATATTATTATTGAAACATCAGTTTGACAGATTGAATAATATAAAAATTCTGAATTATCTCAACTTGCCAAATGATAATTATCCGGTACGCTGCGGTTGATTTGATGCATAAAAAAATCTCATCCAACCATAAGTCAGAAGAGATTCAATATTTAATATGAAACACATTTCAATATTTATTCTTCTAACTCATCTCTTCCTGTTAAACATTTTAACAGGATAGGAATTAGCACCTTTCTGTCCGTAATAGCCGGAAGACGGTTGCCAAGGTATCTTAGGGCCTAATCCCTCCACCTTTCTCCATAAGTCAGAACGTATAAGAACAATTTCTAAGGCAGCAATATACACTAAGTGAATTTCAATTTCAATTTCAAATTGGTTGCAACCGATAAATAAGTTAAAAGTACAGGGTGTTTTAACTTATAGATATCAGTTTTAAAAAAAGCCGTAAAATATAAATGTTTTATTCCAATATTATTCTTTTCCCGGTAAAGCTTTATTTAAAGGCACTCCGCCTTTGATGCCAAAATCGAGTGTACGGATGGGGAAAGGAATCATGATATCATTTTCATTATATGCTTTCTTGATCAGCATTATTGCTTTATTGCCGGTCATTAAAAAAGAAGACTGAGAACAGTCATCAACCCAGAGCCTGATCGTGAAATTTATTGAACTGTCACCAAAACCATCAAAAAACAAGGTAGTCTCATTTTCTTTGCTTAATTCTTCAATTCCTTTTACAGCATTCAATGTAACTTCTCTGACTTTTTCAAGATCTTCGCCATAGGAAACACCCACGCGGAGATCGAATCTTCTCTTACCCAGACTGGAATAATTCACTATAGGGTTCTGAAACAGATCCCTGTTTGGTATGATTACTATTTCACCCTGAAAAGTCTGCAGGACAGTGTCCCGAAGATTTATCTCTTTTATCTCTCCCATATAATCTCCTACTTTTACTATGTCATCTATGCTGATTGGTTTTCTGAATGAAATAAAGATCCCGGATATGAAATTTGCAGCTATGTCCTGAAACGCAAAGGCAAGCGCCAGTCCTATTATACCCGCACCTGCTAAAATGGACGTAACTGCTTTGTCAAGTTGCAATACGCTGAGAGCAGTAAAAATTGTTACACCTATCAAAAAAACATAAATGATAGAAGAGAAAAGACTGTTCAATGCGGAATTAGAAGAAATTTTCTTCACGTATTTTGCCGAAAAATCCCTGATGAGCTTTGCGGTAAAAAATCCGGCTACAAGTATTAAAGCAGCAAGCAGAATATTTGGAAGCAACCGAACAAATTCGCTGAACCAGGTCTCTAATTTTTCAGTAATAAGATTTAAAGCTTTTTCGAAATCCATTTTTGTTAAACTCTGAATTTATGTTAAGTAAAAAAGTTTTTTCTTTTTGACATAATTTGTCTGAAATAATTTAATAAATATACAAAGTTTAAATGATTTACAAAATCTACTCTTAAAATTCTTATCACTTAATTTATCCATCACGGGAGAGCATCAATTTAAAGCAGTGATTTGCTGCCGTGAGTAACATTATGGTGTTTTAAAATTTTTAAGGATCCGTATTGTCAAGTGTTCTTAAATAATTATAATCTGACAATTTAAAAAAAAGGGGAGTCCATTTTTCATATAGCTGAAAAATGAACTCCCCCTGAAATTTACGGTATGGTAAATATTGTTTACTTATACCGTGCTTTAGAATTTATTTTATTTAATGCTCCAATTATTTGGTTATTTATTTTTTATTTTAAATTTGTATAAACATTATTTCAGTACAATCATTTTCATTACTTTATCAGGTATGTTTTCAAATTCAATCCTGTAATAATATACACCGCTTGAGAGATTTGCAGCGTTAAAAGTTACAGTATAATATCCAGCACTTCTGAATCCGTCATAAATCGTTGTAACAAGTTTTCCGTTAATATCATACACACTCAGATTCATGTTTCCATCCTTCGGCAGATTATAATCAATTCTTGTTTCCGGATTAAAAGGATTCGGATAATTCTGTGATAATTCAAATTTACCGGGAGCGCCGATTACTACTGCGTTTTCCAGATCAAAATATTCAAAATTACCATTGATATCAATTTGTTTTAATCTGTAATTATAACTGCCTATATTCAAACCACGGTCCGTAAAAGTGTAATCTGAAAAAGTTGCAGAGTTGCCTTTTCCCGGGACTGATCCTATGTTTAACCAATCAGATGAGTTTCCGTTATTTAATGCTGCTCTTTCAATTACAAATCCGGAATTGTTTAATTCAGAAGCTGTCTGCCAGATCAGATTTACATTGTTTCCGTTAATGGCGGCACTGAATGAAGATAATTCTACCGGCATCGGGAAATCATAGCTCAAATCACAAAGTCCTATTAAATTATCATCTGAATCAAATGCGCAGAATCTCAGAATACCGTAACTTAAAATAAGAGGAGTGGGATTCCAGCGGAAATGCTTTACAGAAGGATCTCCCGGAATTACTTCTTCAAAAGTCACATCTGGGATCGGCATTTGAAGCAGATCAAGTCTTGCTGTGTTCGGAGGTGCATTTACATCAAAATTCAGATCTCCGTCACACATTACACTAAGAATTGATCCGTGCTGAAGTGTAAGGTCAAGTCTGCATGTTCCATTGAGCCAGCATACATAAGCATCTGTGATGGTCATTTCAGTGTATGCAGTTTCAGCTTTTGAGATTTGTACAGAACCAATCAGGAATATTGATAAAAATAATATTCCTGAAAAGATCATCAATTTTTTAAATATGCTTTTCATTTTAAATTTTCCTTTCATTTTTGAATAACTTATTGGGAAAACAAAAAACAAATAATCTTAAAATTTATAAAATAACCGGAGGAAAGTTAAATTTATCATAAGCTTAGATTTTAGTTATTATATTTTTAGATTTAAAAACTTCTGAACCGGACTTGATCTATTAGTTCCTGAAGAATGTGGCAGATGAAGACAGGGTTCTCAATTGACTAATAAATCAATTTCGAATTCATGAAGAACGGTAATAACATGGATATGTAAGATTATTGGAATGAGGAAAGTTTTTTTATTCCTGATCAGATCTTACTTTGTGATTTTCATCTGTACAAAATTATCAAATATCTTTAATTCATAGTATGATATTGATCATCTATTGGAAAGATTTATTTTATCCGTCTGAGCTGCATTATCTGCAATGAGTATTACAGTATTTAAAGAAGAAGTTTTAAAAAATTGCATTGATACCAATAGTAGGAAGCACTCCTATGCTTTCATTGGCTTCAATTGATCTCGTATAAATGTTCCATTCATAATCAGTCACATTCTTCTGATTCAGTACATTCTGAATATCGAAATAAGCTACAAGAGTCCATTTTTCAAAATTGAATTTTCTGTCAAGTCTGATGTCAAGCCTATTGTAATCGGGAAGGCGTGCTGAATTATATTCTGAAACAAGCTGTGATCCGTCTGCCGGATTTATTGGTGTGAACGGTCTGCCGCCTGCCAGCCTGAATTTTGCAGCAGCCTCATATACTTTCGCAAATTTATAACCGCCGGATATTGTAAACAAATACTGATTATTGAATGTGCTCTGTCTTTCGATTCCGTCAAGAGCTTTATATTTAACATCAAACAGTGAAAAATTTATAAGTCCGTAAAAATTATCCGTAAGAGCTTTTTGCAGAAAGAATTCAATCCCTTTAGCATAACCCGTTCCGGAAGATACCAGCGGTTCAAGACCAAACTCATCTGTCTTTTCAAAATTTCCGCCGTTGTTTCCAAGTATCAGGTAAGGTCTCGTTGTACTTACCGGATAATCGGAATAATCTTTATAATAAGCTTCGAAAGTCATTCTCACATCATCTGAAACAAAATACTCAAGACCGGCGACATAATGATCAGCTCTGATATCTTTCAGGTTCCTGTTCTGCGGATTGGCTGTAAGCCAGACATAAGCAGGGGACTGATAGAATATTCCGTAAGCCAGACTAAAATTGAATTTTTTATTTACAGGAATAAGAACGGAAGCTCTCGGCGCAATGTAATTCTTGTCATTAAGATATTCAAAGTAATCGTATCTTAACCCTAAATTCAGTTTGATCCCCTTGTAAATATTCTGCGAGATCTGCGCAAACAAATATGCCTTATTGGTCTTTGTATTTTCATCAATATTAATTTCGGGTAAAATGTAACCCATGCCGGTTTCAGGATCAATTATAAAGGAAGTATCCTGCTGCTGATAAATGTCGTTTGAGAAATTCACAAATTTAAAACTGCCGCCCGTCTGGATCTGGGTATTAGGTCCCGGGGTCAGAAAGTACTCGGCTTTAAGCGCAGTTTCTCCTTCATCTGATTTGTTGGTGAAAATTTCGTTAAATAATGCATCTCTTCCGGAATAGTCAAATTTTGTAAAATTTCTTCCGAGATTAAACAAAGCAAAAGATCTTTTAGAAAGTATTGTACGCCATTCGTAGGAATTAAAATAACCCGACTGATTATTTTTCAGAATGTTCTCATTATCCTGTCTGTTTTCTTCATCATCATTATTGAATGTTACTTTGTCGAGATTTCCAACTCCGTTAACTGTCAGTGAATTTTTTTCATCAAAATCATAAACTACTTTAAACTGCGCAGCAGAATATTCAGGAACAAAACCAAAACCCGAAGCTTTGAATATAAAATCAAGATAACTTTTTCTTGCTGACAAAAACCATGAGCCTTTTTTTTCGCTTCCTATCGGACCTTCAATTACAGCTCCGAATCCCGTTGCGCTGAGATTTATGTCGCTCAGAAATCTATCCCTGCTGCCCTCTCTTAATTTAACTTCAAGCACTGATGAAAGCTTATCTCCGTATCTTGCAGAAAATCCGCCGGTAAGAAAATCAACCTCACGTATAACCTCCAGATTTATGATACTTACAGGACCTCCTGTAGCGCCCTGTGAGCCAAAGTGATTAATGTTCGGGATCTGTGAATTGTCTACAAGAAATAAATTTTCCGTAGGTGAACCTCCTCTTACAATAAGATCATTTCTGCCGTCATTGACAAAAGATACTCCTGGCAATGTCTGAACTACTCTTCCTATATCTTCAAAACCGCCCGGTGTTCGGCGGATCTCCTCGTATTGAAGTTTTTTAAATGAATTTACAAGGTCACCCGGCATTACGAATCTGTCCTCTTCGACGACAATTTCTTCAGTGGAGATCAGTTCGAGTTCAATAAGCACATTTGCAGGAGCTCCGGTATTCACCACTACATTATCATAAATAACTGTTTTATAGCCGATCTGATTTATTCTAAGGGAATACAATCCTACTTCCACATCTGTAATTGTGAAGAATCCGTTCTCATAGGTCTCAGTACCGTAAAGTATCTGTCCGTTTTTGATAACAGCAACGGCAACATCACCTACAGGAAGCTGATTGGATTTATCAATTACTCTCCCGGTGATCTCGCTAGTCTGGGAAAAAATTGAATCCGAGAAGATAAAAAATGAAACGAGGAGAAGAAGTTTTTTCATTAATGATTTTATTTATAAGATATTACAGAAAATCAGAAAAGCTTTACAAAAAGTTCCTTGGATAACTAATTTTTAGAATTAATTTATGTTTGGTTTATTCTGAATAAATAATTGAAAGTTTCTGTTGCTATGTGAAACAATTTATATGATTGTAATTTTATAGAAATTGAAATTGTATTTGTAACATTAAGATCCGTATTGCATATCTCATACCTAATTTTGAAAATAACCCGTATGTTTGTAATATTGTGATCTGCATAAATGCTTATCAAAACTGTATCCATATCACTTCCGGGTTTAAAATAACCTTTTGCGATGCTTCCTGTGATAAATGCTGATTCAATTATGCTATTATTACCCGGTACGGAAAAGATCCTGCCCGGGACTTCAGGTTAATATCTTTTGCAATTTCCTCGTCATATGCAAGTGAGGTTAAACTCCGGTTCTCCATTATTTTAAGCCAAAAATGAACTTTATGTAATAGTCCGGTTAATAAATGCTTTTTTACAGTTTCTCCGGGAGAATTTATGAGAATTTATGCTATAAAATTTAAATTTCTTAAAAAAAGTCTATCATTAAATCCAGTATCAGATGAATCAGAGTATTTACAAAATCCTGAAACTATCATTAAAGTTAAGATTCTTTTATCTGTTTGTTTAAATAATTTATTAAAAGTTAGTCTGAGATTAAAGAATATAAAAAATGTATATTTTACCAAATCTGTTCACTTCGTTTAAATGAAATCCAGAATATATTCATATCAGCTTTGTCTTCCTTTCCGGGGCAGTATTAAAAGGTAAATTTAAATTTTTTCTCAAAGAAGCAGTATATATAGGTCGCCCGATTGTTATCTTGTTAACTTGTTATTTTGTTTCAGGATAAATTGACGGAAATTCATATACATTGGCGGCAAAAAATTCAACTCACCGCACGGCAGAAGAGCACTGCCGTGCGTCTCAGACAGGATATTTTCGCATTTCGCCAAAGCTCTGAATTTCTATTCGGCAATTTATCACAGGAGGTTCGTTTTATTTCACAGCTTGAAATATTTGATTCTGAAGTGAATTTTAAACAATTATTAATTTTACAAAATGTTTTGGACATTACTGGCAAATCAGATATTATTGTTATTTTTTTGAGATTTTAATTTAAAACGAATATTAATAACTTCCGCAAATGAAAAAATCGATTGGATATTATTCGGGCATAGATTCGGGAGGAACAAAATGTGAAATAATTATAACAGATTTAGACAAAAAAGTAATATATCTGAATTCATTCAAAGGCATTCATTATTCTGTTGCAGGTGTCAGATTATATACTGATACAGTATCGGATTATTTAATCAGGGCGTTTAAAAAATGTAATATTGATCTGAAAGAATGTAAAGGAATTGGAATAGGTATAGCCGGCGCGCGGGAAGAAAGTGACAGAAAGAAATTACAAACAGCATTCCGGAAAAAACTGGATTTCAGGAATATTCACATACACACTGATGCAATGACTGCTCTTTATGGAGCGTTTGAAGGAGAAGACGGTATCATTCTGATAAGCGGAACGGGATCGGTCTTATATGGGCTTGTAAAAGGAAAAATCACAAGAGTCGGCGGATGGGGAAGAATAATAGGAGATGAAGGAGGCGGATACTGGATCGGTAAAAGAGCTTTGAATCTTCTTGGCAAAGAGTTTGATAAAGGAAATGAAACATTACTTGCTAAAAATCTGAAAGAAGAGTTCGGCATTGACAGGAATAATTTAAATGACAGGATCTTTCATCAGAATTTTGATATTCAGAAAATAACACCGGTAGTTATCAGATCTGCGGAAAAGGGATGTAAACTCAGTTTGCAGGTTGTAAGTGAAGCGGTCAAAGATCTTACGGAACATATCAGGACGTTTCTGAGTATTACCGGGGTCAGAAAAAAGATCTGTGTGGCATTTATCGGCAGTGTAATTGAAAATAAAAATTTTCTTTCAGATCAATTGAGCGAAGAGCTTAAAAAATTAAAAAACGTTGAAGTTGTGATAAAAAAACATAAGCCTTCTTTTGGAGCTGTTCTTCTTGCATCAGAAAATTCAACCCGGAAAAAATAATTATAATTTGAAAAAAACAGATTTAGTTTTAATATTGGATTTTGGTTCGCAATATACGCAGATAATTGCGCGCAGGACCCGCGAACTCAGGGTATACTCAGAGATCCAGCCGTTCAGTATCAATCTTAAGAAATACATTAAAGATAAAAGCAGGGATCATAACCTTAAAGGAGTTATACTTTCCGGCGGACCGGCAAGCGTGCTTGAGAAAGCATCTCCCAGGATCAAAAAAACCGATCTTGACCTTTTGACAAAAAGCAAGATCCCTGTACTCGGGATCTGCTATGGAATGCAGTTAATTTGCCATCTGCTGAAAGGTAAACTCCACACTTCACTACAGAGGGAATACGGGCATACAAAGATCTACAGATTCAGGGATACTGAATTATTCAAAGGCACAGGGAATAATCTTAATGTATGGATGAGTCATGGTGATTCGATAGATTCCTTACCTGAAAAGTTCAGTTCATCATCCAAAAGTTTAACAGGAGTGATATGCAGTATGGAAAACGAAAGAGCCGGAATATACGGTCTTCAGTTTCATCCGGAAGTTCATCACACTGAATCAGGAAGAAACATATTATATAATTTTCTGTTTGGGATCTGTAAAGTCAAGAATTTATTTGTACCCGAATCTATAATTGAATCCAAAACAGATGAGATCAAAAAGACTGCAGGGAAGAGCATAGTGATCTGCGGATTAAGCGGAGGGGTTGATTCTTCGGTGGCGGCTGTACTTGTTCATAAAGCAATCGGTGACAATCTTATCTGCATTCACATTGACAACGGACTTATGCGGAAGAATGAGAGCAGAAAAGTCGTTGATCTGTTTGAAAAGCACTATAAGATCAATCTTATTTATGTTAATGCAACAGACATTTTCCTGAAAAGACTTGAAAAAGTATTTGATCCTGAAAAAAAGAGAAAGATAATCGGTAAGACGTTTATAGATGTTTTTGAAAAGGAAGCCGGGAAAATCAGGAATGTTAAGTTCCTTGTTCAGGGAACGCTCTACCCGGATGTAATAGAATCCGTTTCTCACAAAGGACCGTCGGTAACGATAAAATCACATCATAATGTGGGCGGACTTCCCGAGAAAATGAAACTTAAACTTATAGAGCCTTTCAGGGAATTATTCAAAGATGAGGTCAGGGAAATTGGGGAAAAGCTTGGTCTTCCCAGGAGCCTGATCTACAGACATCCTTTCCCGGGACCCGGACTTGCAATCAGGATATTAAGTGATATTACAAAAGCCAAGCTTGAAATATTACGGGAAGTGGATGACATTTATATTAATGCTTTGAAAAAGAATGATCTCTATGATAAGATATGGCAGGCCTTTTCAGTATTGCTGCCGGTTCAGACAGTAGGCGTGATGGGTGATGAAAGAAGCTATGAGAATGTAGTCGGACTTCGTGCCGTAACTTCTACAGACGGGATGACAGCAGACTTTTTTCATTTTGAGAAAAATTTTTTATCAGAGGTTTCAAATAAGATAATTAATTCGGTAAAGGGAGTAAACAGAGTGGTATATGACATAAGCTCGAAACCACCTGCAACGATAGAGTGGGAGTAAAGATTTTGTTAAATCTTAAATCTTAAAAATAGATGGTTTATAACAGAATTACTCAATACTCAATACTCAATACTCAATACTAAACAAAACATGAGAATAAAAAT
>CALMST010000370.1 GCA_937872315.1 uncultured Ignavibacteria bacterium | reverse complement strand
ATCAGGATCGAGTTCGATTTCCATAATGCTGACATTGTTTTTACAAATAATATAAATGTGTTTTTATATTTTACAAAATATTCCATTAAATCTAAATAAACTTTTGAATATAGAAAAATACAACCCGCGCAGAGACGCGCAATTGCGTTTCTCTGCAAATTAATTTTAAAAATTATTTAATTGAATTTATAAATATCAGATCCTTATGTAAATTGTCAAAATTTATTTTATGCCTCTTAAGATCATCGGCTCGGGACTCGGCCGGACAGGTACTTTTTCTCTAAAGCTAGCGCTTGAGATTCTCGGATTCGGAAATTGCTATCACATGACCGAGCTCTTTCAGTATCCGTCAGGATTAAAATATTTTAAAGATGCTGAAAAAGGTAAACCTGTGGAATGGGAGGAACTGTTTAAAGATTACAAATCCTCGGTTGATTATCCGGGCGCGCGGTTTTACAAAAATTTATATTCATATTATCCTGAAGCAAAAGTCATCCATACTGTAAGGGATCCGGAGGAATGGTATAAAAGCGCTTCGGCTACAATTTTCCCGGCAGGAAATCCCTTCTCGCCGAAGATAATAAAACTTGCGGTTCATCTTCCTTTCTCTTTACAGCCATGGAAAAGAATACCTGTGATGTTGTATGGAAGAAGGCAGGCATTTCTTGAATTCGGAAAGGATCTTAAAAATAAGGAGAAGGTTATTTCTAAATTCAATGAGCATACAGACGAAGTGATGCGGACCATTCCCAGAGATAAACTTCTTGTGTTTGATGTGAGATCCGGTTGGACGCCTTTATGTGAATTTTTAAATTTACCCGTACCCGGAGTTCCTTTCCCGGTTACAAATTCACGGGAAGAGTTTTTTGAAAAGGTCAGGATCATCGGCAGCGGGAAGTTTCTTGAGTAGAGACGCACGATCATACATCATTGCGGAATTGTTCGTCCAATTTTCTGTATTTTTTAAAAAATAGATTTCGTAATTTTGCTAAATTTAAAATCAATATGTCAGAAAATACAGCTCCACCAAAAGGGTTTGGCCTGTGGATGATGGCTGCAAGAGCTTATTCATTCCCGGCCTCAATAATTCCCGTTTTATTCGGATCCGTTCTTGCGGTTTTATTAAATCCCGGTCTGGATTTCAGTTTTATAAATTTCATACTATGCCTGACAGGATGCATAATGGTGCAGGTGGGAACAAATATTATCAACGATATCTATGATTTCGAAAAAGGAATAGATAAAGAAGACAAGGAACTTGGTATTCCTCACGGCGGCTCAATGGTGATCTCTAAAGGTCTTGTGAGCATGAAACAAATGAAAACAGCAGCAGTTGTTTCGCTACTGATAGCTTCACTCATAGGTGTTTATCTTTATACTGTAGCAGGTGTATGGATAATCTATCTGACTCTCTTCGGTTTGCTTTCAGCAATATTCTATACTGCTAAACCTTTTGCTTTAAAATATAAAGCATTGGGAGATATTCAGGTTATAATTTCTTTTGGTCTTGGAATGACGCTAGGCGCATACATTGTGCAGACAAAAGAATTTTCCTATATGCCTCTTTTATTTTCTATCCCGATAGGATTACTGATAGATGCAATTCTTCATTCAAACAATATCCGTGACATTAACTTTGACGGAAAGTTTGGTGTAAAAACACTCCCGATACTCGTAGGTGAAAAGGTCTCAATAAAATTATATTACGGAATGGTGCTTGGTGCATATCTGATACTTATTGTATTTGTTGTGATGGGTATGCTTCCATGGTTTTCGCTGCTTGCGCTTATCACATTGCCGCTCGCACTAAAGGTTACAAAGATGAGTGACAGTTTTCCGCCGGATGGAATGGAAAGGTTTGAATACGGGACACAGCACATAATGATGACTGCCCAGCTGAATATGATATTCGGGCTTACACTGGTTATTGGGTTACTTATTTCTTATTTGTTTTTTGTTTAAGAAAGTATTGGGTATTG
>CALMST010000369.1 GCA_937872315.1 uncultured Ignavibacteria bacterium | reverse complement strand
AAAGTAAAACAAAATTCACATTCATTCCCGTTGGCTTTAGCCAACGGATTAGAATTTACTAATAATCTTTATACCACCGTTAGTCAAACTAACCAGATCAGTTTTCAGCTTTTCAATTTTTGACAATCTGACTTCCAGAGTTAATTTACATTTTTCGACAGATGTATTTCCGGACAGTTTTATTTTCTCTGACTCGATCAAATTCATCACAACGTTCATAAAAGTATAATCAAATTCAATATTCATTTCTTCCGTGATCAGCTTTTCCAGAAGAATTGCCTTGCTCAGACAAAGATCAGCCGCTTCTGACATTGCCCTGCGCAGTCCGCCGACTCCCAGCTTCGTTCCGCCGAAGTATCTTGTGACTATTACCATCACATCCGTTAGTTCAAGTTTATCAATTGATTCCAGTATAGGTTTTCCGGAACTGCCCGACGGTTCGCCGTCATCTGAAAATTTAAATTCATTTTTATCAATTCCTAAGCGATATGCATAAGGATGATGAGATGCGTCGTAATATTCTTTCTTTACTTCTTTTATTTTATCTGAAATTTCCTGATGCGAACTTACCGGAAATGCTTGTGAGATGAATTTTGATCTGGTGATCTTGATCTCGGAAAAAGTTGAAGATTTTATTGTCCGAAAAGAATCAATCATATTGATTTGGAATTTGGGATTTCGTATTTGGGATTTTTTTTAATTTGGATTTAAGAAATAAGAATTAAGATTTAAGAATTACATTTAATTTCTTTAAAAATTAATTTCACATCCGATATAATCCGTTACTAAAAATTGTACAGTTGTGTTTAATTGATACTTGTAATTTGCAATTTGCAATTTGTAAATGTAATTCTTAATTAGAAATCTGCCACCCTTCTTCCCCTATAAGCGGTACAAATTTAAAGTCTTTAAAAGTTTTAAATCTGTATTTCGGTTCTTTTATTTTCGGATCTTCATTTTCAACTTTAATGACAAGCACCAGCTTCTGAAGAGCTTCATCCCCGACAGGTATTACCATCTTTCCGCCTGTCTTCATTTGCTCCAGTAATTGTTTTGGAATAACGGGGCTGCCGGCTGTCACTATGATCTTATCAAACGGCGAATTCTCTGGCCAGCCTTTTGTACCGTCGTCAATTTTCAGATGTACTCTGTATCCAAGCTTTGATAATTTTTCCTTTGCCAGTTCCGAAAGCTCTTTTATCCTTTCTACCGAATAAACATCGGCTCCCATTTCTTCTAATACTGCAGCCTGATAACCCGACCCTGTTCCGATCTCAAGCACTTTATCCCCGGGTTTCACTTCCAAAAGCTCGGTCATGAATGCTACAGTGAACGGCTGTGAGATTGTCTGATTTGAATTCAAAGGCAGTGCTATGTTTTCGTATGAATATTTTTTAAATTCATCTTTCACAAACAGTTCTCTTTTTACGTTTGTCAGCGCTTTCAATACCGATTTGTCTTTGATACCCGAACTGTGCAATTTTCTTACAAGCTCTTTTCTGTGAATTGTATTAAGATCCATTATTTATCTGCTTCTTTTTTATCTGCTTTTATTTCTTCATTTATCTCTTCTTCATTCTCATCAGTTTTATCTTCTTTGATCAGGTCTTTGTTAATTTCAGAAGAATTTTCTTTTTTTGATTTTTTACCCTCAAAATCTTCACTGCCGGTTTCTTCAAAAATATTTTTCATCGAACTGGCGACCGAAGATTTACCCATGGATTTCCTGAGTCTCTCTTTAAGCTCATCTATATTCTTATAAAATGTAAGCTTACCGTCTTCTGCCACAGATACAACTTTATTTTCCTCAGAAACAATGACTGAAACTGCATCTGATACTTCTGTTATGCCAATACCGGCTCTGTGTCTTGTGCCAAGATTTTTATTTCTTATAGTTTCGGGATCGGAGAGTGGGAGCAGACATCTTGCTGCTTCAATTCTGTCATTCTTGAAAATTACAGCTCCGTCATGAAGCGGAGATTTAGGGTTGAATATTGAGATCAGAATTTCTTTTTTTATCTTTGCATGTATTGCATCACCTGTTTCAATTACGCTTTTCAGACCGGTCGTTCTTTCAATTACCATCAATGCACCCCAACCTCTTCCGACCATGTCATAACATGCTTCAGCGATCTCATTTACATTTTCATCCACGTTCGATTTTGTAAAGATCCTTGCAACCTTTGTCTTTCCTATCAGAAGAAGCAATCTTCGTATCTCCGGCTGGAATAATATTATAAAAGCAATTACCCATATCTCCGTGAGTTTACCTAATATCCAGCTGGTCGCCTGCATGTTAAGCAGCTGCGCAACAAATGCCGAAGCTATGATTATCACCAACGCAAAAAATATCTGTGAAGCGATCGTACCTTTCATCACAAAATAGAGTTTGTAAAAGACATACGTGACAATCAGTATATCAATTATGTCTATCAGCTTTACAGTGATAAAACCTATATTAAAAAGCTCCATTTTTTATTTGTATATGATAAAAGATTTATTCAAAAATAAATATTTTTCGTGATATATGTTCCCGTCAGGAAATAATTTTTTCAGTTCTTTTTGACTTAACAGTTTTATTGAAGAAGCCAATTCAAGCGCTTTCTCTTTGTCCGGCTGCTTATCATACCATCCGAGATCAAAATTCTTTACCAGCCCCGCTCTTACATTCACCGGCAGATACTGAAAAAAAGGAAACAGAAAATGAGGCTCCAATGGAAAATAATAATTGGGAGTCTGTATAAAATAATGCTTTCCTATTCTTCTGATATCTTCCGCCAATTTAAATTGTAAATCTTCAGTGTTTATATGTTCGATCAGACTGTTTGAATACACAATATCAAATTCTTCATCTGAAAAATTACCCAGATCCGTTACATCTTTTTTCAGATAAATAAAATTATCCATGCCTGACAGGTCCTGATCTTCCGTATTAACCATGGTAATCTGAAAATCCTTATTATTTACAAAACCGGATCTTCTCCAGTGATAATCACTTCCGCCCAGATCCAGTATACTTAACGGAAAAGGCATGTTTAACTTAATGCAGAATTCTCTGAAAAAATCAGATCTCTTTTTCCGTGATCTTTCAGAAACAGAATTCTCATTATTCTGATTTGCATTATAGAGAAGATAAGATTTGATCTTTTCGGGCATATTGTAATTTTAAAGATCTATTCCTATAGCCCCAAAAAAATACGAATCATTGGTTTTCAGATCATATGTAATATTATTTATCATTCTGAGCTCATAATTTCCCGTAATATATAACTGCCTGATCGGCTCCCAGTATATTCCTATATTTATCAGATCCCTGTTGATCCTGACACCGTCAAGAAACTTGTTTGTCCTTAAGTATGCATCACCCAATCCAAAATTAATATTGCCGCCGTAATTTGCCTGTAACACACCGTTTGAATCGACCACTATACCCTCACCCGATCTCTGGTGCCTGTATAAGAAATTTATCTGTAAACGGTTGGTTATGTCATAAACTATCCTTGCCGCTATTTCATCTGAATTTGGCGGAAGTGAATGTCCGAGAGATCTTGAATAATTTGTATAAGTGCTTTTATTATATCTCTGTGAATAAACGAACGGATCAAGATGGGTAAACTCAAGCGCGACGTCCATATTCCAGGAATTCGTCCAGAGCCCTCCGAGCTGATATCCGAATTTATTTTCATTCAGTGAATCATTGACTGTGATAGTTCCAAAAGTAAGATCATCAATTAAAAGCGATCCCTGAAAAGATAAATTTTTTACCGGTGTAATCTCAGTCTCAATTCCCAGCAAAGAATTATTCTCCGTTGACTGCTGCTCACCTGAGCTTAGATCCGCAGAGATCAGAAAACTAATCGGATTGAGATATGTAAAGCTGAAAGGCTGTTCGCTGATCACTATAGTTTCCCATAAACCTATTCTGAAAGCATCAGAAAAATTTATGTTAAGATTATGTGTAGCCAGACTTTTTGAATATAAAGGACGGGAAGTTATATACGGGTAAATACCGATTGAATCTCCTTTAAGACTCCCGTAAGTAAATGAATAATTTACAGCCTTATAGCTTAGATCGAGTTTACCGTAACTAAATGGTAATCCATACTGAGACATAAATAATTTATCGACATAACCATATCCGATTGTCATAGGTGAATTTCCGAAAGTCAGAGCCAGCCAGCCGGGTTTAGTCTGATATCTGAGATATCCTGTATATGTATTAAAATTATCTTCATCAATATTAATGTTCATAGGACCGTTCAGGATCGTATCATCACTGATCTGATAATTTTCAATATAATTGAATTCAAATGGTGAGATCTCTCCGGCTACTCTGAGATAATATGCAATGCTGTTTTTAATAGTACCTCTAAGGGAAAATCCATATTCTCCGGAAAGATCTGAATTATTGCTTACCGAATCCCCGTTTGCTGATTCTCCTGAAATTACACCATACACGTCACCGAAAAAAGTTTTATTCGAATCAGTATAAAAATAAACATGCTTTTGTTTGTATTGATCAGTTAGACTGTTGAGTCCGGAAGTTGTAAACAGATCTCTCTGTTTAGTTGTCTGTCCCGTCATATCATATTCAAATTCCACTTCATAATCTTTTAGAAATTTCTTATCAGTTGAAGTTAACTTTGACTGATCATTTTTAATTGTATTAAGATAATCTGCAACTTCGCCTCTGGACAATGGACTGATTGAAGAATTATAACCGGGAATGACCTTCTTAAGCTGCATTCTCTTTAAAAAATTATAGACCGGATTGCGGATCTCAACTAATTCGACCTGAGCGAAAGATGAACCGGTAATAATGAATGTAATACCTATAATTAAAAATAATCTCAACTAAAATTTTTATTTCGGTCAAAGTAATTAAATTAATCAAGGATTTAAATGTAGATGAGAAAGAAGGAGTGAACAGGTGTTTTTGCCTCTATGGCTCTATGGCTCAAAGAAAAAATTTTCAAAGTTATACTTTGCATCGACAATAAATTGCTTTTGGCTAAAGATTTATTTTCATCCTCCTTTATGTTATGCAGTGTTCAAAAACCAAAATCATCTGTAAAGAATTCTTGAAGGGTCTTTTATCCGAATTTATCCTTTTCCGGATCCTGTCTTGTGTCAAAGAAATTCAATAGATTTATATTTTATCTTCAATTTCATAATAAAGATAATTTTGTTTGGAAATGAGGATTCGCCTTACATATCTATTTTTTTCTGAAGCTTGACCTGAAGTTGGATAATTTGAAACCAGATCTAATTTTGAGAACAAGCTAATAATGAATTTTTCAGTAACTTTTTTTGACCAATCATTTTTTATATAATCTACAATTTCTTATATGTCTTCAATTGTATTTTTAGTCCGGATTATATTGTAAGCCATATTTTAATTTCATCCTTCATCTTATCATTATCAATAATATCTCCAATTTTTACTTGTTCTATAGACTGCATTAATCTAATTTTTTGCTTTTCGGTTAACTCGTCCATAATATCTTTTTTAGAAATCCTTTTATTCCTTATTTTGAATTTTATAATAACTTCTTAAAACTGTTCAAGCATATTTTCATCATCAATATTATCAATCAGTTTATGAAATTCTGATTTTAATTTTTCTTTTGTCATATTTTTTTCTCTATTACATTTAAAACAGATAAATATTTTTTATATACTTTTATAACTTATAAAATTCATTTCTTTATCTCAAGTTGTCATTTAAATATCAGAGTCATAGAGTCTTTGAGGCAAATGAGATACTAAGTAAAAAAAATCTATTCATTTAATTTCAGAACTCAATTAGGTATATTGTTCCTCCTATGAATAACGAAGAAAACACAGTCAATCCGGATTCTGTCTCTGATAAGATCAGCAGCATGTACAAAGATAAAAATTATCAGGCGCGTCTAAATGAATTCGAAGGTCCACTTGATATACTTCTGCATTTTGTGAAAGTAGATGAGCTCGATATATACAACATTCCCATCTCCAAGATCACTAAGGATTTTCTCGATTATATAAATTATATGTCGCTTCTTGATATAGAGCTGGCGGGCGAGTTTCTAGTGATGGCTTCCGAACTCATGAAGATCAAAGCTCGGATGATGATCCCGCAGATCGATATTGAAGGGAATGTGATCGAAGAGGATCCGAGACTTACGCTTGTGCGCAAACTTCTTGAATATAAAAGATTTAAGGATATTTCCATGCAGATATCCGAACTCGAAGAAGAGCAGCGCAAAAAGTTATTCAGAGGGAATACTGATAATGATTACAAGGAATCGGAAACCAGACTGGAAATAGATCCGAGCCTTAAAAATGTTACGATCTTTAATTTGATAAAAGCATACAAAAGAGCGATCAGTCAGATCCGTAAAGAAGTGGTTCATCCAATCGAGCTGCATGACATTACACCTGAAAATCAAAGGGATTTTATTCTTCAGGCAATTGATGAAAAGACGGAGATCGAGTTTCTTGAATTCATAGCTCCGATAGAAATGCGATTAAAAGTGATTTGCATTTTTCTTGCAATACTGCAGCTAGCGCTCGAGGGAGAACTTGAGATCGTGGTTGACAATAATGATATGACAAAATTTTTTATAAAAAGAAGAACCGGTTTACCTGATGTTATAAATTAAAATATTATCAAAACTTATTTTCCGTAAATTCACATTTTAAAATTCAGATTTAATTGGTAAGCACCGAGATAAAAAATATTGTAGAGTCAATTATCTTTGCATCCGAAGATGAGATCGGATCAAGACAGATAAAAGAAATAATTGATAAAAGCGGTCTGAGAGTAAGCATTTCAGAGATCGAGGAATCAGTGACTTTGCTGAATGAAGAATATATAACAAACAATAAATCTTTTGAAATTTTAAAGATAGCCGGTGGATATTCATTTGCAACAAAAAAAGAATATGGAAGATTTATCGGTAAACTTTTTGAAGACAAGCAGCGAAAGAAACTATCGCCTTCAGCGCTTGAAACTCTTGCCATCATTGCATATAAGCAACCGATAACGAGATCCGAAATGGAATTTATACGGGGGGTGAATGTGGATTATATTGTAAACTCACTCATGGAAAAAGAGTTGATAACCATTCAGGGCAGAGCTGATTCTCCCGGAAGACCGATCTTATATTCTACGACAAAGACCTTTCTGAAAGTGCTCGGCCTTAATGCAATTGAAGATCTCCCGAAATTAAAAGAAATAAATGAGATACTCAAAGATCAGGAAATTGAAGGGATAACACAGGCTGACATTGATCTGTTTAATTCTTTTAATGATAATGCTCCGGAAAAAGGATATGAAGGAAGTCATCAGCTTGAACTTATTTCATCAAATGAAACAGATAATGCTTACGAAGTTGAATCTGTATCTGAAAAATCTGAAGAATCGATTCTTATTGAAGATTATGAAGATAAAAAAACTGAAATGTATGATGAAGATTCAGATGATGAAGATTCAGATGATGAAGATTCAGATGAAGAAGATTCAGATGATGAAGATTCAGATGATGAAGATTCAGATGATGAAGATTCAG
>CALMST010000368.1 GCA_937872315.1 uncultured Ignavibacteria bacterium | reverse complement strand
TGATTTGTAATCAGCAGGTTGGGGGTTCAAGTCCCTCTGCCAGCTCAGTAAAGCCCGGTAATAGTCATATTACCGGGCTTTTTGTTTATGAGTTTGATACTTCATGATTTCTATCCGATTCCGTCGCGGTTGATGTTGCTATGTCGATCTGTCTATTTGAATCGCTTGAAGAATTTTTCATTCACCGGAACAATTTAAATTTAAGTTAATCAGAATTTAAAGTTGTTTTCTTTTATCGAAGGGCTTCCTGCCGGTTGACAAAAGTCTTTATGAGGATTTTTACTTTATTTTTAATACATCCACTTCCGCGGTAAGAGCCGGAATTCGGCTGTGAAGAAAAATTATAATTCTGAATTTCAAAGAACTTGTGACATATATTTCACTTTTGCAGGGATCAAGCTCCATTTCTTTACTGTCAGGGTTCATTTATTCAATGTTACTTTGCATTTCATTAACGTTAGGATCTGTTTTCCAATGATATCTTCTGTTCCGGCAGTGTCAGTCTCCGTTTATTCAATGTCAGCTTCCATTTCATGAAAGTAAGGTTTCATTTTTCGAATGTCAAAGTCTGTTTTGCTGATGTCAGTGTTCATTCCGGCTTTGCAGGTATTCGTTTCACTGATGTAAAGTGTCATTTCATTGATGTCATTTCCCGTTTCTGCGGCGCAACTGACAATTCCTTCACTGTTACTGTTCATTCTTCTAATGTCAGAGTCCATTTCAATACTGTAGATCTCCATTCTTTTTGATCCTGAATGCTTTTTACCGAAATTAAAATTCTTTTCGGGACTGCCGGAATATCATATTCTATTGCATAAGTTAATTCATCTGTTGACGGACTGCTTCTTTAAATTTATCCGATCTGTTTTACAATTTCAGATTATCATTACACTGCTGTAAAGGTATATTTTTAAATGTCTGGAATGCTTTATGCCTTATATGCAATACTTTCCTCTCTGTCCGGACAGTAATATTTCAGTTTTATCCAAAAGATTTTTAAATTAATATATGATTTAGTTTCAATTCATGTTCAATCATTTCAATTTGTTAAGTAATACAAACCCGCCTGTTATAAATTGCCGGAAGAAATTACGGGGGGAGATTTTTCCGGTTCTTTGAATTATGCATCTTTTTGATTTCAGAGAGGGAACACTCCAAACGGAACAGCAGAAAATTTAAACTTCTTATTTTATAAATACTTTTTTTTGAATACTAAAATAAATTTTTCATTGCATCTGAAATTATATTTATGCAACTTTACATACTTTCGGTATGTATAATATAATTTCAAATGAAAAGAACTAAAAAAGAAGCAGAAGAGACATCAAAGGAGATACTGAAATGTGCGGTCTCACTGTTCATTGAGAATGGTTACGATAGCACTTCAATAGATTCAATAGCTGAAAAAGCAGGTGTTACAAAAGGAGCAATTTACTGGCATTACAAAGACAAGAGCTCTATACTTGATGCTATTATAGATCTTTATGACACAGAAGCAATCGACTACATACCGAAGATATTAAAGACAGATGTTTCACCATTAATGAAAATAAAATTTTTTACTTATTCTTACATACCTGAATTTACGGATAAAAAGAAAATTGCGAACCTGTTCCGTATCAAATCCGAGATTACAAACCATTACAGGAAAAGAAAAGGCCAGCCCTACGCTAAGTTGTTCATAATAAAACTCGAAGACCTTTTCCTTCAGGCAAAAAACAAAGGAGAAATAAAAAAGGATGTTGATGAAGTAATATCAGCTTTAACTGTCAACCTTATCATAACAGGTATTCAGATCAAATATGATGTGGACAGTTCATTTTTTAAAAAATTAAAAAACCTTCAGCAGATCATGGACAACTATTTTTCCTTAATTTCAACAAAAAAAGGTGAGACCGGAACTAAAGATCACCGTAAGATCTGCAGGATGTTACTTCCTGAGTTAACAGAATATTAAATTTTCTTTAAACTAAAAAATATATTATGAAAAAAATTGCAATCACAATATTAATACTTTCCGGATTTATGACATCCGGATTGTTACACTCTCAAAATGTCAGCACACTGGTACCGGGAGCATCGACCTTTGACGATGGTTTATCAATTGACAACAGCGGAAATATTTATGCTTCCAGATATGTAGGTAATACAATAACAAAAATAACTCCCGGCGGACAGACAAGTATTTTTGCAAGCGGTATCAGTACACCTAACGGAACGGACTTTGGACCTGACGGATATCTGTATGTCCCAAGTAATGTTTCAAACGGGAAAGTTGTAAAGATCTCGCCGGCTGGTGTTGTAGAGCCCTTCATTGCATCCATTCCATTTCCGGGTACGGTCCTTTTCAGAAGCGACGGCAAAATTTATATCAGCAGTTATCAGGGAGGCAAAATATATCTCGCGGATTCGACGGGAAATTATTCTCTGCTTTATACAGGCGGAGGAATGACTGATCCTGTAGGTATGACCCTTGATGACAATGAAAATTTATATGCTGCAAATTTTACTGACGGTAAAATATTTTCTATCACTCAGGCGGGGGATATTTTACTGCTTGCTCAGATTCCGGGAATAGTCGGATTCATTGAATATTCAAAAGGATATATTTATGCAACAGGTTTCAATACCCACAAGATTTATAAGGTTACTTTGACTGGAGAGATATCTGTACTGGCAGGAACAGGCGTCTCAGGTCAGGTTAACGGCAGTTTTGCAGCCGCTACATTCAATGGTCCGAATGGAATTGTTGCCTCACTTGGAGGAGATTCATTATTCATTTCAGATTTTAATGCCAGGTCATTAAGAGTGATATCGGGAATTTCCACAGGCATCATTAATATAAGTTCAGTCACTCCTGAAGAATATCATCTTTCGCAGAATTATCCTAATCCATTTAATCCTGTTACAAAAATTAAATTTGATATTACCGGTTCAAATAATTCAGGAAACAGTCAGCTGGTAAGATTAACAGTTTTCGATGCAATCGGAAAAGAGACTGCAATTCTTGTAAATGAAAATTTATCTCCCGGAAAATACGAAGCTGATTTTGATGCAGGCAGTTTACCGAGCGGAGTGTATTTTTACAGACTGGAAGTGAGCGGAACTAATCAAAATAATTCAGGAAAGTTTTCGCAGACGAAGAGTATGATTCTCATGAAATAATTTTAAACAGTAAATAATTTATTAGTTGAATAATCACGAAGCAGGAAAATTAAATTTTACCGCAAAGACACAAAGGCTCAAAGAATCTGTTTTAAAACATTTTTTACTTTGTGTCTTCGTGTCTTCCAGGTAAATTATGACTTTCTGAACAGTTACAGAAGGGGAGACAGATTTCAGATTAATCTATTCTGTATTTCATTTAAACGTTTTGGGCGGATAGAAATTAGTATTCTAACAAATTAATTTTTTTTGCTGAACACTTAAAATCAGGTTTCAAAAAACAGAACGCCATGTAACTTATTTAGAGTTACATGGCGTTTGTTTTTGGGTGGGAATTTTTTGTCACCTTTTGTTGCCTGTCTTAATTATTATGATCTCTTGGTTTTTTATACTATTATAAACGATCCGGCTACTTCAAAAGGATCATCTTATTGATCATGCTGTAATTACCGGCACTGAGTTTGTAATAATAAACTCCGGACGGAAAATTTGCCGCATCCCAGTCCCGTTCATATGAGCCGGGACTTAACTGCTCATTGACCAATGTTGCAACTTCTTTACCGAGCGCATCATAGATCACAAGTTTTGTAAATGCATTTTCCGGTAACGAAAATTTTATAGTAGTCGTCGGATTAAACGGATTAGGAAAATTCTGACTTAATGAATAATTATAAGGAATGTTATTTTCATTTATACCGGCTATGCTCTGACCTGGTGCATACCCTGTGATCAATATATCATCAACATACCAACCGTCAGCAATGGTACTTCCATCAGAGGTTAGTCTGAAGCGAACTTTCACATTCGGTGAAAAATTTGCATACCTCGTGATATCGATCTGTGACTGATGTATTGTACTCACCGTCCCGGTATATTTTACAGCCTGCTGCCATGTTGTCCCATTATTGCCTGAAACTTCGACTATGCAGAAATCCTTATCTGACTGAACTGCATACTTCTGCCAGAAGCTTAATATCAATGCTGCAGAACCTGATGCATTAACAGGATTCTTTAATGTCATCGAATTATTCGCATTGTTTTTATAATTGCCTTTCGGGCTGTCGGAAAATGAATTCACGGGAGAGTGAGCATTGCTCTTTACTACTCCCCAGCCTTCGTCAGTTACCCATTTTGTAAAACCAGCCTCGGCATTGTCAGTTAATAATGTCGTTCCGGCTCCTGAAAAAACATTTATCCAGCTAAGTGCTGACTCTACAACATCATCACGTCCCTGTGCGACAAGGGAAGGAGTAAGCCATACACTCTGATCGACGGGAAATTCCAGATGTGTAAGATATATGCCGGGATTATTTAACTCAAATGCATCCTTGGGAGAATATGAACTCAGCCAGTCAGCATTAAGATTTAAAGTGACAGGACTGTTAAAAGCTGCGCCGGTGGATTTTCCAAAGACTTTAACACGGGGGTGATATCTCATTCTGAGCGCTACCTGATCGCCTGAACTCGCAGCACCGGGTCCGGTCAGCAATGCAATTGGTTTGTTGTATCCCGGAGGCGCGCCGTTGATCTTATAAGTATTCCACAGATTTTCAGCGCACATTTGCTGATGATCTGCAGCGCTGCATCTGTGTCCGAATTCAATTGTGGAAGAGGAATAGTTGAATAAAATTTTCAATGCAGAATCACTTAAAAACATATTTCCGCCAAAGTTTGTCCTGAAGTCAATGATCAGCCCGTCAGTTTGCATTAAAGCCTGAACAGCCTGAAAAATTGCTGCCCCGCATTACCTGACCACTGCCAACAGTAAATGTACCCTGTGTTTGTACCCTGGATAATTCCGTAAGAAACATATTGACCTGAGTTATAATTTGGTTTCGGAACGCCGGCAATGTCCATTTGTTCGGTACAGAAAAGAGATGTATTTAATCCTGAAAGCAAAGAAGTAGGGAGATGAACAGTAGTTCCTGTCCCGTACTTAACAATATCGATCGTATCAAAGAGATGCCAGTTTCTTCCTGCTGACATCAGAATGCTGTGAGTGAAAGTGGCGGGCGAACAGCGCCATCCGTTGCTTAACGGAAATTCAATGTCTAAAAGCTGATAAACAAGAACTTTCCATGGAATGCCATCATAACCCAGTATAATATCTCCGCGCTGAAGTCCAAGAGGATGATTTGGGATCACATTGTAAACAAGTAATGAACTGTCAGACAAAGGTGTCAGCCCGGCGCCGAAATATTGATTTTCACCCCATCCGCCTATGTTCATAAAAGGTATTCCGGGATAACGCGGAGTACTATAGACTCCATAGTCCATTGCATAAGTATGGGATTCCTTTAAAGCAATTGAAAGCCGGCTCATTATACCTGCAAATCTTCCTCTGCTGACTCCTGCTTCGATTTCGGGACGGTAAACTTGTTTCAATGAATCCCAGTTTACTGTCAGATCATGAAAGCATGCAAAAGACGAATCAATCCTGTTCCAGAAAGTATCAAAGATCTTCAGTTTTTCAGATGTCGGTAATCCGGGACCCCACGTTGAATCAATTATATTTCTCCAGTCAGTGGAGGAATAATGTCCGCTTGATTTAATGTTTGAAGAATGATCTTTCTGAGGTTTGTTTTGTATGTTAAAGATATCCGGTATCACTTCAGTATTTCCGGGTATTTGAATCTGCGCGCCGGATATCTGAAAAGCAATTATGCATACAAGTAAAGTAAAGAATATTGTTTTCACTTTTTGTTTCCCTTTCATTTTAATTTTAATTTATAAGTTTATTTAATGTCTTATACTTTTTTAAAGATTTATTTTAAAAGGATCATTTTAGTGGTCTTGCTGAAATTGCCTGCAGTCATTTTGTAATAATAAATTCCGCTGGGAAATTTATCTGCTGACCATACTGCTTCATACGTACCTGCTTCCAGCTGCTCATTGACAAGTATATCCACTTCTTTGCCGAGTTCATCGTAAACCCTTATTGAAACGTTTTGTGTGCCCGGAACCGAGAAAGAGATTTTAGTTTCGGGATTGAATGGGTTGGGATAATTCTGTGAAAGAGAAAATGCATTTGGAATTTCATTTGAAACTGAATTTATATTCGTAAGCTCGCTGAGAGGCCTTCTGTAAATGCTCATTCCTCCTGTTCCGACAAATATATTATTGTTTAATATAGAAAAAGCATAGATAAAAAAATTTCCTAAACCTTCATTTCTTTGTTCCCAGCTAATTCCATAATCTGTGGATACATTAACTCCTGTGGCAAATCCCATTCCTGCATAAACATTATTTCCATAAACTATCAGTGAGAACCCATTACTGGAATTCAAAGATGTCTGGTTCCAGTTTATTCCATTATCAGTGGATCTATATACTCCGCCCGAAGCGGTTCCTGCAAAAATATTGTCTCCAATATTCGCTGTTGAATAAATTCTTCGGTTATTTAAAGAAGTTTGTATCCAGTTTACGCCGCTGTTTGTTGACAGATATACACCGGTGTCATAAGCCCCGGCAAAGATATTGCTTCCGCTAATTGTTAATGAATAAATAATTTTATTTACTAATGATGTTTGAGTCCAGCTTGTACCGTTATCAGTAGACAATAGTACTCCTGCATCACCGTTTCGGGCCCCGGCAAAGATATTGTTCCCGCTAATTGCGAATGCACCAATAGTTCGATTATTGAGAGAAGTTTGAATCCAGTTGAGACCGTTATTTGTTGATAAAAATACTCCGTGATTTACAGTCCCGGCAAAAATATTATTTCCATTAACAGCTAATGAATAACAAACCTCATTTAGAAAACTTGGTGTCCAGTCCACACCGTTATTTGTTGATGAATATAGTCCATTAGCATAAGTCCCGGCAAAGAGTTTATCTCCGTTATTTGTCAATGAGAATATGATTACGTCTCCAAGTCCATTTGAAGTCTGTACCCATTGAGCGTTGGATACTTGAAAAGTAAATATGAATAGAAGAACAGTAAAGAATGCAGCTTTCATTTTCGTTTCCCTTTCGCTTTAATTTTTGTGTTTAAATTATTTTTATTGATGACATTTCTTAGGAATATTTATTTTAAAAGAATCATTTTATTGGTCTGACTAAAATTACCTGCTGTCAATTCATAATAATAAATAACGCTTGAAAACTTAGCTGCCGACCAAACTGCTTCATATATGCCGGTATTTAACTATTCATTAACTAATGTTTCAACTTCTTTCCCGGATGCATCATAGATCGTTAGAGTTACAAATCGATTTCCGGTTATCGAATAACGAATAAAAGTAACCTGATTGAATGGATTCGGATAATTCGGACTATGAGAATAATCACAGGGAGCATTGTTTTATTAACATCTGTTACTGAGTGGAATTCGGTTTATAAATTTAACCCCTAATATTTATGTAATACACTAGGGGTCGAATGAAATAAATTGCAAGCTATTTTATTTAACTCTTACAACTTTTTAGAATCTCTAAAATAGTTTTTAATGAAATCGACTCTCCTGTTTTCCGACTTATTATTACTACATTTGAGAAGCTAATATTTTTAAGCAATTGTTCATTATTTTTAATCTTCTGTTGAGATTTATTATCAGTTGGCGAGGTTTTTATTGTTATAGTTCCCGTCATTTGATTTGAATCCAAAGCAAAATTCATTTCATCAAAGGGAATGGTTTTTTTGTTAATTTGTAAAATAACATCCTCAGTAAAACCACTTAACGATGGGTGAATCATAACACTCTTGCAATTATCACAGCTAAGGCAGTCTGGATTACTTTTGGCGCAACCACAAAAACAGAATTCGAATCCAAATCCCTTGCCCTTAATTACCCATGCGGATGCTTTACTTTGAGGTATTGCTATGAATGCAATCAGCAAAGTTGCAATCAGTAAGTAATGTTTCATTTTGATAATTTTTAAATTTACCATTTAATTGTTGTCCGAGTTTATCGTGCTGACTCTGCACACTTTAATTTTGCTTACTCTCTTTTTCGGATTTTCAGCTTTCTCCGCTTTTGTTATAAGAAATAGTTTCAGAGGCTTTGGTATTTTGCTTAATCGTTACAGGTAATATAAAAATTATCAAATATTAACTCCCAAAAGATTGACCTCTTATAAATGTTTTCCATTACACCAGTGAATAAGTAATTTTTCTTAAAATTTGATTACTTTTAACTAATTTTCAGAAGTTAAGCCGAAAATTTAGTAAATTATCTCACCATTCCTTATCTTGATCTTCCCTTTATTTTTTAAGACTTCAAATGAAGCCCTGATCTTTTCTATCTTATAAGAAGGTATGTCAGGATCTTTTTCAAGTTCAGCCAGCGCCGCTTCAATGCAGTCATATTCAATTATTTCCGTGTCCTTGTTAATTATTACTACCGGAGCCTTGCTGTCACGATTCTGATTTCCGAATACTCTTTGAAAAAATCTGATGAGGTTCATATTTAACTTATCATTTAAAAAATCTTTACAAAGCTATGCTAATTATTTTAACCGGACAATAATGAATCAGTTAACGGCGGATGATTTTAAGTGAACGGCTGGTTCTGGCAAGTGAATGGCAAAGCTGATTTAAGATGGGGAATAACAAATCCTGTAGATTTGGTTTTTCAGAAGTCTCTGATTTGTAATTTTTAATTAAATTATCTTGTACAGATCAGGTGGTATTGACAGCACAACTTCCGTGCCCTGCGTGTTTTTATTCTTTTGATTGAGGTCTTCTATTATTGGTGTAGGTAATTTATTTTCTTTGCTTAAAAGTATGAGACGGTCCTGAATTATCTGAATGCCTTTTGAAATATGTCCGTCTTTCTTATTCTTCTGCGCTTCCGATAAGCCGATACCGTTATCGGTTATCCTGATCATAAAAAATCTGAATGATGCTCCATTTATACTGACATTTTCAAAATTAAATGAAACCTTTACAAAACCATCTTTTCCTGATGGTATTATTCCATGCCAGATGGAATTTTCCACAAAGGGCTGTATGATCATGTTTGGGATCAATATTGACTCAGGATCAATATCATCTCCGGATGTGATTTCATACTTGAATTTATCGCTGAATCTTAGCTTCTCTATTTTAAGATACAGATCGAGACGTTTGATCTCTTCATCCAGTCTTATAAAGCTGTCCGCTGCCGTATCCAGATTCATTCTGATCAGTTTTGCCATAAGCGAGATGTAATCGTTAGCTTCTCTCTTTCTGTCACTGTTGACAAGGTACTGAACCGAGTTCAGCGAATTAAAAATAAAATGCGGGTTCATCATGGATGAGAGCGCTTTGTGCTTCAGTTCATTGATCTGATTGCTTATATCAAATTTCTCCTTGCCTCTGGCTTTGATAAATCTGATCCTTCTGTGGGCGGCAAAAGCTATTCCTGCCAATAACATCACTCCTAAAGATCCGCGGAATAAGAATGTTTCCGTAAAATAGGGAAGTACCGTAAAAGAAATTACTTCCGGATTTCCCCACTGGCTGTTGATAGCTTTTCCTCTTATCTCCAGTTTATAATCTCCTTTTTCAAGCAGGGAAAAATTTATATGATCAGTGGAGATATCAATCCACTCGTTATTAATTTTATACTGATAACTTACGGATGCCGGAGATGAAAAATTAATTGCATTAAAATCTATCTGAATATGATTTTTGTCAGGTTTAAAAACATAATTGCCCGAACTCAGATATAAAGAATCATCTGCTCTTACAGATCTTAAGTTCACTTTTATGGGAGGCAGTTGATTATTGTCAAATTCAGATACATTCAGTGAGCTAAGCCCTTTCGCAGTTCCTATCCACATAAAATTTCTTGTTGAATCATAATAAAGCGACAATATTTCCTGAGATGGGAGTCCGGTTTCTGAATTAAGAATTTTTACCGAATTGTTTTCTAAATCATATATCATCAAGCCGCTCATTGTTCCGATCCAGACCCTGTTGTAATTATCAACCGACAGGATGTTTGATTCTGAGAAATTTTTTGTTCCGGAATAGTAGCTGATCAATGAATCATTCAAACCATAACTTGCAATACCTTTATCACCTGCAAACCAGATCCTGTCTTTTTTATCCTGTACTATGCTTTTAACTGTAGAGCGCAAAACTTCACTTGATGAAAAATAAGTTTTACTGCCGGATGAAATTTTGCAAAGACCTGCCGCCGTACTTACCCAGAGATTTTTTCTGCTGTCAGCAAAGATACAGTACACTTTGTTAAGTGATCTTGTATCGCCAAACAGATAAGTAGTATCTCCATAGACGACATTCAGCGGGGGAAAAGGCTGATCATATATCTCATTGCCCCAGCCGCCGGTAATGAATTCATTTCCCGGGGTAAAACAAAATGCCGAAGACGTGAACAGATATAGTTTATCGTCTTTATATGTTTGCTTTGAAATATTGCCGTAAGTTTTAAATGTTCCGCTTATGTAGATCAGATCATTTATATTTTCTATTCCGTTAATATACATGTAATCAACGATGGTATTAACATTAACATTAATTATGTTTATGCTGTCGCTTTCAAGTACATTCAATCCGTCAAGTGTGCCGATAAAGATCCTTCCTGATTTATCTTTTTCAATCGCAAGGATCTTATTGTTGCTCAGTCCGTCTTTTTGACTGTAATTAGTAATGAAGAGATTATTCAGGCAAAATACTCCGTCCCCGAATGTACTGACCCACATATTACCTTCGTTATCTTCCATGAAATTATTGACCAGTGTTTTATCCAGTCCCATTTTCCTGCCAATATCAGTGATCTTATCAGTACCTGCTTCAATGAAGAAGAACCCTTTATTCATAATTGAAAACCAGATATTTCCGTTTGTATCTTTGCAAAGTTTTATGATATTATTATTCCTGAATAGATCAACATTTATTATTCTTGCAACTTCATTGTTTCGGATCTCAAATATTTTCCCGCCCGCTCCGGCAATAATTTCATTGTCATTACTTCCGTAAAGACTGTAGATCTCCTGATCTTCAATGCCTTTAATGCTCATTTTAAATAATTCATCATTTACAAATCTGTATAGTCCGTTTGACGTTGCGGTAATTGTCCCGTTGTCAGTTTTCAGTATCATATTTATTGAAAAAGGATCTGAGGGGTTGACGTTGTATATATTCAAAGTATTCAGTGAACCGACTCTCGTAATATTCTCAACAGTATATGAATATAAAGTATCCTTCTGCACAAACATTCCTTTAATTGCTTTATTTTTCTCACTTTGCGCAGAATAATTTTCCATCTTGCCAGCCTTAAAAACATTATACCCTTTTTCATAATTAGCAAAATAAATTTCACCGTCCGCACTCTCGGTTAAATTTATTATACTGTTTGAATTGAGACCGTCGGAGGTAGAATAATTCATGAATTTATGTCCGTCAAATTTGCTTACGCCATTGGCGGTTGCAAACCAAATAAAGCCGTTTTTGTCCTGTATCATTTCATAAACTGTTGAGGAAGCAAGACCTTCCGAAGATGAATAATGGTAAGATGGAAAATTTTGAGAAATAGAACTACCGGATGAGCAAATTATAAAAAGAAATCCCAAGATTATATATTGCCCAGGATGGAAAATTCCTTCTTTCATACATTCTTCCTTTATGAAATATGAAACGTTCCCGTCTCATTGATTTCTTTGCACTTTTTGATAAACTCCGGGGACTTCCTCCGTGAGACCTGAATCTTAATTCCGTCACTCATAGTTATATATCCGCCGTCCAGCTTTGTAAAATCCCTGATATGATTAAGATTTATAATGTGGGATCTGTGTACCCGGAAAAAATTATTTCCCGGAACTTTATCTTCAAATTCTTTAAGAGTTTTGGAAACAGTTATTTTATACTGACCTATTGAAAAGATATGCGTGTAGCAGTCTTCGGCTTCGAAGCGGATTATTTCATCTGCATTCATTACTTTAAATCCATGCGTTACCGGAACAATTACTTTCGGTGATTGAAGAGCGGAGGGAATAACATTCAATAAATTCTGAACAAGCTTTTTAACTGACTGTTGTAGTTCTTTTATGTCAATCGGTTTTAAAAGGTAATCTATGGCTCTTGCCTTAATTGCCCTGATGGCGTATTCATCATGCGCGGTTACAAAGACTATCATGAATCTGCTGCTGTCAATGCTTTCAAGAAAATCAAATCCGTCAAGCACAGGCATATTGATATCGAGGAATATTACATCAGGAGTAATGTAATTCAGCATATTTTTTGCTTCGGCTGCCGAAGATGCTGTACCAATGATTTCGATTTCAGAACAATAATTTTCGATAAGAGATTTTAAATTCTCCCTTCCGGAGAGTTCATCATCAACTATTAATCCTTTAACAAGAGATCTCAAAATGCTTAAATTATTATTAAGGTTTTTTCTTCTGAGCAGCTACCAATAAAAAAGGCTGCTCCGAATGTTGATGTCGGTAAACAGCCTGTTATTGAATTGCATATCCTATAACGGTTCATTCCCTGGAAATTGTTTAATTAGGAGCTAATATATTCATTCAAAATTTAATTAACAACTAATGAAAAATTCTTGCTGCA
>CALMST010000367.1 GCA_937872315.1 uncultured Ignavibacteria bacterium | reverse complement strand
TTAAGAGTTATGAGTTATGAGTTATGAGTTATGAGTTATGAGTTATGAGTTATGAATTATGAGTTATGAATTATGAATTATGAATTAGGAATTAGGAATTAGGAGTTAGGAATTTGGAATTATGAATTAGGAATTAGGAATTATGAATTATGAATTAGGAATTAAGATTTAGGAATTAGGAATTTTTTGTTTTGTTCTGAAATAATTAAATGGCAATGGAAATCAGAAAAGACTTTTTATCGCTGGCCGTACCTGATATTACTTCTGCAGAAAAGAAGGAAGTAATGGAAGCCCTGGATTCCGGATGGATAAGCGTAGGTCCGAAAGTCAGGGAGTTTGAAAAACAGTTTGCAGAATACCATAATGTAAAGCACGCCGTTTCAACAAGTTCCTGCACCACTGCTCTTTTTCTGGCGGCGAAAGTACTTGGAATCGGAAAAGGTGATTATGTAATTATCCCGACAATTACCTGGCAGTCAACAGCCAACATTGTCGAGCAGCTTGATGCGACTCCCCTTTTCTGTGATGTTAACAGAGATACTTTGAATATTAAGGCAGAAGATGTTGAGAATTATATCAGACAATACGGCGAAAAAGTAAAAGCAATTATTCCGGTGCATCATTCGGGATTGCCTGCGGATATTGATAAATTCACTGAAATATCCCAAAGTCACAATATTCCTCTGATATACGATGCTGCTCATGCTGTCTTTTCTTCTTATGATAATAAACCTGTAGGACAATTTGGAGATATGTCCTGCTTTAGTTTTTATGCTACCAAGAATCTGACTACCGGCGACGGCGGAATGATCACAACAAATAATGACGAACTCGCAGAGCTATGCAGAATTTGGTCATATCATGGTCTGCCGAAAGATTCCTGGAAAAGATATTCCGCAGAGAATGCAAGTCCTCATGTACAGTGTGTCGTCCCGGGTTATAAATTCAATCTGACGGATATGCAGGCAGCTCTCGGGCTTGCTCAGATGAAAAGAAAAGAAGAACTGCTTGCAAAAAGAAATGAGCTTGTTGAATATTACAATGATCTGTTTAAAGATACAGACTGGATCCAGAGGCCTGTTTTTAAAACAGAAAAAGGACAATACGGAAATCACGTTTATGTGATCAAGATAATCGATGAAGATGTTGACAGGGATATTCTCATGCAGGAACTTAGAAAATTTAACATCGGTACTAATCTTCATTTTTATCCCGTGCACAGGAATTTTTATTATGAGAAAAAATACCCTGATGTAAAATTACCCGATTCGGAATGGCTTGAGAACAGGATTCTTTCTATTCCGCTTTGTACAAAATATTCTAAAGAAGATCTTAAATATACAGCTGATTGTCTTGAGCATATTTACCGGAACAGAACAGCTCACAGTAAGATTTTAGTTTAAAATATCACTATAAATTTGTCAAAAATATTAATTACAGGCGGAGCCGGAAATATAGGCTCATTCATAACGGATCAGTGTCTCGCGCTTGGTCACGAAGTTGTGGTAGTTG
>CALMST010000366.1 GCA_937872315.1 uncultured Ignavibacteria bacterium | reverse complement strand
CTTAATACTTAATACTTAATACTTAATACTTAATACTTAATACTTAATACTTAAGGAAAGACAGCGCAGACAAAATTCGAAGTATTATTATGGCATCCAACAAGATCCGTCAGATCAACAATATTATCAAAATTCAGATCTTCAATTATATAATCACCTGTTGTGAAAAAAGTAGTTTTATTTACTACTGCAGCAAGATCTGAGAGATCAACACATCCGTCCCTTGAAACATCTCCCGTATAAAATGATGATTTTCCGTTTATGAGTATCATATTATTTCCAAAAGCCTGTGTGAGTCCTGCAGAGAAATCGTAACTTGTTATACCGGCTGAAAAAACTACGGGTGATGAACTCCAGGTCGTAATCGAGTTTCTGTGAGAAACAGTTATAAAATATGATGAACCGGTCACTACGGAATTTAATGGGATATGCGCAGTTCCGTTTAAAGAGTCATACATTATATTTTTAGTTTCAATGATTGAAAATGGAGCTGTATTAGATCTTATGTCAACATATAATGAATCTCTTCTGCTGAGCTGTATCAATTGTAATCTGCCGGTCAGGTCTAAATTCATGCATGCATTTGTAAGCTGAGAAGCATCAGGTCCTGCTTGAAAAGCAAGGCTTCCAGAATTCTGGTTAAAAATCTTTCCCGGAGTAACAACAGATTCTGAATTTCTGAATCTGTATGTAAGAGCAAGTGTGGAAGAAATGTTTTGTAAACCTATCAGATGACTTCCCAATGTATTATTGTTTATATTATTAATAAAAAATTGCCCTGTCCTGCCGGAAGTTGTATCAGAATATTGAAACAATATGCGTGAATTTGAAACCGGAGCAGTTGATACATCAACTGAGATCTGAAAACTCACATAATTTCCGGATCCGCCTGAATATACCGGTGCTCTGTCATAAGTAATTAAAAGCTCATTTCCTGTTACTTTATAACTGACCCTGTTTGTAATACTTGCCGTGGTGTCAGAAAAATCCAGATCATTCCATAATGGATAAATTGCATTTGTCACTTCACCGCCGGGAATGCCGGACAGCGGAGGATTCCAGTTACCTGATCCCGGATCAAAGTTCCGGAATGAAATAATTCCGTTTGTTCCGATCCTTATCGTATCATAATTATTCCCAAAAAATCTAACTTTTTTATTTCCCGGCAATAATATTTTCCAGTAACCGTCATCAAGATCCCCGGTAGTTATACCTGGCATGATGTTGATACCATTAACTTCCAGGCTCGTACTTCCGGAAGTATCTTTCCAGCAGAACTGTGGTTTCGACGGCGCAGGTAATGCATCAATTGTAGAATTTGCATAAAAGTAAGAAGCAGAATTACCGTAATTTAAATTTGAAACAGAGAAAGTCGATCTTATTGTATCATTTAATCTGTTTCCGTCTGTTGCCATTGATGAATAAACCGTTACATTATAATCTCCGGCAAGCGGAAAAAAAGTACTGTCAAAAATTCCCTGTACAGTGGCTCCTGAAGGAAGTGATGAAATTATTTTATTGCTTGTATAATTAACCGGTCCGGTGATCCTAAATGAAACCGGGATATTGGTCTGAGCTGAAGTTCCGACATTTTTAAATGTTGCTTTTGGTGCTATAATCTGTGACGGAAGATAAATACTTGAAGAAGGATTATCAATTGAAAGCACTGCCATGTCATTTGCGCCGGGAGTTCTTTCCAGAGTAAGGGCATCGATCCCGATATAATCACTGTTTATACCTCCCGGACCTCCATTGATAACATTGTATCTGATAGCAAATCTTGAGGCATTTTCCGTAGCTGAAACCCCGTATGCGATTCTCTTCCAGTTACCGTCAATGGATGCTTTATACCTTCCAAGTTCAATCCAGTTTCCTTCAGGAATTGAATCACCCGTCTGCGAATACATAACTCTTACTGAATCCGGATATTCAGAATTTAAAACTGATCTTGAATAAAAAATAATTGAGTCCCCTGCCGAAGTATTGTTCTTCGGCAAAATAAGCCAGTTATCGAGATTATTTGCACTGCTTAAAACCTGATAACCCGCAGCCAGATATCCGTTTGCAGGTCCGTTAAAGGAATTAAAAACGAGACTGTTTCCCTGAAACCAAAGTGGAGCAATCCCCTGAACACCGCCGCTGCGGTAAAATATTTTATAACCTCTGTTTTTTAATGATATTGTATCGTTTGCTCCGTCAAAATTATCCTGATAATATGCAGATCCGAAAGTCCCGGCAGGTAACGGGTTATTACCGGACAAATTGTGATACTTCTTTATATGATCAGCTTTTGATAACTGTTTGTTGATTTTCTTTCTGGAATTGAAGGGATCTGTTTCCGAAATTTTATCAGCTAAAAAGTATCCCGAAAATGATATTGCGATTATAAATGATATTGCCGAAAATTGAAACCACTTTCCAATCATAATAGAGATTACGGATTATATATTGTTAAAATTTAACATTCAAACTTATATCTTTAATCATGAAATTTCAAGAATAAAGTCAGTATGATTTAAAATTCACTTAAGGTTGTATAATAAAAAAAAGACCGGAATAATTTCCGGTCTTTTAAACATATATATAAAAATTATTCGCTACTCAAAACTTTTAATCGCTTAGGGTTTAATTCCCCGCCGCTTGCAGAGAAAGAATAAATAGTTAGTTCTGTATGAAAAACTTTGGTTATTAAATTTTTCTTTCAAACAATTTATTTAAATATAAAACAGATTCAAAATTTACTCTGGTTTACTTTCTTTTATATGAACCTTCGATAAAAGCACCCGAGAGCAGGCTCAGAAAAGAACAAAGAAAAATCTCCCGCTGATGATAAATTGCCGGAGATTCTTTCATATTGGCTGAAAAAATTTCAACTCACAACCCGCCGGATGTTCACTGTCGAGTTGCTCAAACAAGGAAATTTTTTCTTTATGCCAGTACTCCGAATATCTTTCGGTAATTTATCACAGGCAGGGATCAAAATATCAGTTCAATAATAAAATAAAAATATTTTCCACTGGAAATCATCATATAGACCAAAAAATCATAATAAGCCAGTACCCCGCTGCCTGCGGCGGGGTACTGTATTTTTTTATGGTGTAAATTTCTGAACAAACGAAGAAGAATTATTTGTAGCTAAAATAATGTCTGTAACATCTGTAGTTTCGTCACAATTAAAATCAGTGGAAGAGCTGTTAATGAATGTAATTGCATTATTATAAACTAATATAACATCGGCAGAATTTACAAAACCATCCTGATTTGAATCTCCCTGATAGATCGAAGGAATACCTCCGGATAATTTCTGATTATTTCCGTAAGCCTGACTTATTGCTGAAGTGAAATTATAACCGGCTGCACCGGTATTGAATGTTACATTACCTGAACTCCATGTTTCTATGGAATTTGCACTTTTAATTACAAGATAGTATGGTACTCCGTTAGCTGCATTAGAAAACATAATATTTACGGGAGTATTTCCTCCACCCATAGCATTGGAGGATTCTACAAGATTATAAGGAGAGACAGCGCTTCTAAGCTGGATTGCAGAAAGCGATAAACCCGGACAGGATTCAAAATTTGAGGTCATTGTAAGTGTCTTACAATTATTGTTCAGATTATTCTGATTTGGACCGAACATAACAGTAACACCGTCATTTCCGGAGGTACTAATTATTGGTCCGGCTGAGATAATATTACCTGCATTGTTAACATATCTGTATTGCAGGAAGTTTGTTCCCGTACCATCCTGAATCCCAACCAAAAGATTATTCTGGCTTACAGTGGAAGAATTTGAATGGGAAATGGAAATATTTGAATTAACAATAGCCGGATTGGCTAGCGGATTCGGAATTGTTATGAGTTCAAATGATACCTGAAAAGTTTCCCATTGTGCAGAGCTTCCAAGAAATACCGGAGCTTTGTCAAAAGTAACTGTTAATCTGTTATTGGATTGATCTGCTTTATAACTCAATCTGTTATCTGGCTGATCTGTATTTCCCCAGTTAAGATCATTCCATGCCGCATAAACTGCCGGTCTGACAGAGCTTCCTGGAAGACCGCCTGAAGGAGGGTTGTAATTACCGTTTCCCGGAGAAAATGGAACAAAGGAAATTATTCCGTTGGTACCGACATAAATGCTTGAATAAGCAACTCCCATAAAATTTATTGCTTTACTTCCCGTGATTCCTGTCAATTTCCAGTAACCATCATCGAGTGTACCCGAATCCAGAGGTACAGAAGCAATGTTATTTCTCACAAGTGTTACACTTCCGGTAGTATCAATCCAGCAGTATTGAGGTTTTGAAGGTGCCGGTACTGATGCCGGAGTTGAATTGGCAAAATAATAGGTTCCGCCTGATCCATAGTTTGGCTGAACAACAGTGAATGTTGATCTGGCAGTATCGTTGAATAAATTCTGGTCAGTTCCGAGTTTACTTATAACCGTCACATTGTAGGTTCCGGCTGTTGGATTAAATGTAGCCGGGAATGTTACCTGAATAGAATTCTGAGAATTCAGTGAAATTATTGTTGAATTTTGAGAATAACTGACCGGACCGGATATAGAATAAGTAACAGGTATGTTGGTCTGATTAGCTGATCCTGTATTGGTAAATGTTGCTTTTGGAGCAATACTGGAAACAGGTAAAAAAACATTTCCAAATGGAACATCCACTGAAGTCGCAGCAATGTCATTTGTAAAAGCAGTTGTCCCGGTAGTGCTTACAAGATCAAGAGAAAATGATGAACCTTCATTAAAATTATCCGCGACAAATTCACGGAATGCTATATAGATATTGGAGCCGGCAGTAACAAAATCACCCAGCCTGAATTTATACTGGGTCCAGTTTGTATCAGAACTGTTAACAGCAAAATTTTTTCTTAAAACAATTGTTGTAAATTCGGGTATGGTTGGGTTCCCGGTTGAAATTAATACTTCAAGACTATCTCTGTAAGTATTAGGCCAGTAGCGAAGATAAAATTTTAAAGAATCATTTGACTGGACATTAGTAATCTGCGGAGTTACAAGATACTGATTATTTGAAATTGTTCCACCAGTAGTCCATGTACAAAACGCAACTTTATTTCCGCCGCCAGCAGGAACAGTTATATTACCGCTGGTCCATCCGGGAACGGGGGAAGTACCGTTGATCTGCTGGTTCCATCCCGAACCGGCGTCCGGATTTATTTTAATCCATCCCGGAGGCGGAAAAACCGCTCCTTCAAAAGATTCATTTATAACACTTACAGTGCTGATAGGTCCGGGACCCGTGATTTCATTATTGCTCTTCTTATTAAAAATACCTGCATCAATGTCTTTCTGTGATCTCATTTTTGCTTTAACATCTTTTCCTATTGGAATATCAGCTGATTTATTCCCGGAAAATCCCAAACCCAGGATCATAACAATTGCGGTGCAAAAAATTAATTTTTTTATTAACATTTATTCCTTTCTGAAACAATAATTTAGATAGCAAAATATGTTCTCTGAATTAAAATTACAATATGAAATTATAACTAAAAACATGTTGATTTTAATTTGAGCTGAAAGCCTGCAGAATTTTATAAATAAAAAAAAGACCGGAATAAATTCCGGTCTTTTTTTAAATATTACTACATTTTTTTTATTTACGGAGCCTGCACCTGAACAAACGTAGAAGCATTATTTGCTGCTAATATTATGTCAGTTACATCAGTGGTTCCGTCACAATTGAAATCTGTGGAAGGACTTGTAACAAATCCGATTGCATCATTATATACAAGAATAATATCTGTCGAATTCACAAAATCGTCCTGATTAGCATCACCCTGGAAAACTGACGGAATACCTGAAGATAGTTTTTGATTACTTGCATATGCCTGACTCAGTGCAGATGTGAAATCATAAGAAGCTGCTCCTGAAGTGAAAGTAACTGGAACTGCGCTCCATGTTGCTATCATATTGGCACTCTTAATAACTACGTAATAACCAACTCCGTTTACAGCATTATTAAAGAGTACATTACTAAGTATATTTCCGCCTGCTGTTGTGTTAACTGATTCTATAAGATTATATGGAGATATACTGCTTCTCAGTTCAACAGTTACCGCATTCGGATCAGGGCAGGATTCAAAATTAAATTTCAAACCAAGGCTTTGATTGCAAGGTCCGATCAGTGTATTTGGATCAGGACCGAAGGTAACCGCAACTCCGCCGTTTGCTGTAGTATCAAATAAAGGTCCCGGAGTGATAACATTTCCGGATCCGTCAAGGAATGTGTATTGAATAAAGTTAGCGCCTGTTGCATCCTGAATTCCAACTAAATAAGGAACATTGATTATTGAAGTAGAATTTGAATGCGCGATCGTAATGTTGGAATTTGGTGAACCAGTATTTACAAGGTCAATACTTACCTGGAAAGTTTCAAAGTCACCGGCAAGAGCACCAAAGATAGGAGCTTTGTCAAATGTAATAATTAATCTGCTGTTTACTGGATCAACTTTATAACAAAGCCTGTTATCCGGCTGGTCAATATCACCAAAATTAAGATCATTCCATGCAGGGTAAATAGCTGGTCTTACATCTCCGCCTCCGGGTAAGCCAGTTGCAGGAGGATTCCAGTTTCCATCTCCAGGTGTAAATGCTGTAAATCCGATAATTCCGTTTGATCCCACATAAACATCCGTATATTCAACACCCATGAAAACAATTTTTTTAGCTCCTGTAATACCTGATAAGGTCCAGTATCCGTCATCAAGTGATCCGCTGGAAACAGGAACTACTGCTACATTATTGCTTACAAGTGAAGTGCTTCCCGAAGTATCTAGTCTGCAATATGTTGGTTGAGACGGAGCAGGAGCTGCATCCGGAGTTGAATTAGCAAAGAAATAACCCCCAGTACCGGCACCACCGCCGCCATAATTTGGCTGAATAACCAAGAAACTTGTTCTTAAAGTATCATTTAATCTGTTATCATCATTGGCTAAACCTGAATAAACTGTTATATTGTAAGTACCCGGTATACTAGGAGTAAATGTACTGTCAAATGTTACCTGAACAGTTGCACCGGAATTTAATGAAGCAATATTTTTTGTATTTGAATAATTAACAGGACCTGTAACATTATATGTTACGGGTATTGAAACCTGATTATTACTTCCTATATTTTTAAAAGTAGCTTTTGGAGCAATAGTATTTACGGGAACTATATAATTAAAGACAGAATCAATTGACTGTGTAGCAATATCATTTGGGAAAACAGTAGATGATTCCAGTGTCAGTGCGTCAATACCGATAAAATTACTATTATCACCTGACGGTCCGCCGTTAACTACATTGTATCTTATGGCATATCTTGCATTTGGTCCTGATACTGGTGCGCCAAAGGCTTTTCTTTCCCAAACCCCCTGATCATTTGCCAGAAATCTTCCCAGTTCTGTCCATGCAGCTTCAGGTACTGAATCACCGGCAGCTGAATACATAACTCTTATGGAATCCGGAAAAGGATTTCCCGTAATTGATCTTTCATAGAATACAATGGAATCACCTGCAGTAACATTTGCTTTTGGTAATACCAGCCAGCTATCAATATTATTGATACTGGTAACAACATTATAATTTGCTGCAACATAACCTGTTGCAGGACCATTATACGCAACAAAAGGGGTGGATCCCTGAAACCAGGTAGCGGTAAGTCCCTGAGGACCTGTACCTCTGTAATAAACTTTGTATCCCCTTGCTTTTAATGATGAAGTATCGTTAGCTCCATCAAAATTATCAGTATAATAAGGTAAGCCGGATGTCTGATATCCGCCTCCATTATTATCCGATAGGAAAATTTTTGAAGATTTTAAATCAATTGTTTTACTTGAAGGTGTTTTGCTTGAATGTGGATCTTGATTTTTCTTGGGGTTATCATCATTAAGATTTGTAAAACCCAGAAAAACACCTGCAATCAAAAATAAAACAAGCGTGGAAATGAGAATTTTTCCTTTCATTTTATTCCTTTCTGTAAATTTTGTTTTTGAATAACCAAATATATCCACTTTTATTTAAAATAACAATAAAAAAGTGAAATTAAATTTAGTTTTGAATTGTTTTACCGGACTTTCCGAAATGCTGATTTAAATTATAGAAGATTTAACGAGTTAAATATCTCAGATATCGGGATTCCTGAGACAAAAAACTCACCAGATGTGAAAACTAAAAAAAAATGGTAAAAATCTAATTTTACCATTTTAATTTTTCAAATAAATAATTTCTGTAATTATAAAAAATTCAAAATTAACATTATCTGCAATATTATTT
>CALMST010000365.1 GCA_937872315.1 uncultured Ignavibacteria bacterium | reverse complement strand
TCAGAAGTAAAAGTTTATTCATGAAAATCTGAACTTCTTGTTGCGCAGCCGGGAACTATTCCGGTAAATTCCGGTAGTTTGAAATATTTTATACCAATTTGCCGGGATATTGTGAAAAGGTTAATTACAAGCTATTCCAAAAGATATTTAAATGAAACTTGATATTTTTTAATAATGCTTTTATATTAAGACACATAAAAATGTTAAAATCTATATTAAATATAAAGTTTTTACTGTTAGTCCTTTTATTAGCATCAGGCATAGTTTATGCTTCGGTTACATTGCAATATTTTGTAGCAAGGGATAATTCCCAGGGTGTTTTAGTGGAATGGAAAACAAGTGATGAAGCCGGAACGGTAAAATTTGAAATTGAAAGAAGCGCTGAATCTCCGGATAACTTTATATTTATCAACTATAAAGATGCCACCGGAAACAATTCTTATTATTCTTTTCAGGATAATTCTGTAGAAGTCGGAACGGGCAGAACAACTTCATTATATTTTTACAGACTCAAATGCATTGACGGAAGCGGTAATGTAACATATACCGATCATATTACGGTATCTCATACTGTTTCAGGAATAAGAAGTACCTGGGGCAGCATCAAAGCAATATTCAGATAGCAATTTTTAACCCGATTATTTTCAATACTATTTAAACTTTCGAAAGGAGTTAATTAATGGCAGAATCTACAAGAAATTTGGATATTACACCCGAAGAAATCCAGCAGGGTAAAACCATGGCTATCATCGCATATCTGATATTTTTTATTCCGTTACTAATGGACGATATGAAGAAAAATAAGTTTGTGATGTTTCACACCGAACAATCAATAGTTTTATTACTTTTAAATATTGCAGCAGGAATTATTGGCACTATTACATGCGGTATCGGACTTGTACTATACATACCATGGATAATATTGCTGATCATCGGCATAATGAATGCAGCCAACGGTGAAGTAAAAGTATTACCGGTAGTAGGGCAATACGGGGAAAAATTCAATCTCGTAAAGTAGCTGAATAAATTTTTATTTTAAAAGCAATCATCTCAGATTTTAAAACTGGAGACGGTTGCTTTTTTATTTCAGGTTTAAGTTAACATTTGTTTTTATTTGACGTATCTGTTTCTACTTGTATAAAACTTAAACTATATTATTATGCCATCAGACTTACAGAATGCCAGAACCTTTTTTCTTGTATCCGGAATATTAAATGTGCTTGCGTTTCTGGGCTGGGGAACAACAACCCTGATCGGGGGAATTGCAACCTGCGGAATTGGATGCCTTACGGGATTTCTTCCGGTTATCAACATTGTCAGCTGCATTATGGATTTTATTGCTTACAATAAATTAAACACCCTTAATCAAAGAGGAACTTTCAGTACGATCCAGACTGCCGCAATATTTCAAATCATAACCATTGTTACCGGAAATGTTGTCAGTTTTGTATTTGGAATATTGACAACATCAAATCTGAATAAAGAAGAGATAAAAAATTATCTTATAGAAAAAGATATTTATTAGATGTGAGATGTGAGATATGAGTTATGAGATTTGAGATATGAGATGTGAG
>CALMST010000364.1 GCA_937872315.1 uncultured Ignavibacteria bacterium | reverse complement strand
CAATGTTCAATGTTCAATGTTCAATTAATAATATTGATGGAAGGTTGATAGCTGATAAATTGTATTTTCTATACGTAGCTCGTTCCGCCGAAGCTGACCGTAACTTAGTATTTGTAATCTGTAATTCCTTATTCCTTATTCCTAATTCCTTATTCCTTATTCCTAATTCTTAATTCCTAATTATCAATTCTCAATTCTCAATTAAAGAGTCTATTATCTTCAAGATCCCCATCCCGTCCGCTTCCGCATTGAAGTTCGGAATGAGTCTGTGCCTCAAAACCGGATGCGCTACTTTTTTTACATCATCTATATTCGGTGAGTATCTGCCTTCAAGAATACAGTTAGTCTTAGCTCCGAGGATCAGATACTGTGATGCTCTCGGACCGGCGCCCCAGCTTAAGTAGTCTTTTACTACTTTCGGAGAGTCCGGATTCATTGGTCTTGTCCTGGAAACAAGACTTACGGCATAGTTTATTACTTCATCTGCGACCGGAACTTTCCTTACAAGATCCTGGAACAAATGTATGTCATTTTTTGAAAAGATTATTTTTAATTCGGGTTTATAAAGACTGGTTGTCCTTTTAATGATCTCAAGCTCATCATTAAACTCAGGATATTCAAGCCACAGATTAAACATAAATCTGTCAAGCTGAGCTTCGGGTAAAGGATATGTCCCTTCCTGCTCGATAGGATTCTGAGTAGCCAATACAAAAAAAGGTTCTTCAAGATCATAAGTATTTCCCGCTGACGTGACCCTGTATTCCTGCATTGATTCAAGCAGGGCTGACTGTGTCTTTGGCGGAGTTCTGTTTATTTCATCCGCTAAAATAATGTTACCGAATACAGGACCTTTGATGAATTTGAATATCTTATTTCCTTCACGGTCATTCTCGAGAATTTCCGTTCCGGTAATGTCCGAAGGCATCAGATCCGGCGTGAACTGAATCCTGCTGAACTTCAGATCAAGCACTTCCGATAAAGTCTTCACGATCAGAGTCTTTGCCAGTCCCGGCACACCTACTAAAAGGCAATGTCCTTTTGCAAGTATGGAGATCATCAGCTGGTTTATGATCTTATCCTGACCAACTATGACTTTTGAGATCTCAGATCTGAGATCTTTATATTTTGAATTTAATAATTTTACAGATTCGACGTCTGAATAATTCGGGTTTAATATGCTTTGTTCACTCATAGATTTTTTTTATTAATTATTTATCCTCGACTGTTATCTCAACTTCACCAAATTTTTCCATTTCACTTTTTATCTCATTTACATTTCCGGCTATTGACAACACTAATTTATCCGGATGAAGATATTTATTTGCCGCTTCCTTTATCTCTTCCTTTGTCAGCTCATTTACTTTTTTTATATAAGTGTTGTAGTATCCGTCTTCAAGATCATTTAGTTTCAGATTAATTACTTTCGATGCGATCGCGTTAGGTGTTTCAAGCTGAAGAGGGAAACTTCCCGAAATATAATTCTTTACATTCTGAAGCTCCATATCCTGAATGAAATTATTTCTTATCTCATTGATCTCTTTCAGAATTTCAGTAACGGTATTTGCTGTAATATTATTCTTCACTTCTGTCACAACTGAAAAATCCCCCGAATGCAAATTAGAACTGAACATTGATCTTACTCCGTAAGTATAACCGTTTACTTCCCTGAGATTTTTGTTTAACCTTGAGGTAAAGAATCCGCCAAGCATTGTATTCATTACACTGACAGCAATAAAGTCAGGATTGTTTCTCTGTATTCCGAGATGACCGACCTTTAAAGAAGACTGTACAGCGCCTTTTTTACCGGTAAGATACACGCCCGTTTTATCCTTGTGCGCGGGGACTATAATTTCATTCACGGGTGCATCTGCACCGCTCCATCCGGAAAACTGTTCGTTGATCTTTGCAACCGCTTCTTCAGGCGTAATGTCACCCACAAATGCTACGATCAGATTAGAAGGAACAAATACTTTTTTATAATATGAAAATATATCATCTCTGTTAATGTTTCTAATAGAACTCTCGATACCTTCGACAGGGTACTGATACGGTGTTTTATCAAAGACAACTTTTTTAAAAGTTCTGTCGGCAAGATAATCACCTTCATCTCTCATGGATAAAAGCGAATTAATTCTCTGCTCGGCTGATCTTTTAATTTCATCTTCGGCAAAATCAGGATTTATGATCACATCAGAAATTATATCAAAAATATTATCAGAATATTTTTTTAATGAATATGAACTCACATATGATGCATTGTAATCACTTCCGCTTGATAAAGAAGCGCCGAGATAATCCACATCTTCTGCTATCTGGGTTGCACTGCGTGTGCCTGTTCCTTTTGTAAGCAATTCCGATGTTACTGATGCGAGACCGGATTTATTCTCACCGAAGAAATGATCGAGATAAGCTCCTGATCTGAACACGAATCGGGTTGTGATCAGAGGAAGTCTTTTATCTTCAATTACAAGTATGGTAATTCCGTTAGTTGTTTTTGTTTCGAAGAACTCCGGGAAGTTAATGTCTCTCGGCTTGCCGGCTTTTGGGGGCACGGACCTGTCTAAAATTTCTACTGTATCTATACCGCTGATGTTATTTGTTTTCATAATTATTTGTTCGGGTAATAATTCAATACCACTCTCTGATTTTTATTTAAATATTTTTTTGCAGTATTTATAATATCCTCTTTTGTAATATTCAGGAAATCTATGATCTCAAAATTTATCTTATCGCAGCTGCCGTGAAAAGTCTTCAGATATGAGAATTTATCAGAGAGAGAAACAATTGATGATCTCCTGGAATTATAATAGGTCTCTATCTTATTTTTAATTTTTATTATTTCAGAATCCAGAATGTTTCCGCTTTTAATATCTTCTATTACTTCGTCAATTTTCATCTGTATCCCGCCCAGATCTTTTCCTGACATAGCAAGCGCGCTGATGCAGAAAATACTTGTCTGCTCCATTCCGTAAAGATTTGTATCGCACTCATTTACAAGCTCGTTGTCATATTCCAGCACTTTATAAAATCTCGAACTGTCTCCTTCCGATAGAATGCCTGTCAGTATATTAGCGGCGTAATAATCCTTTGTTCCCGCTTCGGGTAATCTGTAAAAAATAAATTTACCTTCAAGCTGTATATTATCATAAATATTCTCTGCGATCTCTTCAAAGATATCTTCTTCTTCAAATTTTTTCCGGGTAACACCTTTGCCGGGTTTGATATCACCGTAATATTTATCAACAAGCTTAATGGTTCTGTCATAATCAAGTTCTCCGACAATCGAGATCACGGCATTTTCAGGTGTATAAAATTTTCCGAAAAACTCCCTTAGATCTTCCATTGTTACTTTTCTCAGATCATCCATATTCCCGATGATGGGCCATTTATAACCGCTTAATCTGAACAGTCTTTTTGAACTTTCTTCTTCTACCGAACCATAGGGTGAATTATCAGTATATAAAAGTTTTTCCTCAAGCACTACATCTTTCTGAATTCTGAGACTCTCTTCTGTTATTCCGAATCCGTGTATCCTGTCAGAATCAAGCCAGAGACCTGTTTCAATATGGCTCAGGGGAAGTGTCATATAATAACTTGTGCTGTCCCAGCTTGTATAAGCATTGCTGTCTCCGCCGAAGCTCATCAGTATCTCGTCAAATCTTCCTTTGGGGACATTCGGTGAACCGTCAAACATAAGATGCTCGAATAAATGAGCTAATCCCGTCTTATCTTCATCTTCATCTTTTGAACCGACATGAAAAGTAGTATTGACTGCAGCCATGGGGATGTTTCCGTGTTTGCTCAATACGACTCTTAAACCGTTGTCCAGTGTATATTCCCTGTAATCTATATCCGGTACGTCAAGTTTGATCTTCTCTGCTGAAAGGTCTGACAATATATAGCTGTTTTAATTTTGATTTTTTAATATTTTATATTCCTCCGGCAGATAAGTAAGTTTTAATCTTTTTTTATTTAAGATAAAATTCTCCACACTTTTCTGCACATCCTGTTTAGTAACTGCAAGGTAATTTTCAACTTCATGGTTTATCCTGTTAACATCTTTATGGTATAAATAATTTATTATGGACTCAAGGGCAATGTTGTCAATTTTCTGATGCTTAATGGTAAACTGAAATTCAATCATGTTTCTGACTTTTTCAAACTCCTCATCCGTGATACCTGTTGATGCAAACAATCCCAGTTCTTTATAAATCTCATTTTCCACAAGCTCAATATCCGAACCCGGATTTATCATTGCCTTTATAATCAATACACCTGCGTCCTGAAGAGTCAGCGGATAGATCCTTATTGATTTGACAAGCTTTTGATCATACACAAGTTTCTTATACAATCTGCTGCTTTTGCCTGAAGCCATTATTTCCACAAGATAATCCAGCGGATAATTTTCCTTTGATCCTGATCCCGGAATCTGATAGCAAAGATTCAGAACAGGTAACTTTACATTCTCAAAAACTTCCATGGAAATATCTTCAGTCATTTCAGATATTACATTTTTTTCTCTTTTAAAATTGTTTTCTTTGGATATCCCTGAAAAATATTTTGTAATAAGTTTTTCCGCATTGTCATATTCAATGTCACCTGAAACAATCAATACAGCATTTCCGGGTGAATAATATTTACCGTGAAATTCCTTAGCTTCCTCAACAGTAAAGGAATTAATATCATCTTCTTCACCAATTATCGGGATCTCATAACCGGAATCTTTAAAAACAAGTTTAAATATATTCTTATTGGTTGTACCATAAGGTACATTTTCAGTAACCTGTTTTTTTTCTTCGATCACGACGCTCTTCTGATTTGCCATATTCTCCTCAGATATGTTCAGTGAATTCATTCTGTCTGACTCAAGCCATAACGCAGTTTCAAGATTATTTGACGGCATTACATCATAATAAACCGTTCCGTCATACATTGTAAAAGCATTACAAACACCGCCTGATTTCATCACATATTCAAAATGTTCATTTTTTTTCACATTCTCTGAACCCTGAAACATCATGTGTTCAAAAAAATGCGCAAGTCCCCTTTTACTGGGAGTTTCATCTTTTGATCCGACCTTGTATCCAATTGACAGATTTATGATGGGATTAAAATTATCCTTAAACATATAACACTGAAGTCCATTTGGCAATCTGAATTCTTTTAGTTCTATCTTTTGTGAAGAATTGACCTGAGATGAAGTTTCGTCTGTTGATGATTTAAATCTTTTCAATAGTAATAGTAGTAGTAATTAAAATTTTGAACTTTTAAAGTAGTTTTTTTGGATGTAAAATACAGTATAGAAAATGAAAGTTGATGGGTGAATGAAAAATCATTGCCGCTGGCTTTAGCAAAAATCATTGCCATTGGCTTTAGCAAATATCATTGCCG
>CALMST010000363.1 GCA_937872315.1 uncultured Ignavibacteria bacterium | reverse complement strand
CTGCTATAAGATTTTTCATTTCTGATAATGTGTTCCCAATAATTACGGTGCCATAGTTTCCCCATAACTTCATTTCTAAATTTGTATATATCCAGGCATTTATTAAACACCAGTGATTTATATGCGCCAATAACATCACCCAGATATATTATTTTATTATTGTCGATAGTACGGGCGGGGTTTACCCCCGCCCTGTTAAATTGATTATGTTTTCCTTTGCCAAAAGGAATCCCGGTTTGATTTCCTTTGTCAATGACATTCCCGGTTTTATTTCCGTGGGCAATGACATTCCCGGTTTTATTTCCGTGGGCAATGACATTCCCGGTTTTATTTCCGGGGGTAATAACATTCCCGGTTTGATTTCCGTTGGCAATGTTATTCCCTGTTTGGTTTCCTTTGTCAACGTCATTCCCGGTTTGATTTCCGTGTGCAATGACATTCCCGGTTTGATTTCCGGGGGCAATGACATTCCCGGTTTGATTTCCTTTGTCAACGTCATTTCCGGTTTTATTTCCGGGGGCAACTGCAAGGGTTGCCCCTACAATATCTTCAATAATTAATATTGCATGCATATGATTTGGCATGATCTGAAATATATCTAATACAATATTGTGAAACCGTTCAGGTAATTTTATCCATTCGTCAAATGCAATTTCACCAAATTCATTTAAATACATTATTCCATTTTCAATATTTCCAAACCTGCAAATTTTATTTTGACAGCAGATTGTTACATAGTAATATCCTGCTTTCGAATAATCATAACCTTTTAACCGAATGGATTTTCGTTTATGAATATCTGGATTATACATACAAAATCATTTTTAAATTTAATTATATATAAACAACCGAAACAGCTTCGTATGGTTCGTACGCGCGGGGTTTACCTTCGCGCTGATGTCATACCACAATCTCATTTTAAAGAGCGATGTTTATCCCTTCTCTGCCATATTCCAATGGGCAGCCGCAAGGGTTGACTCTGCAATGTATTTATTTTAATTATTTTCACCAATGATTTTTTATTTACCTGCGTTTTAAAATTTTGACGTGTACTTAGATTAAAATTGAAATTTCTAGATAGATATAAAGATATAAAGACATAAAAAAAGCGGGACTCATCATTATGCTTGTCATTGTCTTGCCTTACTTGAAAAGCCTGACCTTTTTTAAGGTCAGGGAATAGTACTCATGAAACTGACAAATATCATACCCCGGATATTATTTTCTAACCTGCAAAGAAAATTCATAATTAGTAAATTGATGTCAAATTTAAATTCTAATATGACGAACATTGAAAAAATTGAACAACTAAAAAAGATAAAACAGGAAGCCTTACTGGGAGGCGGTCAGAAAAGAATTGAAGCCCAGCATAAAAAAGGAAAATTAACAGCTAGAGAAAGAATAGATCTTTTGCTGGATGAAGGCAGTTTTGAAGAAATAGATATATTCGTGAGACACCAGTCAACGGATTTTAAGCTTGAAGATACAAGATTTTACACTGACGGTGTTGTTACAGGTACCGGTAAGATTGAAGGAAGATCAGTATGTGTCTTTTCACAGGACTTTACAATTCTCGGCGGTTCACTCGCCGAATATCACGCAAAGAAGATATGCAAAATAATGGATATGGCTATGAAAATAGGAGTTCCGGTGATAGGAATAAATGACAGCGGCGGTGCAAGGATTCAGGAAGGTGTTGTATCTCTTGGCGGCTATGCTGATATCTTTTTAAGGAATACACTTGCAAGCGGTGTGATCCCGCAGATCTCGGCTATAGTTGGACCCTGCGCGGGCGGTGCTGTTTATTCACCTGCCATAACGGATTTTGTCTTTATGGTGGATAAAGTATCATACATGTTTGTGACCGGACCGAATGTAGTGAAGACTGTCACACACGAAGAAGTTACTTTTGATGATCTTGGCGGAGCAAGTACTCACGCTGTTAAAAGCGGAGTCAGTCATTTTACTGCTGATAATGAAATAGAATGTTTTCAAAGCATCCGTAAACTTGTATCTTACATTCCGCTGAACAATATGGACCCGGTTCCTTTTACCTCTGCGCAGGATAAAGAAGCGGCTCAGGAAAAACTAAACCAGTTCATCCCTGAGAATCCCAATAAACCTTATGATGTAAAAGATATCATTTCCACTGTTATTGATGATGATACTTTTTTTGAAGTTCACAGGGAATATGCCGAGAACATTGTTGTAGGTTTCGGGAGACTCAACGGCAGGTCCATCGGCATAGTGGCAAATCAGCCGCTTGTACTTGCAGGAGTTCTTGATCTTAATTCATCGATCAAAGCGGCAAGATTCGTAAGATTCTGTGATGCTTTCAATATCCCGTTACTTGTATTTGAAGATGTTCCGGGATTCCTACCGGGTACTGATCAGGAATGGCGCGGAGTGATCAGGCACGGAGCAAAGCTGCTTTATGCTTTCTGTGAAGCGACTGTTCCAAAAGTAACTGTCATTATAAGAAAAGCCTATGGCGGAGCATATGATGTGATGAATTCGAAGCACGTAAGAGGAGATATCAATCTGGCCTGGCCATCAGCTGAAATTGCCGTAATGGGAGCCCAGGGAGCCGCTGAGATCATTTATAAAAAGGAAATAGATGCATCCGAAGATAAGGTAAAAGCTCTTAAAGATAAAGTAGATGAATTCACAGTGAAGTTTGCAAATCCATATTTAGCCGCAGAGAGGGGATTCATTGATGATGTGATCGAACCAAAAGATACAAGAAAGAAGCTTATCTACTATTTCGAGCTTCTGGAAAATAAAGTTGATACCAACCCAAAGAAAAAGCACGGAAATATTCCTTTATAAATATTCCTGTTTAAAATCTTAATCTTCCTGCAGCCGTGATAATTATCGCGGCTGCTTTTTTATACACTTATAATGTATGTCAGGTAAGGGGGTTATGCATGATAATGATCCGGTGCCGCGCATAACATTCTTTAAAATTAATATTTAGTTTAAATTCCATTCAGAATAAAACATTTCAGATTCTGAAAAAAACAAACCCACCTATGATAAGCGCTGACTTACGTTCCGGAAAGCCGGTCAGGTATTTCTGTATTCAGATTAAGAGTAGTTAAAGTATTTCATTTTGGGTAAGACTGCATTCAGACTTGCTGCTTTTTTAAATTAGAATGTTTTATATATACAGGAATAAATTTTTTAAGATTTAAACCGAACAAATAGAAAGTTACTACTTCTGATCCTTTTATAATCTGAATTCATCCATGCTTTAAAAGCGCATTTTTTTTTGACCGGAAAAATTTCTTGTCGTTCAGCTTTTAAAAAAAGTAAATAACCCCGAAATGCATTTTCACAAATTAAAGTATTTTTATTTCCACTCTCCTTTTAAATTGTCTCCGCAAACCCTTGTATTCTCTACGTTTCCTTAAATGTGACAGTAAATGTAAAAAATTCACAGCCCTGTTTTTCTCTAATTTCATTTTCACAAATCGGTTTTTTTAACCTTTGACTGAATTCAAAAATATGGATAGCTTTGCCTAGTTTTTAAAATTGATTATAAAAACCGGTTTTCCAAAAAAATTTATTAAATGAAAAAATCAGAAAAAAATATTTATCCGCATAAGTCTGGATTCAGGAATCCTGTCAGATTCAAAATTAATATAATCACAATGTTTTTAAAAATTAAAAATTTTAGCCATGAATGACCTTATAAAAATTTTACTGATAATATTATCGATAATTATCAGCAGCAGATCTTACAGTCTGGAAATTCCTGTATATACAGGTTCGGAAAAAACATACATGCCTGTCTCAGCGATATCAGGCTATTTCGGTAAAGAAGACGGTATTCTGATAAGCTGGTTTGAGGAAAGCAATAACGGGTGCATAAAGATTCAAAAGCTTGATGAAAATGGTGTGGTAATGTGGACAGAAAACGGAGTTATACTTGAAACTGAGCTGGGAAATGAATTTTTGGAAGAAACAGATTATCCTTTTTTGTTTTCGGATAACAAAGGAGGAGCTTTAATGATATACAGAAAACGATACTTTGAAAGGGAAGATATAATGGCTAAAAGAATTTTGTTCAACGGATCTGTTGAAAAAGATCCTGTAAGAATATCATCAGGAATACCGGGCTTTAATTTCAGTCCTTCGGCTATAAAGACATATGATGACAGGATTGCGGTTGTCTGGGAAAATTTTTCGGGAGGTGATTTTAACATAGAGGGGCAGCTGCTGGACCTTCAGGGAAATAAAATATGGGCAAATGGAAATCCGGTGCAAATATGTAATTTCCGTGATGAACAAAGAAAGCCTGTTGTTACCTGTGATGAAAATAATAAACTTCTTATCACCTGGCTTGACACCAGAAAACACAGTGAATATGTTTTTGATGTATATGGAAGAATTCTTGATCTATATGCACCTGACTTTAATTATAATCCATTTGGAACATTGATATTTAAGAATGCTATTACTGATAATTCACGGAAGCTTACAATGTATGATCTAAACAATGCCCCAATTGATAAATCTTCATTCCTCATCGTATTCGAAAACTCATATGATAATCTGTTTAATGATATAAGAGCAATCAAAATAGACAATAATCTGGAAAAAGAATGGGAAATAATAATTGATTCAGAATCAGACAAAATAAAGCCTTTCATTGCGCGGATAGATAATAACAGGGCAGGTTTTTTCTGGAACGACATAGGAGATGATCACAATGAGATTTACGGAATTATTGCCGGCAAAGACGGGAATATTTTATGGGGAGATAAGAATGGCAAGAAAATATCATATAATGAGAGTAAGGAAATCACGGAAAAGGTCTTGCCTTTATCCGCTAACAGGAATAATTCATTATTTAAGGATGATATGCTATATCAGACCTGGTCAGTGAAGGATTCTAAAAAACTATTTGTTTCGAGTTTACACTTATCTGATGGATCCATTCCATTTAATAGCTCAGAAGAGATACAGGAAAAAATCAGCGGGGGGGAATTTGCTTCAATTTCTGCTTTAAAAAATAATCTGATGATAGTTTATAAGGTATCAGATTATATTTACGCTGCATCAAAGGATATGAATAAACAGGGTATTACAAATAATGCAGAGATACCTGTTTTGAAAAATTATCCGAATCCATTCAATCCGGCTACCAAAATAGACTTCAATATTCCGGCTGATGGATTCGTCAGATTAAGTGTTTTTGATATTTCGGGAAGACTTGTGAAGGAACTGATCAATGGATATCAAACCAAAGGTGATTATCAGATCGGATTTAACGGAAGTAATTTGTCTTCAGGTGTCTATTTATATAAACTTGAAGTTGCCGGTAAAATCTTGGTAAGTAAAATGACACTTTTAAAATAACGGGTATGTGAAAATTACCTGCTTAGTAAACAGATTGAAGAAGAATAAATGAAATAAAGTGTAAATGTGCTGCTCGCATAATGTAAGGACAAACGCTGAAAACGTAAGGTCAGAATGAGACGTGAAGAATAAA
>CALMST010000362.1 GCA_937872315.1 uncultured Ignavibacteria bacterium | reverse complement strand
CATTCTTTTTGATCCTGAATGCTTTTTACCGAAATTAAAATTCTTTTCGGGACTGGCGGAAGATCTTATTCTATTGCTTAAATTAATTCATCTTTTGGCGGACTGCTTCTTTTAATTTATCCGATCTGTTTAACAATTTCAGATTATCATTACATTGCGGTGCAGGTTTATTTTTAAATGCGAGGAATTCTTTATGCCATATTTGCGACACTTCCTTCATTATCCGGACAGTAATATTTATTAGTCAAAGTTGTTATCCGTAAATCCGGATCTTTAAAATTTAAATCAGCAATATTCATCCGTGCCGCTAAGTTTGCTTCAGATATTGTTATTATTGAAAAAAAAATCAGATTGGAAAATTCTCTTCAAAACTCAACACTCTTGAAAGAAGGAGACTGCGGTGGGATCTTCTGATAGATAAAAAGATACTAACAGATCCCGGATCATTTCATGATTATATTTTTTTCTCCATATCGGTTCTGAGCATGATCATAAGGGATTATATATAAGATTTGATTAAGACTTGAAAAATCTGATATTAATATTAAGTTATATGTTTCAATAAAATAATTTCAAATGGATAAAATTAAAATCTTTGAATGGCTTAAAGGTCAATGGGAAGGTATAATGGGATCTGGACTGTATCATGAGGAATGGTATTCGGATGATGAAAACAATTTGACTGGGAGAGCTTATCTTATTAAGAGCGGAGAGATAACCAACAATGAAATATTAAAAATTCACCTTACCGGGAATGATGTTTTTTATACCGCTGATGTAAGTCATAATCCGGATCCTGTATCCTTTAAGCTCACAGAATTTTCAGACAGGATTTTTGTATTTGAAAACCCTGAACATGATTTTCCTCAAAAAATAAAATATGAAATTATAAGTGAGAATAATTTTATTGCTTCCGTAGAGGCAGTGAATGAAGGCAAAACTAGGAAACTGGTATATGATCTGAAAAGAATAACTTAGTTCATTTATACAATATAATATTAAAAATTCTTATCTGCTTAATTTAGGATCGAATGCATCCCTTAATCCGTCCCCTAGTAGATTTACTGCAAACACCGTTATCATTATAGCTATTGAAGGGAATATGGCAAGTCCCCAGTTTGTTCCGACTACAATATATTTATAACCGTCAAATATCATTTGTCCCCAGCTCGCTGTAGGTGGCTGGACACCAAGTCCGAGAAAACTTAAACTGGCTTCAAATATAATTGCGGAAGCCAGTCCGACAGTGCCTGTCACTATCACCGGACCGATACAATTAGGAAGTATATGTCTTACAATTACTCGGGTTGTTTTAAAACCAACAGCTTTCGTTGCTTCTACAAATTCAGATTCCCTCAGTGAAAAAAACTGGCCTCTGACTATCCTTGCAATATCAACCCAACCTGTGAGCCCGATCGCTACAAATGCCTGCCATAATCCTTTTCCCAGTACAACGGATAATGCTATGATAAGTAGAATTGCAGGAAATGCAAACACAACATTTACCATCCACATTACTACAACATCAGTTTTCCCTCTGAAATAACCTGCAAGTGAACCAAGTACCAGTCCGATAAAAATTGCTATGCTCTCCGAAATTAATCCTACTGCAAGACTTACCCTGCTTCCGTAAATAAGTCTGCTTAACACGTCACGTCCGAATCTGTCTGTCCCGAGATAATACTTGATCTTCTTAATCCGGTTTTCACCTGTTCCCTCAAGCTCAGATATATCTATGCTTTCTTCACTGTCACTATAATCCATATAAAATAATTTGCCGTTTTCTTCTTTAACTACGCTCTTTACGGGAATAAAATTGTTTTCATTTTCATTATCCGTATTTTCTTTCTTTATCAATACATTTCCTTCAAACCCGATTGGTTTGGCAGAATATTCAAGTATCTGTTGATTAGGATCAAACGGAGCAATTAAAGGGGCAAATATTGCGATCAATGATAAAATGACCAAAGTCCATAAACCTACCATGGCAAGTTTATTTCTTTTTAATCTTTTCCATGAATAATAATACAAGTTATGACTTTTTTCATCTTGTATCACTTCATCAGCAATAATTGAGGTCTCTGCCTGCATTAAGTATTAAGTATTAAGTATTAAGTATTAAGTATTAAGTATTAAGTATTAAGTATTAAGTATTAAGTATTAAGTGTTAAGTAAAAAATTTTAAAATTCATTGCATCTGATACCTAATACCAAATACTTAATACTTAATACCAGATACTTAATACCTATTATGTTAATTTTACTTTTGGATCAAGATATG
>CALMST010000361.1 GCA_937872315.1 uncultured Ignavibacteria bacterium | reverse complement strand
GGAGGGCTTTTTATATATTCAAGAGAACAAATTCCCCCCTTTGAAAAAGGGGGGGCAGGGGGGTTTGTAAATCGGAAAGAATTAATGTTAATCTCTTTCCCTGGTTGTACCTTTGTGGTTTAAAACTCTGGTTATATCAAAAATCCAATTTTAAAATTACAAACAACGAATTAAATTCAGACTTTTTTATAGTCTATATTTTATTAAGTTAAGAATAAACAATTATTGAATATTTTTATAAATTTAAAAAAGATTAAAAATGAAAAATCTGATGTTAATTTTTTTAATGGCTTTTAGTTATACAGTTCTTTGTGATGAACCAACTAAAAATTCCCAAATTATTCCGGATGTAATGAACAAAGTTTTTATATACGAAAATGACGTAAACAGCATCAGACCTTACGGTAAAGTATATGATGCAGATACATTACCAATATTTGCAGGCTTTCCGAAAGTTGTAAGCGGGCAGTCGGTAGAGGGTGGTATATACTGCCAGATGGACGCTGATCCCGAGCTTGAGATCGTTTATGGCATAGGTACAACATTGCAGGCTTGGAATATTGACGGCAGCAACGTTACAGGCTGGCCGAAGACACTTTCTTACAATGTTCAGGGTGCGCCTTCTTACGGAGATATCGATGGTGACGGAGTTGCGGAGATCGTAATCGGATCGGCAAATATTACAGGGACAACAGGTTCACTGTATGCATTTGAAAAAGACGGTTCGCCTGTTACGGGATTTCCGGTTACTATAGGTTCAGCCAGAACAGCCATACTGTGTGATCTGGATTTAAATGGCAGTCTGGAAATTATCACCAGCAAAAGACTTTCATCTCCATCACGAGGAGAGATATATGTATTTAAGGGGGACGGTACGATCTATCCGGGCTGGCCTCAGCCAATGGATCATGTGCCGGCTTCGAGTTCTGCCGCGGGTGACATTACAGGTGACGGTATTCCGGAGATAATCTCGGAAGCTTACACAGGTCTTTATGTATGGGACAGAGACGGAAATTTGTTAACAGGTTTTCCTTATGTCTTATCAAACGGTGACGTGAATTCATATTCTTCCCCTGTACTTGTGGATATAGACGGAGACAATATACGGGAGATTGCTTTCGGATCTCATCAGACGGGAGGCGCAGGTCAGGGTTATGTTTATATTCTGAAAAATGACGGAACGGTATTACCGAACTGGCCAAAAACCACAACTCAATGGGTATATGGTCCGCCTGTTTTTGGTTATGTGAATGATGATAATGTACTTGATCTTGTTGTCGGAGATCAGATAGGAGGCGCTTTGTCGGATCATGTTTATGCATGGGATATTAATGGTAATGTCTTAAGCGGCTTTCCGATCGGACCCGTGAATGCTGTGAATAATCAGGTTGCATTGGGTGACATTGATAATGACGGCAAACTTGAACTTATAATTGATGATAATGTACAGGATAACAGCATGGGAAAATATCATGCCTTTAATCATGACGGCACGCCGATCCCTGAATGGGATCTTCCCACTTCAGGCACAACCATGTTTAATATGCCCTGTCTTGCGGATCTGAATAATGACGGATTACTGGATATGGTCGGCGCAGGAATTACTTTATTCGGCAGTAATCAGACAAGTGCATACATCTGGAATTCAGGAGTAAGTTATGATCCTGCAAAGATCGTGAATCCTGTCTTTCAGTTCAATGTAAGGCACAACGGAGTTTACGGTGATAATAATTTAGTATCGGTTCAGAATTATAATAATGAAGTTCCTGAAGGCTTCTCGCTTGAGCAGAATTATCCGAATCCGTTTAATCCAAGTACAAATTTGGAATTTGGAATTTCGGATTTGGGATTTGTAACTTTGAAAATATATGACATTCTCGGAAATGAAGTTGCGACCTTAGTCAATGAAAATCTTTCACCGGGCAGCTACAATGTGAAGTGGAATGCAACAGGCTATACGAGCGGGATCTATTTTTATAAGCTGGAAGCAGGGGATTTTTCTGAGACTAAGCGTATGATACTTTTGAAATAAGTATTAGGTATTAGGTATTAGGTATTAAGAAAATGGTAAAAACAATGATTTTCTTGCTGAACAAATTAATTATTATTAGAGTATAGAGGTGTCAGGATGAAAGTCCTGATGCCTCTCATTCACATCGAATAGAATTATTTTTATGTTAAATTTCTCCTGATTTTGCTGATGCCTTATTCTTTTATCGAGGGTAATTAGAAAATCAAAACTGTTCTTTTCCATTGGACTGAATAGCTTACCATTTTTAAAACCATTCCAATTTAACTCTGAAACTGTGTATATTGCCTCTTTAAGATCAATCATTCTGACAATCTCTTAAGCAGCTCTTTATCTTCTTTTAAAATTTAATTTAGATTATGAGACAGATCCAGTTTTTCCGGATCAGTATTAATTGTTTGCTGTAGATAATTTAAAATCTCATTTAAAACAGAATCCGGAGCGCTGTCTATTGCTTTTCGAATTTCTTCTTTTAACTCTTGTGTTGACATATTAAATTAAAATATTATTCAAAAGATTGTGTGGAATTTTAAAAAGTGATTCTGTATAAAAATCCTGATTCCTGTTTTCTATTATCGATATTGAGATAATTTCTTTTCACGTGATTAAGTTAAAGAAAATGATTTTATAAAGGAATAGTAATTTTTCCTGAATAAACCGGAGATTATCATGTCTGTCCAAGCAGTCGCAAATTTCCCCGCCTATGCAAATTACATATTAACTTTTTAAAATATATCGGTGGCGGGGGTAATTCTGCGACAACGTAAAACAAAGCGAATGCTTTTGCTGAA
>CALMST010000360.1 GCA_937872315.1 uncultured Ignavibacteria bacterium | reverse complement strand
TATCTGATAGAAATTCATAAGTCATTTCATCCGAGGGCTTGATTGGTAATTGAGTATTGAGTATTGAGTATTGAGTATTGAGTATTGAGTATTGGGAAGTTTATGATAAACACTGATCTTTGATTAATTTTTCTTGATCAATTTCATATTTCCATTTTTAAATTTAAAATTTAAAAAAAGTGCGGACCATCTTTTCAGGATGTTCCGCACTTGAATAAATAACTGATTATTTTTTTTACCGTATCAATCTCTCCCGATTTCCATTTATTTTCTATTCATATTCCTATTGGTGTTTAAGTCACAATGTAAAAATGATTTTATTGTCATAATTCCTGTGTTTCTATATTCACCCGGTCTAAGTGTGTTTTATTTTACAAGGATTATCTCAGGTTTTTTCCAGGTACCGTTATAAGCTTCAGGTTTTGGCCAATACAATCTTAAAACAGATTGAAAAGGTCCTTCAGGAGCCGGTAACCAATTTGATTCTTTTTCTTTTCCGGGAGATTCATTCTGAAGATAAAGTGTGATACCTCCGTCTTCATCTTTTTTTAACTGAGGTAACATTGGAGAATTAATTAAATAACGATTTATTGGATTAGCTACCATTAAACTTTGAGGTGAAGTATACATTGTTAAAGACCAAAAAGCGTTTACAGGAGGCAATTCACCACTTTTAAAATGTAAAGTATATTTGTTTTTTGCTGCATCCAGTTTATTCCCCTCTGAATCCACAGTATAAAACGGATAAATAGCTTCCTCTTTGGAGTTTCCGTAAATCCCTAACAAGGCACCGGCCATTCTGTATAAATAGTTGCCGTTCAAATAGCTTCTTGATCCAAACAAATTTGCGGATGTAATTTCACCTTTTTCAACTTTTTTCATTAATTCCTTAAAAGTTACTTCCCATACTTCTTTGATTCCGGCTTCCATTGCTCCTTTAACTTCAGGTGAAAGTGTTGCGAAATCAATTTTTTTTCCTGCTCCAATTCCAATTTTAGAAAAACGGTTCATCAATTCAACTTCCGATGGGTTTGTCGGGCAAAAGTCCATCACGAAATTCATAATATTAAAAAACTCTAAAGAGGATTTTTCTTCCGCCGGAGTTAAAGGTACAATGAATTTTATAGAATCTGTAGATTCTGCAGGAGCTTTTTTCAAATAAGAAGATAAAGTTTGAACTTTATATTTAGATTGTATTGCTTTAACATTATCAATATCTGCAGGATTGAAAAGTTGTGTTCTATAAACTACCGTTCCCAGATAAGTATCAGATTTTATAACACTATCTATTCCTTCAACCGGCTCACCCTTCCAGTCCGGTCCTACCAGCAAATATGTTCCGGCTTTGTTTCCCGATGTTCTCGATCCAAGATAAGCGAAGTTATAAGTGTAGCTATCTACAAATTGAAGAACATAGTAGCGACTTTCTTCAATTTCCGGGAGACTCAGTACTAAAGATTCATTTCTTAAATCATAACCTAACCATGAGTAAGGTGTATCGGAATTAGCTGTTTGTACTGCAGTATCTGCCGCTGTAAATACATGCGCTATGTTTGCAATTTGATTCCAGGGAGCTTTAAATTCATTCCCGGATTTGTTTACATAATAGTCATATTCAACCCGGTAATTATCAACCATAGGAAATCCATATATAAAGGCATCGTGAGTAATTGCTTTTATGGAATCAAGCGATAATGCATCTTTAGATCTGTTTACTGTTTCTTCCTGTTTATTTCCACAGGCATTCATAAATACAACCAGTACCAAAAGAGATACGAGCTTCATAAGTTTTTTAAATTTCATAGCTATATATTTTTTATTATTAAATTTATCTTGAGGAATTATTTTTTACTGTTTACAAAAATTATATTAAAAAGCGATTTGATAATACAATCAAATCGCTTTTATGATCTTTTAATAAAAATTATTACTTTACCAGTTCAACTTCACTTGGTCTCCAGGATTTGTCAAGCCAAGGCTCCAGCGGACCATACATTCTTAAAATTGTAAACCAGCTTTTTCCGGGAATGGTTTGTAACCAGTTTCCTTCAAATCCCTCAGGCGCTTTTGGAGCAAAATATACATCCATGGAACCGTCAGCATTCTTTTTAAATCCTTCAGTCTGGCTGCCTACGGTAGGAAATTTTTGATCTGTTTGCAGCATTGAACGTGTTTGATTGTCATAGATAGTGAAAGCCCAGAAGTTATCTACCGGTACGTTTGGAGGTAAATGCACTTTATAGGTTTTGGAACCATCCATTGGTTTTTTATCTGCATCCAGATATGCCATTGCGTAATCTGATCCTTTACCGGGAATTGTAACAGCCATTGCCGGTGTAACCACGGTATAGCAGTAGTAGTAGAAAGCTCTTGCGTCAGTGTTCATTGTCTGACCATCCTTACCATTAAAGAATACATTCTTGTCCAGGAATGCCATCACCCATGCACTGTTGGTTTCCGGATAAATCTGAATTCCTTTCATTGTGCCTGCGGTACCGGAAGTTCTGGGATACCAAACATTTGCTCGTGCTGTGGCATTACCGATGGCAACAGCATCCGTAAGGATCTTTTTCATTCTATCGTCAGGCGCAAAAGGTTTTCCTTTCTCAATACCAATAGAAGCAAACAAACCTCTGGTTTCAGGGTTAAGCATTTCTAATGGTTCATACTGAATAACTTCATTAATGACTTCAAAGAAGGAATAATCATTTGTGGCATCACCATTGAATGATTTATTTGAACCATCCACAAAATTCATCTCAGGAATATTATCAGCCATAGAAAGAGGATACACTTTCACTTTTTCTTTTGCCAGATTTGCCGCTTTCTCCAAACCTTCAGCAATGCTTACACGCATGAAACACCACACTATATAAGTTGTTGAATTTACAACGAAATAACCTGATGGGATGTCGCCTTTATAACCCGGAGGCAATACAAGAAATTTTCCCCCTTTACCTTTGTCGGGTCCGAAAACCCCAATATCACTTATATACTCAAACCATGCATTGTCAAATCCGCCCAACAATCCCGGAGGCGCTTCGACTACCATTGGGCCATGTTGTTTTAGATCCAGCACTGGATTCACATATAATGTAGAAGTGTTTCCAGTAAGGAAAATCTGTTTTGAATCCAGCAACTGTGACCAGATCAGTATATCATTGAATTTTAAATTCGCCCCGATCTTTTTGGGTCCATCAATCATAGCTTTGATTGATGCTCCCTGAATACCTTTTAAAAATGCATCTACGCCACGCGAACGGTCAAGATTATCATAGACTAATTGTACAGTTTTCTGTGATGGAGCACCATCAAAAAAATCTAAAGTCCCGATTGATGTTTCTACAACATCAGGGGTTAATATTCCTTCTGGAATATCAGTAGTCTGTGTGTAAGTGCCAGCCTTAGGTTCTAATTTAGATTCCTCAGGTTTTGAAGTCTCAGATTTTTTTTGACAACCTGTAAAAGTTGCAAAAATAAAGACTGTATATAAAATATACTTAATGTTTTGGTTCATGTTTTATTATTATGGATTATTTAATTAAGATGATAACGAAGAAATGTGATTTATGGGTTTGAGAATTAAAAGAATAATAGTAACCCAAAGTAATTATTTCAAGTTATAAAATTAATTTTAGGAAAAAAATTCCTCCAAAACTTACCAAAACTTTTTAATGAATTAAAAAAAATGACCTTATCCGTTCAAAGCGTTTTGGACGGATGTGAATAACTTATCCAAAATCAATAAATTCCTAAATTGAATAAAGCATTTATAATGCTTATATTTACGCCAATTAACTAACTTTATAAACCTTAGGAGAATCACAAAAATGAGTTTGCTTAAAAGAGTTTACTTTACAATATTTACATTAATAATATTTACAGGAACAGTTTATTATTTAGGATGTTCGTCTGCAGAATCAACAACCGGCAAGCTTGCTTTTCAGCAGCAGGATTATGTAAAAGCAGAACAGGAATTGAAAAAAGGTCTTGCTATAGATACTAAAGATGATGAAGGATGGTATATGCTTGGATATTCACAGATCGAGCTTGGAAAATTAAAAGAAGCCAGGGAATCATTTGAAAAGAGTCTTGCAATTTCAAATTTGTACGGTGATAAAATTTTAGCTCTCTGGGTTGATAAATATAACAGAGGCGCAAAAGCTTTCCAGAACGGAATTGATGCAGAGAACAATAAAGATATGTCATCAGCCAAAAATTATTTTCAGGATGCATTAATGGATTTTCAATCTTCAGCAGCAATTATTCCTGACAGTTTAAAATCACTTAGCGCGGTCGGACAGACCTATCTTGCTTTAGGTGAAAAAGATAATGCTATTACAATTTTAAATGACATAGCTGCCAAATCAACAAATCCCGAAGATGCAATACTGGTAGCAAAAGTTTTATTTGAAACAGGTCTTGCTTTGATGCAGCAGAATTCCATAGATGCGGCTGTCGGAACCTTTACAAAGGTAACGACAATTCCTCACCTTCCGAAAGATAATCCATATTACGAAACATCGGCTTATAATCTGGCGCTTGCTTTGGCAAAATCAGGTGAAAATATGAGGGTAGCAGATGAGAACAGTAATTATAAAGAGAAATTTTCCGAAGCTCTGGTTTATCTTGAACCATTGACAGTTAATCTGAAAAAGAAAGATCTTGAACCTCAGATATATGAACTACTTGTGACTGTTTATGCAAATCTTGATATGACTGATAAAGCAAAAGATGCTTTGGATAAAAAGAATTCCTTACAAAAATAGATAAAAAGTGCAGAATAATCAGACACCACCAAACAATTCAAATTCAGGAAGATTATTCTGGGGGATTTTTATATCACTTTTCATAATAGCTATTGTTTTTGCCGGACTTAGTCTTTTGTATCTTGCAAAAGTAACATCATCATCAGGTGACACATATTATGAAACCACCGGATCGGGAAATGGAAAGATCGCAGTTGTGGATCTTGATTTTACCATATTATCTTCCGGATCCATTGTAAGGCAATTTAAGAAATACGGAGAGGACAATTCAATTAAAGGAATCATTCTCCGTGTCAACACTCCCGGAGGCGGAGTAGCTGCTTCACAGGAAATGTATGAGATGATAAAGAGTGTTCGTGATGCGGGAAAGCCTGTAATAGTTTCCATAAGTTCACTTGGAGCAAGCGGCGGTTATTATGCTGCATGCGGAGGAAGTATAATAGTAGCTGACGGCGGCTCGCTTGTAGGAAGCATTGGTGTAATTATCAATCTTACCAACTTTAAGGATCTTGCCGAAAAGATCGGAGTTTCACAGACGATCATAAAAAGCGGTGAATTAAAAGATGCCGGTAATCCTTTAAGAGAAGTTAATGAAAAAGATAAAGAATATTTTCAGGACATAGTTGATGATTCTTTTGAACAGTTTCTTGAAGTTGTATCAAAAGAAAGAAAAATGAATATGGATACATTGAAAATTTATGCAACCGGAAGAGTATTCACCGGAAGACAGGCAAAAGAAATCGGATTGGTGGACTCACTCGGTACCTATGAGGACGCTGTAAGAATTGCCGGAAGAATGGCAGGCATTGAAGGCGATCCGGTCATTGTCAAAGAAAAAGTAAGATTATCATTTGTAGAAAGGATGATAGAAGGATTTTCTAATAATGAGATAAAATCAATAAAGGAAGACCTTAAAAATGAATTTATTAATCAACCTCTTTTACAATATAAATTTGAATATTAATTATAACTTTTTATTGCAATGACCAGAGCTCAAATCGCTGCTAAAATTTCCGAAGAGACCGGATTAAGTAAAAAAGAAACAGAGATAGTCGTGGAAGGTTTTATATCGTGCGTGATCGAATCGCTGAAAAGGAATGAATCAGTTGAGATAAGAGGATTCGGAACATATAAAAACAACGTTAAACATCCGAGGATAGCGAGAAATCCTAAAACCGGAGAAAAGATAGCTCTGGGAAAAAGATTCATTCCGATGTTTAAAGTTTCTAAAGAATTTAAGAAAGTTGTACAAGACGAATTAACTAAATAATTTTTAACAAAAAAATAACTATCCAGAAAGGAAACAGACTAAATGCCTTGCGGTAAAAAAAGAAAAAGAGCTAAAATGTCTACTCACAAGAGAAAGAAAAGGCTCAGAAAAAACAGACATAAAAAGAAAATCAGATAGATTTTTTATAAATCCCGTCAGATCATGTATCGGACGGGATTGTTTGCTTTATATCCACTTGCTTATAAGATCAGTAACTTTTTCCTTACCGAATATCTCCGCTATTAACGGAAGCTCGGGTCCGTTCTCACTCCCAGTCAATGCGATCCTCAAAGGTTTGAATAATTGTTTTCCCTTTATGCCTGTTTCTTTCTGAACTTCAGACAGCACGAGTTTATAATTTTCAGGATTGAGCGATTCTAGCGCACTGAATTTTTCTACCAATGCCCTGAATACAGTTTTACTTGTTTCAGCTTCGAGTATTTCCTTAAGATTATTATTTTCAAGCTCGACTTCATCCTGAGTAAAGATCTTCAACTGTTCAGGAATTTCATCAAGCTTGTTTAAATAAACTCTAATTGCTGAGAGTATCTTCTTAGTCTTTTCTTTATCATTTGTATCAATTCCGGTATTTTCAAAATAGGGAAGTGACAACTCCGTAAGTTTATCGAGATCAAAATTCTTAATGTAAGCATTGTTCATCCAGTTGAGCTTATCAATATTAAACACAGCTCCGGAAGACTGAACTTTCTCAATGGTAAATCTCTTATTGAGTTCATCCATGCTGAAAAACTCCTGCTCCTCACCTTCACCAGGATTCCAGCCGAGCAGAGCCATGAAATTAATAAGCGCTTCTTTCAGATAACCTTTTTTCAGATAATCCTCGACGGCTACGTCTCCCTGTCTTTTACTGAGTTTTGTTTTATCCTTGTTTAATATAAGAGGAACGTGAGCCATCTTCGGCACATCCCAGCCTAATGCTTTATACAGCAGAATATGTTTAGGCACTGAAGTTACCCATTCCTCGCCTCTGATAATGTGGGTAATATTCATCAGATGATCATCGACCACATTTGCCAGATGATACGTAGGGAATCCGTCAGATTTTAAGAGTATCTGATCATCAATATTATTCGTTTCAATTTTAATTGTGCCTTTGATGAGATCATCAAATTTCACTTCTTCATTGAGCGGTACTTTGAGCCGAATGACATAAGGCTTTCCGCTTTTAATGTTTTCCCGGACTTCTTCTTCACTTAGATCTCTTGCTCTTCTGTCATACATGGTCTGCCTTCCTTCAAGCTGCTGAAGTTTTCTCATCTCATCGAGTTCTTCAGGTGTATCAAATGCATAATAAGCTGCGCCTTTTTCCACAAGATCATCGCAGTATTTCTTATATATATCAAGTCTTTCAGACTGATAATAAGGTCCCTTATCACCGCCCTGCAGAGGACCTTCATCAAAGTTAATATCGAGCAGACTTAAATTTTTGATTAAATTCTCGACTGCTCCTTCCACTTTTCTTGACTGGTCAGTATCTTCAATACGCAGAATATTTTTTCCTCCGTGATGTCTGGCAAACAGCAGATTGAAAAGCGCAGTTCTTAGTGAGCCGATGTGTATGAATCCCGTGGGGGACGGCGCAAATCTTACTCTTACTTCAGTTGATGTATCTGAAACTTCTTTTGAATTTTTTTCCATTTATTGTTAAAAGTTAATAGTTGTTTATGATAATTACAAATTCACCTTTTGTTTTAATGTCCCGCTCAATTAATGTCTTAACTTTACCTCTTACCACCTGTTCAAATTTTTTTGTCAGCTCTCTTGAAATTGTGATCTCTTTGTTGCCGAAATGTTCAAGTATATCCTTCATTGTTTTATATATCCTGAAAGGGGATTCAAAAATGATCAGAGGCATTTTGACAGAGGATAGCTCTTCAAGCAATGTTCTTCTTCCTTTCTTCTGCGGAAGAAATCCCTGAAAATAAAATTTCTTTGAAGAAAATCCTGATAAAATTAGTGAATGTATAAGCGAACTGCATCCGGGTACAGAGACTATGTCAATCCCGTTTTCAATGCATTTTGCTACAAGTATATTGCCGGGATCTGAAATGCAAGGTGTGCCTGCGTCCGAAACCAGAGCAACTGACTTTCCCGAACCTATTTCACTTATCACATGATCAGCTTTTCCTGATTCCACGTGTGAATAATAACTCATTGTTCTGTTTTTTATTCCGTACTGCTGCAACAGAAAATTCGTATTACGGGTATCTTCGGAGGCTATTAGATCGCAGTTTTTTAGAACATTAATTGCGCGGAATGAAACATCCTCTATATTACCGATCGGAGTGGAAACTATGTAAAGAGTATTTGGCTTTAGTTCATGGCTGCTGAATTTATGTGAATATTTTTCATAAATATCCTTTATGCGTTCATTCAATTCTTATTCTTTTGATTAATGCTTTTGTTTTTACAAATTAATTGAGATTTATTATCCATATATTCATACTTTTAAAATTGAAACTAAAATACTCAATTCACAAACCATAATAAATTTACAATTTAATGTTAGTACTTGGAAAAAATCCCGTTCTTGAATTTCTGAAATCTAATCCAAAAGAGATCAATAAGATCGTACTTCTTAAGAAAGTTAAACCTGATAACAAACTCAAAGAAATAGTCAAAAGAGCCGAAGAGCAAAAGATCAATCTTATCTATCTGAACTATTTTGATTTCAAAAAACTATTTGACAACAAATCGAAAGATGAAGGAATAGACCAGGGTGTACTTGGCTTCATCAAGGATTTTAATTACAGATCGCTCCGTGATATAGTCGAGGATAATAAAAAAATTGATAATCCTTTAATACTTATACTGGATCAGATCACTGATCCCCATAATCTTGGAGCTATAATACGCTCGGCAGTCTGTCTCGGGGCAGACGGGATAGTCATTCCCAGGCACAACTCAGCAGAGGTCAATCATACCGTAATTAAAACTTCATCCGGCGCGGTAAATTATATCAGCATTGCAAAAGAAACCAATCTGACAAATTCCTTGATCTATCTGAAAAACAACGGATACTGGATCGCGGGAACGGATGTTAAAACTGATAAAACCATATTTGATACAGATCTCAAAATTCCTCTGGCGCTTATAATTGGCAGTGAAGGTTCGGGAATGAGAAACAATCTTAAACAGCAATGTGATATTCTGATGAGAATTCCCATGGCGGGAAAACTCGGATCGCTGAATGCTTCGGTATCAGCCGGCATTTTTCTTTATGAGATCTTCAGACAGAAGAATCTTTAATAATAAAATTTACTTAATTTTGCTTTTTGTCTGAATGTCATATTTTGTCATTAGTTTGTATAAATGACTTCTCTGAATCTGCAGAGCTTCAGCTGTACGGGAGATATTATACTTATAATCATTCAGCATTTTAAGAATGAATATTTTTTCCGATTCATTCTGAAATTCATTCAGGGGCATGTTCTTATTGAACATTTCACTGAATTCTTTTGAGTGCTTTGTAATTGGAAGTTCTATGTCATCATAATCTATTTTTTCTTTATCATTTGTAATAATGATCCTTTCCACAAGATTTTTCAACTCCCTCACATTACCCGGCCATCTGAAAGAAAGCAACAGATCTTTTGCTTTGTCTGTGAATTCCTTTTTGGTAATATTGTTTTCAAGACATAGCTTTTCTGCAAAAAAGTCGGTAAGGTCAATGATATCTTCGGGTCTTTCTCGCAGCGGGGGAATATCAATATGCAGTACGTTTATCCTGTGATAAAAATCTTCGCGGAATCTTTTTTCAGCCACTTCTTCGCTAAGATTCTTATTCGTACCAAAAATAAATCTGATATCAAGCTGAATGTTTACATTACTTCCCGTTCTAGAAATTGAATTAGTTTCTATTACATTAAGCAATTTGGTCTGCACTTCTTCCGAAAGATTAGAGATCTCATCGAAAAAGACAGTTCCGCCGTCGGCAAGTTCGAATTTCCCCGGCAGGATATTATTGTTCTCTATAATTCCGAATAATTCCCTTTCGATCTTTTCTTCAGAAAGCGTAGCGCTGTTTATCTCGACAAAAGGAGATTCAGCTCTGTCAGATTCAATATGTATCTGACGCGCAATGAGTTCCTTCCCTGTGCCGCTTTCTCCGGTAAGAAGAATATTGGAATTCAATTTTGCAAATTTAGATACCAGCTCAAGTACATTTTTTATCTTTCCGCTTCTGCCTACGATCTTGTTGGATTCTCTGAATTCACTTTTTACTTTTCTTAACTCATCTTTTGACCTTTTGTAATCAATTGCGTTCTTAATTGTCAACTTCAGTTCGTGAAGATCAGGCAAAGGCTTCTGAAGAAAGTTATAAGCGCCGATCTTAGTTGCTTCCACAGCTGTGTCAATATTACCGTGACCGGAGATCATTATTACAACTAAGTTCTTATTGATCTCCATTATTTTTTCCAGCACTTCCAGACCGTCCATCTTTGGCATCTTAATATCAAGAAGAATAAGATCATAATCTATATTCTTTACCTTTTCAATAGCAGAAGCACCGTTAAGTGAAGAGTCTAATTCATAACCTTCAGACCCCAGCACCATTGAGATGCTGTCTATAATGTTTTGTTCGTCGTCAACTATAAGTATCTTGTTCACTTTATGCTAATCGGTTAAATGGTTAATTGGTAAATTGGTTAACAGGTTAAATGGTAAATCAGCTAACCGGCTGACCGTGTGTAGTTTTAAAATGTGAAACAACAAAATAAGTTAAACATTGAGTTTAAACTATTTGCACAAATAAATGATCATTTAGCTAATCAACTTTGCAATGATCTTCCCTGAAAGAAAGCAAAGCGGCACGCCTCCTCCGGGATTAGTATTTCCGCCAGTAAAAAACAGGTTGTCATATTTTGATGATTTATTCTTTGGTCTTCGCATCAATGAATACATGGAATTTGAAGACAGTCCGTAGATCGATCCGTGTTCGCTGTTGTATCTGCTCAGAAAGTCATCCGGTGTAAATACTTCACAAACTTTAATATGATCTCTTATGCTTTCACCCGTCATAAAATCAAAACTGTCGATCCTGTCAATGATCTTATCCATGTAATTTTTTATCATTTCTTCAGTCCATCTGTCATTATCTTTTAATGCGGGTACATTTACAAGCACAAACCAGTTCTCGCATCCATCCGGCGCATCCGTGATCTCATCTTTCTGAGAAATGGAAATATAAATGGTCATGTCATCCGGAGACACTTTCTTTTCAAAAATGTCAATGAATTCTTTTTCATAATTATCCGAAAATAAAATATTATGATGAGAAAGTTCACTGAATATTTTGTCCATTCCAAGATACAGAATAAAAGCCGAACTTGACCAGTCTTCATTCTTAAAATATTCTTCTCCGCAAAGTTCTGAGCTGTTTGTGAAATTGGAAATAACCGTGTTAAAATCCTTCACTTCATCAGACCTACCATCTTTCGTTTCGGTGAATATCTTTCTTATTTTATTCGAACCTGTTTCAAAACCTGTTACTTTAATACCGTAATGAATATTGATTTTAAATTCTCTGCACAATCTCTCAAGTGACCGGGCAATCTTATATATTCCGCCTTTAACATAATACGCTCCGAAACTGTGTTCTACATAAGGGATTATTGAAAACAACTGAGGCGCAAGATACGGAGACGAACCGTTAAATGTAGCGTATCTGTCCATCAATTGTTTTAACTTGCCATTCTTAAAAAATTTATTGGATACATCATTCAGAGATCTTCCTGAAATGAATTTTGTAATATTCTTTAAACCGTCAATGGTCATGAAATTTTTTATCTTAAATTCATCTTTGAGAAAACCTTCTTCCGAGAGATCATAAAAGAGTTTTCCGTATTCCAGATATCTGAAAAAATTATCTCTTTCAGTTTCACCAAAAACATCCGTTAATTCTTTTGAAAGCAGGGAAGCATCTGTGTATGAATTAAAAACAGCACCGTCATTCCAGAAATATTTAGTTGAACATTCAAGCGGTTCCAATTCAAAATAATCATTCATATTCCTTCCGATATCACTGAAAAATTCATTAAAAACACCGGGCATTGTAATAAGACTTGGACCCATATCAAATCTGAAACCGTCTTTTGTAAATTCACTCATCTTACCGCCGGGAGCTTCGTTCATTTCATAAATCTCAACATTGTTTCCCCTGTGAGCAAGATAAACCGCGCTTACCATTCCGCCGATCCCTGCTCCGCAGACTATTATTTTTTCCATTATCTTATAATTCTATAATTGTTACACCTGAATCACCTTCATTCCAGTTGCCGAGACGAAATGATTTTACATCTGAATTTCTTTTTAACTGTTTCTGAACTTCCTCACGAAGCTTTCCGCTTCCTTTTCCATGTATTATGCTAACTTCTTTAAGACCATTACTGACTGAATTATATATGAACTTTTCAAGTTCATCGCCGATCTCATGAGTGTATTTTCCTCTGAGATCCAGTGATAATTCTACTACTCCTTCATTCAAAGATACAGTTGATCGGTCTGAATATTCTTTTTTTAAATCTTTTCTGCTGATCTTTTCGAGTTCGATAAGTTTAGTTTTTACTATTAATCCGTTAATATTTACAGAGGCTGTATCTCCGGATATTTCCATAACTTCGCCCGCGGAAAATGAATTTTTTATTCTTACTGAGTCGCCTTCACTGATCTTTTCATCAGGGACAATATCTCCTGTCAAATCTTTTTCAATGGTTTTCAGATCTTCAGTTTCAGTGATCTTCTCAGCTTCCTTAAGAAATTCCAGCTTGATCTCTTTCGGAGTTTGCTTATCTTCCCGGATTGTTTTAATGGTTTTCTCAATGAGTTTGTTTGCATCCCTGATAATATTCTCAGCATCGAGTTTGGCTTTATATTTCAGCTGTTTTTCATTTTTTGAAAACTCTTTCAGCTTAGATTCATAGAGTTTTGTAAGTGAAGTAAGCCTTGAATTTTCTACGTCATACTTATTTTTAAGAATAGTATAATTCTGTTTGGTCTCATTAAGATCTTTGAGAAGATCTTCAAGCCGGCTTTCATTTTCATCAAGATACCTGGCAGAAGCATTTAATATGGATTCAGGAAAATTAAATTTTCTGGCGATCTCAAATGTAAAACTCTGTCCCGGAACGCCGGATACAAAATTAAAATTCGGCGACAGATTACCTACATTAAACTCTAGAGAGCCGTTTTCAATCTTTTCGGTATTGTATGCAAATTCTTTCAGCTCACTGTTATGTGTTGTGACTATGGTAAGAGAATTTCTTTCAGAAAAGTCTTTTAAGATCGAAGCTGAAAGAGCGCTTCCAAGCACCGGATCTGTTCCGCTGGCAATTTCATCAATTAGAATTAGCGATCTGTCATCTGCGTTGTCTATGATACCTTTAATTGAATTCAGATGCGAACTGAAAGTACTTAGATCATTCTCAAGCGATTGCTCATCTCCAATGCTGATAAAGATTTTGTCAAACAGTTTGAATTCACTTTCAGGATCTGCCGGCACAAGCATACCCGATTGGAGCATAAGCTGATTCAATCCGACAGTTTTAAGTACAACAGTCTTTCCTCCCGCATTCGGTCCGGATATTACAAGAGTATTGTATTCATCACCGAGTGAAAGATTCAGAGGTACGACTTCATTTCTTTTATGAGTCTGAAGTAAAACCGGATGATAGGCATTTATCAGATTGATTTTTTCTTTATCAATGAAAGGTTTAACGGATATTGTTTCCATTGCATATCTTGCTTTAGCCTGAATGAAATCGAGTTCGGCAAGAATCTCAATATTGATTTTTATAGGATCAAGATGTCCCGTTAACTGGGCTGCAAGTTCTCTGAGTATTCTTTCAATCTCCCTTTTCTCTTCAAAGTGTAATTCGGTCAGTTCGTTATTCATTTTTATTGATTCCGTAGGTTCAATAAAAACAGTTGCACCTGTAGCAGACGAACTGTGAATGATGCCATCGACATTTCGTTTGTTCTCAACCTTTACAGGAATGACATATCTCCCGTCTCTTTGGGTAACAATGTCCTCCTGAGTATATTCTTTTTCCGAAACTTTCCTGAGTATTTCAGAAAGTGTCTTTCTTAATCTTCCCGAATGTGAATTGATCTGTTTTCTGATCTTATTCAAAGCCGTAGAAGCGGTATCTTTTACTTCTCCATTTTCATCAACGGTGATCTCAATGTTATGCTCTAATATTTTATCAAAAAAGAGTTCGCGGGTAAGATCAAAAATAAGCGGATAACTTTCTTTTTCGGAAGCATTGAGTTCAGAAATGGTTTTCTTTACTTTTCGTGAAACTCTGAGAAAATCCAGTATATTCAGAAATTCGGCAGGTGAGATAAAATAGCCTTCGATTTTCATTTTACTGACAGATCTTCTGATATCCTTCAGGCCGTCAAGAGGCAGTTCGCCTTCTATATTAAGGATATCCTTAACTTCGCAAACTTTATCAAGCTCTTTATCAAGTTCCGTGGTATCAGTAATAAAAGGTAAATGATCACATTTCTCTTCACCGGTTACGGAGTAAGAATAATGTTTGATCTTACTGATAATTCTGTCAAACTCGAGTTTATTTTTTGTTTCCTGTATAAACATTTTTCTAATAGGATGTAAATAATTTTTTATTCAGTTCCTCATAAAAATCCTTTGCATTGGGAAATAATTTCAGAATCAAGTTATAGGTATCCGGCGCAATATCCTTTACTATGGAATAAAATTTTGAATCTTTAGTAATATTATCATCAAATATTTTAAAAGTATTAGTTGTCATTAATAAAAACAAACTGGCAATAATAAGACCTTTTAACAAGCCGAGCGCCACGCCGGCAATTTTATCAAATGTTTTTGTAACGGCATTAATTCCGGAGATCTTACCGGCGATATAAGTAAGAGCAAAATAGCTGAGAACTAATATTAATATAAAAGAGATAAGACTTATTAGTTTAGGATCAGCTTTTAGAAAAGCTAAATATGAACCGGTTTTATCGTAATATTTAGTGGCAAGAAAAAGTCCTGTAATAATACCTGCAAGAGAAAAAATACTTTTAAGCAGACCTTTTCTCAGACCCAGCAGAGTAGGGATAAGAACCAATACAAGTATTATAATATCGAGAGTATTCAAATTATATTTTGAGGCGGGAAACAGCGGGAATGGCAGTTGAATTTATTACAGAGCTGATCAGGAAAGTTTGCTCTTCAGCAAATCCTGAATGACCTTCCCGTCAATTTTTCCTTTAAGCTCTTTCATGGCTTCACCCATTGCCTTACCGAAATCTTTCTTTTCAGAGATACCGGTGTCGGCTAATATTTTAATAATGATCTTTTCTGCTTCTTCTGCCGGCATTTGCTCCGGAAGATATTCGCTTATTATTTCAAGCTGAGATTTTTCTTTATCAACAAGGTCCTGTCTTCCCGCCGACTCAAACATTTCAATAGATTCCCTGCGCATCTTAGCCTGACGGCTTAAAAGCTGAACTTCTTCTTCTTCATTCATCTCCCGGTTCATTCCGGATTTATCCATCTTAAGAATCTCAGCTCTGATCGAACGAAGAGTTTCTATCTTCTCTTTTTCGCCTGCTTTTAATGCCGCATTAAGATCTTCGTTTATTTTATTCTTTAAACTCACCTGATTATTTTAATTGAGTTAATATTATATTACCTGATACCTGAAACAGGTAACTTAATTCAGCGACGCTTTATATTTTTCCGATTCAAACACATATTTAGATTTCGGATAATCTTCCTTCAGCTTTGTAAACAGTTTTTTAGCTTCATCCTGATTATCTGCTCTGAAATAATTAGTTGCGGCATAGAAAATATACTGATCAACAAAAGGATTTGCTTTATCTACAGAAGCTGCTTTTTCAAATTCCTTTGCTGCTTCGGAATATTGACCCTTTGCATTGTAAACAGACGCAATACCCGCAACAGATGCTGCTTTAAGTATAGGATTATCTCCGGAGTAATCTTTGTAATATTTTTCGGCTTTATCAAAATCCCTTACTGAATAATAAGAGTTTGCTAGCATTATCTTTGCCGTTTCACCGTTATCAGTCGAACCGTATTCATCTACGATATATTGCAGACCTTTGGATATTCCAAGTGAATCACCGTTAATGGCCTGCTGAAAGTTGTTTGCTTCATATACAGGTTTTATTTTCGAAACTTCCATTCCGGCAATTTCATTGTTGGCTTTTTTCTTCTGCACAAGAAGAACTATACCAGCTATAGCTATAACCAGTATGGTAAGGGCAGTATATACATGTTTCTTATTCTTTTCAAAAAAATCAACTATCTGATACCAAAAGGTCATCAGTTTTTCTTCGCTTTGGTGTTTGTGTTTTGCCATTAAAGTTTAATTATTAAATACAAATTTCAAACCTGCAATATAAAGATTCTGATATTTGAATTAAAGGGGTAATTCATTCAGTTTACAAAGTTCTAATTCCACGTCGGAGGGTCGTAATGTTCAAAAATTTACATATCATTTCAATAAAGTCAGATGTTTTTACTGAAGTTATTTGCTCTGGTTTAATTTTATCTTTTTAAAAACGCTTTTAAATAATTACTCTTAATCTGAAGGCAGGAAAAGCTGACCGGCTTGTTATATAGATAGATTACCTTAAATTCATTCCTGATTGGCGGAAAATTTCAGCTAACCGCAAGGTATAAAAGCGCTTCCGTAAGTCCCGGACAGGGTATCTTACTGATCGCAAAAGATCCGGATTTCTCCTGGTAATTTTTCACAGACGGGTTAGTATTGAAGTGAATTTAAAAAGTTGATTTCACACTTTAATGAAATTTTTTTTACTTTTTAAAATAAAAGGAACACTTATGCTGAGTTTACCTTTATGCTGGATTACGAAGACTATAACCTGTTTCTTAAATTTCCCCGTGCACCTGAGCGCTTCAAGTTTTACCTCAGGATCCGGTGATAAAACAAAGTCTGATTTTTCTAATTTAATTTTTCTATTTTAACTAACATTTTAGAGTGTCTCTTCTGGTTTGAATTTAAATTTCTCATAAATTTAATTTTAAATACTCAAGAGTCTCATTATAATTTTTAACCTAGATTTCATTTTATAACTGAAAATAAAAACACTAAACTTTTTAAATAATAACCATTAAATAATAATCATTAACCACTAACTATTAAAAATGAACAAACTTATCATTCTATTACTATTTTTTGTGATCCTTATCACAATGACGGCTTTGACAACCGGTTCATCAGTCGGAAAAAAAAGTTCAGATAATAATGATTCACTCGAAGCAGCAAGGCAGATGATCGTTGATAAGATCATGATAAACATAAACGAGATCAAAGATCTTCCTGCGGATTCGGTTTTCACGAATATACAGATGATGAAAGGTCTTTCTGCGGGGAATCTGATAAATGCTATGAACAAAGGTTTTTCCACAGCACTGGGAGTGGGATGTGAACATTGCCATAATATAGAGAATTTTGCTTCGGATGAAGTTCCCGCTAAACAGGTATCACGTGAAATGATGAAAATGTCAGGAGAGATCAGAGGGATGCTTAAGAATATTAAAGGGATAGATTCTGAAAATCCAAATGTGAATTGCGCAACTTGTCACAGGGGAAGCATTGTGCCGGCGACTAAAGTTAATTAAGTA
>CALMST010000359.1 GCA_937872315.1 uncultured Ignavibacteria bacterium | reverse complement strand
GATGAAGTTCTGGATTTTTTAGAAACAAAAGACGAATCCGATAATAATGACATTTTAAAAAACAATTTCAACGAAACCGGTACAAATGAAAATGAAAGCAGAGAATAATTGGAAAATTCAGTAAGATTAAATAAATTCATAGCGTCAAACGGATATTCTTCCAGAAGGAAAATAGATGAGCTTATTGAACAGGGCAGGGTTACGGTCAATAAGAATACAGTAGTCGAACTTGGTTTCAGGATCGATCCATCAAAAGATAAAGTTGCAGTCGATGGCGAGTATATCCGCACTTCCGTGAAGAAGATTTACATCATGCTCAACAAACCCAAAGGAGTAGTGACCACCGTTTCGGATGACAAACACAGAACTACAGTCATCGATCTTGTGAAAATAAAAGACAAGATATTCCCTGTCGGCAGACTGGATTACAACACAACAGGTCTGTTACTTCTTACAAATGATGGTGAACTCGCAAATAAGTTGATGCATCCTAAAAGCGAGATATACAAAACTTACTTTGTAAAACTGTCAAAACCGCTTGAAGAAAAACACAGACTCAAACTTACAGGCGGCATTCCGCTTGAAGATAAAAAAACTGCTCCTTGTTTGATCAGATACCCTAAAAAAAATAATAATTATCAGGATCTGTATATTTCGATCTATGAAGGACGCAACAGACAGGTGCGGAAGATGTTTGAGTTCTACGGATATTTTGTGAGAGAGCTTGAGCGTACAGAATACGCCGGTTTAAAACTTGGCGATCTTAAAGAAGGTCAGTGGAAGAAACTTGACGTGGAGCAGGTTAGAAGATTGCAACAGATCGCGGAGAATGCAGAGAGCGGGAGTGCATCTTTGCCTTACGTTCCGAAAACTGAAAAGAAAAGAGATTACAAAAAATATAAAGAGCGTGATGACCTTGCATTAAGAAAGAAACATCAGAGCGGTAAGTCGAAAAAGCTGGAGAAGTTCAAAAAAGATAAATCAGTTGATAAAACTGAGAGATATTCAAAACCCGGTGTAAAGCCCGGGAAAAAGGATTCAAAATGGGGATTTAAGGATAAATTAAAAACCGAGAAAGAATCAAGACTGGGATTCAGCAAAATTGATAAAGAAAGTGACCGAAAGGACGGGAAAAAAAAGTTTGGTAAACATAAAGAACGTGACGATGACAATGATAATAAAAAGAGTTATAAAAAATTCAACACTAAAGCAGGTAAGACAGACGGGAAAAAGAATTTTAAGAAATTTGACCGTAAAGATCTGAAAAGCAGTTTTAAGAAAAAGTTCAGATAAAAATTTAATTTATTAAATTCAATATTATTTTCAACTTTGAGCCATAGAGACTTAAAGGTAAAAAAAATTTTAACGTAAAAAATCAGAAAGGAAATACTTGTCAGAGCAAAATGAACTAATCAAAAGAAGATTAGAAGAACTTAAAGAAATAAAAGATCACGGGATTAATCCATATCCGCACAGATACGATGTTACAACAGATTCAAGATCCGTCATTGATGGCTTTAAGGATCCGGAATCAGATGAGGAAAAAGAAAAAAACAAAGAAGTAATTGTATCCGTCGCAGGAAGAATTATGGCTATACGGAAAATGGGTAAAGCAACATTCTTTCTTATCAAAGATGAGACCGGAAAGATTCAGATCTATATCAAAAAAGATGAAATAGGCGAAGAAGCATATGATGTTTTTAAACTGCTTGATATCGGTGATATCGTAGGAGTAAGAGGTTATGTATTCAGAACAAAGACAGGCGAGATCTCGATACATGCTGTTTCATATCAGTTGCTGACAAAATCCATTCAACCACTGCCAGTCGTGAAAGAAGAAGTTACGGAATCAGGCGAGAAGATCATACACGATGCCTTTGCGGATGTGGAGCTGCGCTATCGCCAGAGATATATTGACCTGATAGTAAATGATCATGTAAAAGACACATTTATAAAAAGGACGAAGATCATTCAGTCTATTAAAAAGACATTGGAGAATTATAAATTTTTTGAAGTTGAGACGCCCACTCTGCAGGCAATATACGGCGGAGCGAATGCACAGCCTTTTGTTACTCATCACAATTCACTCGACATAGATCTTTACCTGAGAATTTCGAACGAACTATACTTAAAGAGACTCATTGTAGGCGGTTTCAACCGTGTATATGAGTTTGTAAGAGATTTCAGAAATGAGGGGATTGACCGCACTCACAATCCTGAATTCACACAGGTGGAATGGTATCAGGCTTACGGAGATTATCAGGACAGTATGAATTTGTTTGAAGAAGTAGTTGAGAATGCATGCATGGAAATTCACGGTACTACGAAAGTAAAATACGGTGAAGTAGAACTTGATTTCAAACGTCCTTGGAAAAGGATCAGAATGTCAGAGGCGATTCAGCAAAAAACAGGTCTTGATATTGCTAATATGAAAAAGGAAGAGATCATCAGTTATATGAAATCAAATGAAATTGATTGTGATCCGAAGATCGAACACAGCAAAGGACTTCTGATCGCTAATTTATTTGAGGAGACATGTGAAGATGATCTGATCCAGCCGGCTTTCGTTTATGACTTCCCTATCGATACGACTCCTTTGTGCAAACCATTGAGAGAATATTCTATGAAGCAGCTCGAAGAGATGAATGATGATCCTGAACAGGTTGTTTTTGCCGAGAGATTCGAACCGTATGCAAACAAGTGGGAACTCGGGAATTCATACACAGAGTTGAATGACCCGATACTTCAGAGAAGATTACTCGAGGAACAGGTCGAAAGAGGCCGCGGCGGTGAGAAAGAAACCCATCCTCTGGATGAGGATTTTTTGAATGCCATTGAAGTTGGGATGCCTCCTACAACGGGCGTGGGACTTGGAGTTGACAGACTTGTGATGCTGCTGACTAATTCTCAGACTATAAGAGATGTTATATTTTTTCCGCTGATGAGACCGGTGTAAGAGCAGTTACAAGTTACG
>CALMST010000358.1 GCA_937872315.1 uncultured Ignavibacteria bacterium | reverse complement strand
AATGGCGGTGATTTATAAAACATTTTGATTACATCGGATTTGGATTTTAAAATTCGGGATTTGGATTTTAAAATTCGGGATTTGGAATTTAGGAATTGGGATTTAACTATTCTTCCGGCAGCCTGAAAATTAACAAAGGGCTCAATTTCAATTTGAGTTAATATGGAATCACAAACTCGTTTCCAATAAAGGCTTTGGCGGGAATGAACAGGGATTACACAGATCCCTGCACAGCTGTAATGATAGTTATATTAGTCCTTACTCCCCCTTATTCAAAGTAAACACAGACTCTGAAATAAGGGGAATTGGGGACATTGTCTGTTCATATTGTTACTTCCTCTCCGATTGTTCTTTCGGTCTTCCAGAATCTTAAGTCTTTAAAAAACTGATGATTAACAATCTACCGGATATTCATCAACTAATTCATTTTTATCATCATATATCTGAATCCACCATTCATTATTGATCAATACTTCCACATAAGTATAATCATAAACAGTACTTACAGAATTTAAAGAGCCAAAAATATTTACACCTGAATTACTTTCAAATCCGGATCTTTCCGGACTGAAAACCACGGTAAATAAAAAAATTATTATTACCGTTAAAAATTTTTTGGGGTTCATAATGTTCTTCCTCTAATTTGTTTGTTTTGTAAATCTGTTCAAACTTAAGAATGACGGATCATGAATCCAAAGAAACTTTTTCGCTAAAATTGTTTGAAATCAGCTCTTCTTATAATCAGATTTTCCTTAAAAGCTTGTATTTCAGTTCATTTTTGAATAAATTGTGTGAAAATTTTTCAGGTCAGAATTGTTTAACTTTAGCGTAATAATTAAAAAATTTATTGAATAACAAAGCAATTGAAATATTAAAGACCTTTTCGGCGGAGGAAGTTAAGCGTTTTGATGATTTTCTCTGTTCTCCTTTCTATAATAAAAGCAAAAAGCTTATCAGCTTCTACAGAATCCTGATGAAATATTACCCTTCATTTGATTCCGCAAAGCTGGACGAGAAAAGCTTAAGCGCAAAAGTCAGCCCTGATCTTGAATTCAATAAAATGACAATAAACAGGCTTTTTTTTGATCTTCATCATTGCGCCGAAGAATTTTTAATGATATTAAATTTCAGGGAAAGCTATTATGAATCGCAGGATTATTTAAGGGATGAGTTCTTTAAGAGAAGACTTTACAAATTTGTCGATGATAATATAAAGCAGGTTAAAAGCAGACTGGATACTAATGCCGACATATGCGCGGAATATTATATAAACATGTTCCATCTTCATACGGATATTAAAAATCTTAAAAAAATTACGGTACCACACTCCAATGAATACAATCTCAAATCACAACTGGGTAGTTTATCAGAAAGAGCGAAAAACATTTCTTATTTATTCGCAACTGAAATGGTAAGAACATATGAGAATTTTTTGACATTCGACAAAGCTTACAATATCAAAAAAGAGTCTGAATTTTTAAATTCTGTCTTTGAAAAAATTAATTTTGAGGATCTGTTAAAGCTGTTGATAGATAATTCCGGCGGAACCAGAAACGAAAGTTATCTGATCTGTTTTTTGAGAATGCTTAATGCTTTTTCCAATATTGAAAACGATAAATTCTATTCTGAATATAAAAATACGCTGATCCTGAATATGAAAGACCTAAGTGTCTATGATAAAAGATTTCATACCGGGAGATTAATCAGGTACTGTATGATCAGAAGGGAAAAGGGTGATCAGTACAGTAAATATAATTTCGAACTTTTCAATGTGTATGAATATATACTCAATAATGAAATATATAAAACCGGCATAATGCAGGATTTTCCGCCTGAATTTTTCAGAAGCATAATTTTTCATTCGCTCAGATTAAAGAAATATAAATGGACAATAGAGTTCATTAAAAAATATACTAAGCAGCTTAAACCTTCCCGGAAAAAGAACATGTATCATTACAGCATGGCGCTTTATTATTTTTTCAGAAAAATGTATAAGGATTCACTCTCTAACCTTAATAAAATTATTTTTGATGATTTTTTTTACAAACTGGATTACAGGAATATGATGCTGATAATTTATTTTGAAATGGAACAGTATGAAAGCGCTTTGTCATTGATAGATTCATATAATCATTTTCTGGCAAAAGACTCTACCTTATCATTATCAATCCGTAAGCGGCAAAAGAGATTTATTAATCTGATGAATAATCTTGTTCAGTTCAAAACAACTTCAAAAAAAACCTCTTCTTATTATTTTGACAGAACCGTTGACTCGGAACTGCCTTTTGCAGACTGGATCAGAGATAAATACATATCACTGAATATTCTTCCCAAGAAAGCTGTGTGATCTGAAGTTTATTGTTTTTAATACCACTCGTTCCCTTGCCCCGGAGTTAATGCAAAAATACTGAATATGTTAATGACTCAAATCCTCAAAGTTAAGTGCACTTTCTCACCACTCTTACCTGAGCCGGGCAGACTGTCCGAAAACGATTATTTAATTGATAAAATAACCGTAGCCGCAGGCTTTAGCCTGCGATTTCATTGGAAAAACGTAACCTAAAGGTTGCGGCTTCATAAGATTTATGTGTTTTCGGACAGTCTGAGGGGCTTGGGAAAGAGTGGTGAGAACTAGATGTGTGAAAATATCAATTATCATTCTTTGAGTCTTTAAGCCTATAAGACAAAAAATAGGTTTTCACACATTCTCCTCTCTTATGCAAAAGGAAAACCGGACAAAAAATCTCATTATCAATATTCTTTTAAATTGTTACACAAAAATTATTTCAGTAATTTGTAAAAATTTAAATAATTAATGAAAGAAAAAATTCGTATTGCCTCAGGACAGGGATTCTGGGGAGATCTGGTGGATGCCCCTTACAAACAGGCAACAGGCGGTCCGGTTGATTATATTATGATGGATTACCTCGCCGAAGTGACAATGTCAATTCTTCAAAAGCAAAAGTTAAAAGATCCTGATTTCGGTTATGCCCGCGACATACCTCCTTTAATGGAAAGATTACTTCCGGTCATAAAAGAAAAAAATATTAAAGTTGTTACAAATGGCGGCGGAGTAAATCCCGTAGCCTGCCGTGATGCCATTTTTGAAGTGGCAGAGAAGATCGGTATTAAGGAACTGAAGATAGGTATTGTCATGGGTGATAATATTCTTGATAATATAGATGAACTTGTTTCAAAAGGCATCGAACTGAAGAACATGGAAACGGGCGAATCCGTCAAAACTGTTCGTGATAAGATCCTCAGCGCAAATGTATATCTGGGAGCTGCTCCGGTTGTAGAATGTCTGAAACAGGGCGCTGATATTGTTATAACAGGAAGAGTAACCGATACAGGTCTTACACTTGCTCCTATGATTCATGAATTCGGATGGGATATGAATGACTTTGATCTGATGTCCGCAGGAACGGTCGCCGGACATATACTCGAATGCGGGGGACAGGCAAGCGGCGGAAATTTTCTCGGAGACTGGAAAAGCATTCCTGATCTTGCAAGACTCGGATTCCCTATCGCTGAAGCATTTCCAAACGGTGAAGTGATCATTACAAAACACGAAAACACCGGAGGCAGAGTCAGTGTTGAAACTGTAAGCGAACAATTAGTTTATGAGATCGGCGATCCGAAAGATTATATTACCCCCGATTGCATTGCCGATTTTACTTCCATTAATATTGAAGACATTGGAGAGAACAGGGTCAGGGTTTTTGATGTGAAAGGTTTACCGGCAACTGAATTTTATAAAGTATCAATGTCTTATTCAGACGGATACAGCGCCTTCGGTTCATTAACATACTCGTGGCCGGATGCACTGGAAAAAGCCAAAGCGGCTGACCGGATCTTGAGAACAAGACTTGATGATCTCGGATTAAAATTTGATGAGATTAAAACAGAGTATCAGGGTTACAATGCCTGCCACGGACCTGTTGCAAAAGAATTTGATGAACTCAATGAAGTCGTTTTAAGAATTGGTGTAAGATCTCAGGACAGGAAAGCCGTTGAAAGATTCGGAAAGGAAATTGCGCCTTTAATACTTACAGGACCTCCGGGAGTTACGGGTTTTGCCGGCGGCAGACCAAAGCCATCTGATGTGGTTGCTTACTGGCCCGCGCTTATTCCGAAGAAAGAAGTGACACCAATAGTTGAAGTTCTTAGTCTTGGGTCCTGAGTATTGATCCGCAGAGGTGGATTGAGTATTAAGTATTAAGTATTAGGTATTAGGTATTAGGTATTAGGTATTAAGTAAAAAAATAAAATATATTAGAATGA
>CALMST010000357.1 GCA_937872315.1 uncultured Ignavibacteria bacterium | reverse complement strand
CTATCAGCATTTTTCAGGCAGATTTTAGATAAATTTTTTCATAAAAATATTGTTAATTGGATTTGCATTCATTAGCCAAAAACTCGCTTGTACAATTGCTCAGGACGTTTTCCGAAGAAGAAAACAAGCGTTTCGAACAATTTCTGAATTCTCCTTATCATAACAGCATTGCCAATGTCAGAAAGCTTTTTCGTGAAATGAAAAAATTTGCTCCCGGATATTCCGGTGATAATTTCACAAGGGAATATCTTTGGAAGAAAACATTCCCCGAGAAGAAATTTAATTACTGCATTCTGAAAACCGGTGAAGTTTGTGCAAAAAAATCCGTTCATTATTTTGAAATGAACGGATTGAAATACTTATACTGCTGAGAAATTTATTTTTTCGATACTCTTATGTCGATTCTTCTGTTTTTAGAGCGTCCTTCCGGTGTATCGTTTGATGCAACGGGGAACTGGTCGCCGTATCCTTCAGCCTTCATTCTTGAATCCGGTATCCCGAGTGTTTCAAGATATTTAACTACTGAATTAGCGCGTTCCTGTGAGAGCTTTAAATTATGCTGCTTATTACCCGTGTTATCAGTATATCCGCCTATCTTAATTTCGATCTCCGGATAAGCTTTCATAATAGCTGCAATATTTGCCAGCTGCAGACCGGAAGATGGCCGTAAATCAGCTTTATCAGTTTCAAAAAGAATTCTGTCAAAAGAGAACCATGTTTCTTTATCGGCAGGTTTTGTTTTATCCTCGATAAACGCAATAAGCTTTGGCTCTACTCCGCTTTCGGCAATTATTATTTCGGTGCCTCCGGGTAATTTTTTGATCACAAATTTTCCCAGAGATGCATAAATGGAATCCATCATCATGTCTCCTGTTTTTGGAGGAAGTACAATATTTGTTTCTGCTTTTGACTTAACTGTATCTTTTTTGATTGTTACAGGAGCCGGTTCCTGTTTGCAGCTTCTCCACCATAATAACAGCAACAATGCAGCAAGTCCAAGTAACAGCCATGGAAGAAATTTTTTAAAACCTGTACTTTCTTCTTTGACATTTGCTTTTATATCCCTTGGCGCAGAAGTAACATTTTCAAATCCCGAAAGACCGAGCATTCCTGCAAGACCGGCGGGTATCATTTTTTTAAGGAAATGTTTTTGCCCTGCCAGCATATTTTTAAGACCATCTGCATTTAGACCATCCGAATTGACCTTTTTACCAATGAAGCTCATCAAAAGTGAAGCGAGAAATCCAAGAATGTACGAAGTTGCATTTGAACCAACGCCACTTTCTTTCGAAAGAGAGTTTGTGACGTGATGAAGCTTATCCCCGAATATTGAATCTAAAACCGGAGAGGCTGCATTAATGAGCCTTGAAAAGCTATCTTTACTGTCAAATACACCGGCAAGATTGTTTAACTGGCTTCCGTTATAACCTTCGTTCTTTATTATTTTTATAATCTCGGAAGCTCCCTGTTCTGTAGAAGATTTTTGGATCAGACTTCCAAGGACTGCAGGCAAGCCCATCGCAAGGGCAGTCTTTGTAATAGTGGACTTTTCTCCTATTACATTGCTCAGCTTCGAAATGATATCCGGTGTGATGTAGCTATTGAGTTCTTCAATAAAATTCTCTGCCATTTTTTATTTCTTTCAATTGTTTAGTTTAAAAAAAATTGCGAACCAGAAGTTACTTTACTCTTTTAAACTCTATTCTTCTGTTTTTGTATCGCCCTTCTTCCGTATCATTCGAAGCAATTGGATTGTCAGGTCCGTATCCGACAGTTTCAATTCTGGAGCCGTCAATGCCTCTTGAAACAAGCCATTCTTTCACGGCTTCTGCTCTGTTCTTTGACAATGTCATATTCATGTTATATCCCCCCCTGCTGTCTGTATGTCCGCTTATTTCAACAAAAATATCGGGATGATCATGCATTGTAGCATAAGCCATTTCAAGAATCTCATCCGAACCCGCGGATATCGCGTAACTTCCGCTTGCGAAATTAATCCCTTCCAGTATAATTACGGCACCAACCTTCATCGGCTCTTCCTTTACCGGAGGTAAATCATCACTCGGATTCAAAGGATCTGTTCCACGCTTTACTTCGACTCCGTCACCGATTGATCCAAGGTCTGTGTCAGGAATTTTGGGATTGGTTTTATATGTGAGCACTTCATCTCCGTCAATCAAACTATCATCATCTGTATCGCTGTCTTTTGGAAGTGTGGAATATTTCATTAACTCATCGTAATCAGTTAATTTATCTGAGTCAGTATCCTTGTTTAAAGGATTTGTAGAATATTTAATTACTTCGTCTCCGTCATTAAGCTGGTCACCATCGGAGTCTTTGTTACAGGGATTTGTTTTGTACTGATTAACTTCCGCGCCGTCTTTTAATCCGTCTCCGTCAGTGTCAGGATTTTTGTAATCCGTGCACGTCTTTTGCTCATACTCATCTGTCAGACCGTCTTTATCAGTATCATAAACACCAGGTTTAAAATTGCCAAACGTTATCCCCAGACCGATATTTGCAGTGGCATCTTTAAAATCCGGAACAACAAAATGATTCAGCAAATCCGTAGTTGTGTACATTGCTCCCAGGTTAAAGTCAAGCAAGACATTATCCGACAATCTTACTTCAGTTCCTACACCAGCCGGAAATATCCCTGCCCAGCCTGATTTATCTTCTGAAACGTAAGTATTTGAAAATGATGTATCAGGAGTATTGTCTATACTGTAATATGTTGCCCCGCCTCCGAAATAAAAATATGGATTCCAGTTTTTTGCCGTTTTCACCCAGGGGGTAATTTTTAGTATGACATCAATTGGAATAAGATTTGCTTTTACTTTCGTCCCCTGCAGATTGTTTCCTTCCGTGTCTGAGTTGTTATCATAAGTCCCGTTTAGGCGATTGTAATTGTTTTCTGTTTGGAACTGGCCGTATCCGGCTTCCACCTGCAGACATAATGCAGGAGTTAATTCAAATCCAAGAAACCCTTTGCCGAGAAATGAATACGAAGCATTGTATTCGGACAGTGGGATAAGTTGTTCATACTTCAGTCCGCCTTTAATTTTATAACCCTTGAATTGTGCATTTGTATCAGGTTTAACAAATACAAAAATCAAAATCAGAAAAAGTAAAAATTTTTTCAAGCTCATCTCTTTTTTTTATTTTTAGTTTATTATTTATATTATATATCAAAAACTATACTTATTAAAATAAGTTTTCATTGTTTTGCTTTCCTTAAAAAATTCCCACATCGCATTGAAACAACAGCTTGCACTGACGACGGCAATCAATTACCAGATAGAGAACTCCGCATGGACAAAAGGTCGGATACTCAGTCAGTAACAGAAACTTTTAGCTTAAACTTAGCCGACTCTTCTCTGCGGGCTGCACTTCTCATTAAATACACTCTAATCTTGTGGTCACCGCTCACTGTAAGGACCCCCTCATAACTGTTTCCATCCATTGAAGAATTATAGAAAGCAACATCATTCTCATCCGGATTCAACAGGTTGAAATAGTTAGAACTGTTGTTAGTTGTCAGCTCAACTTTCAAAATTTGACCTTCACGGGCATTCAAAATATAATCAATGGTGTTGTCACCTTTGATTGAGCCTTTAATTGTTGTTCCACTTGAACCTTTTGCAAACTTTATTGTCTTTGTTTCAATGTCTTGTGAAAAGACCACTCCAGTTACAAACAGGAGTAATACAAAAGTGAGTTTCAATGTTTTCATTTTTTGATTTTTTAAATTACTAGATATTCATTATTTGTAATTCTCTGATGGATTAGGAAATATGGGGTTAGTAAAAATTTTACAGTTAGATAATCAAATTCGAGGTTACTAAAATTTTTTTTTGTATGCAAAAATTATCAAAAGAAAGAATTTTGTCAAACTAATTTTTGTCTTAGTTTTCACAACTTTTTAGACTAATTTAAAGCGATCTTTTTGCTATCAGCATTTTTCAGGCAGATTTTAGATAAATTTTTTCATAAAAATATTGTTAATTGGATTTGCATTCATTAGCCAAAAACTCGCTTGTACAATTGCTCAGGACGTTTTCCGAAGAAGAAAACAAGCGTTTCGAACAATTTCTGAATTCTCCTTATCATAACAGCATTGCCAATGTCAGAAAGCTTTTTCGTGAAATGAAAAAATTTGCTCCCGGATATTCCGGTGATAATTTCACAAGGGAATATCTCTGGAAGAAAACTTTTTCTGATAAGAAATTTAATTATGGCACTCTCAAAAACCTTTTGCATGAACTTACAAAGCTGAGTCAGAAATTTCTTGTGTTTGAATCTCTCGGAAGTAATAAACATATACAGGAAAATTTTTTGATCGAGCAGCTGCTTACACGTGATGCAGGAAATTTATCGAAGCAGAGACAAAGGGCATTCTGGAAGGATTTCTCCGGAGTAAATAAAAAAGACTCAGTGATCCCGATCGATGCAAAGTATCATATGGCATCAGAAATATTCTGGTACAATACTGTCCTCAAAAAGATCAGAAAATTAAAAGCTCCCAAAGAAAATGAATATTTCACAGGAGCATCCTATTCTACAATTGAATACTATATTAGCATTTGCAAAGCATACAACAACATAATCGCAGACAGTCATGACATTAACATAAAATTTGACAGGCAGGTACCGGTAATAATAGTAAAAGCTTTGAATTCCGGGATCATGGACGAATTGCTTAAAGAGATTAAAGGATATTCACAAAAGGATTACAATGTTCTCGATACTTTCGTTTCGATGAATAAAGCCCAGATTCATCCGGGTAACTCTCTGTTATATCATGAGTTTAAAAACAAGCTGATTCAAAATTCAAAACTTTTTTCAAAAAATGATTTAAGGGATTTATATAATTGCCTCGGAACTATTTTATCTGCTTTAGATTCATCCGAAAACATTGTCAGCTTAGAAATGGTAAGTCATTATGACCTGATGTCGGAACACGGTATTTTAACGGATAATAACGGAAAACTTAGTTCAATATACTATTATTATTATCTGATCGTTGCTTTCAGAATTCTGAACTTTGACAAGATCGAAGCTTTTGCAAAAAAATATCTCTTCATAACAACCGGTGAAAGTCCTGATAATCTTGAAAATTTTACGGCAGCTATGATTTCGTTTGGCAGAAAAGATTATGATGAAGCTTTAAGAAGAATTTCACTAATGAATAAGCTTTCAGTTTTCATTGATTGTTTTATCCGTGAATTCAGAGTATGCTGTTATTATGAATTGAATGAATCAGGATTATTTGAAAGTGAAAAAAAATCTATATACCATTTAATAAAAAACTACCGGGTTCATTATCCCAGAATGAAGACTGAACTGGAATTTCATTTACGCACAATAGGGAAATTATTTTCATTAAGGGAAAATTTTGATAAGCAGGCATTCAAATCGCTTTCGGTAAGTATTCCTAAAAGCAGAGTATGGCTTCTGCAAAAACTCGATGAGATTGGGATAAAATTCAGGAAATTTAAAATAGTAAATTCACAGAAGATGAGCCGGTTAATTTAGCTGCCATGAAATAATTTATGACGGAAGATCACCGGCTTTCCACAACACTCGTTACTTAGCCCCGGCTCCGGTTAAATAATGATTTGCTGAATCACATATCAAACCATAAATTCAAACACAACTCCGCCATCCTTGCAATACAGATTTATAAGTGAATATTCATGAAAGGATTATTAATTTAATTAATCATATAAAACATTTTCATAATCTTCATGGAAATATCTGAATGTAAAATTCCTCTAAAAATTTCTTTGGGAAATAAATCCTGGAATATTAATTTTATATAAAGTTGAATTTATAATCAGCATGAGTTTTAAAATATATTAACCGGAATATTTACAGATCTGTAAATATTTATATAAGTATCAACAGTAAGCAGGATTATTATCTGTTAAAAAAAAATAATTTTCTGAGATTAACGTATCAGTTTCCAACATGATCTTTCAAAATGCAATGAAAGAATTTAATGGTTGTTACAAGCCCTTTAATTTATCTTCCTTTGATCATAAAGTTAAACGGAAATCGGCACAGTAAAATAAAATTCACTTCCTGCTCCCTGTTCGCTCTTCACTTTCAGTTCGCCTCTGTGAGCGTTTACAAACTCTTTTGAAATTGCCAGACCAAGACCCACACCTTTTTTGCTGTTCTCAATGTTTTTGGATCCGACCTGAACAAATTTATCAAATATACTGCCAATAAACTTAGGATCTATTCCGGCGCCGAAATCCTTTACAGAAAATAAGATTGAATTGTCTTTCCGTTTTATGCTTAGAATTATTTTTCCGTTTTGATTTGAATATCTTATTGCATTATTCAGAAGATTGATAAGTACCCATGAAATTTTATTTGCATCAACTCTTATTTCCGGCAGATCGGGTTCTATCTCAATATCAAGGTCAATGTTATTCTGATTAAACTGCATAAGCAAAGGAGTAACCGCAGCATCAGCAAGATCTTCCGGTTTGACATAATTTAATCTCAGCGCTTCGCTACGGGATTCAATTTTCGAAAGATTAAGAAGTTCATTTACCATACGGAGCAGTCTCTTCACTTCTTCTTTCATTGTTACTGATACTTTCTTCTGCTCCTCGTTCAGTTTTCCTAACCTTTCATCTTCGAGAAGTCTTAAGCTCATGTTAATTGCTGACAAAGGAGTTCTTAACTCATGTGAGACAGTAGTGATGAATCCGCTCTTGAGCTCATCCAGCTCTTTGAAGCCCGTTACGTTTTTGAGTATTATTATATGACCAAGGTTGCTGTCGTTCTCGTTATCCTTAACATTTACAAAATATTTGAGAAAGAATTCTTCCTTATTCTTGTATACTATTCTCAGGTAATTCAGTTTATCTTTACCGGATTTCTCCGAATCGCTGAAACCACTGGTCAGTTCATTTATAAGGTTGTTATATTTTGAGATCTCTAATATATTCCTTCCCAGAAGATTTTCCTCCGTAATCCCAAGAAGTTCTGCGCCGACATAATTTACAAGTACTATCTCTTCTTTTTCATCTAGCACAATTATACCGTCAAACATACTCTTGACAATTGCTTCAGCTCTTTTCTTTTCAGCTATCAGTATCCTGATGCTTGATTTCTCAAATTCTTCAAGCTTTTCTGCCATTTCGTTGAAAGATTTTCCCAGCAATCCAAGCTCATTTCCGGAACTTATGATAATTCTTTCAGAATATCTCTTATCCGCTATTGCCTTTACCTTTTCTGTAAACTCCTTCAGGGGATTAATTACACGTGACGGTATCTTTAAAGCAACAACTAACACAATCAGAAGAGAAACAAGAGCTGTTATTATCATATAGAAAACAGCGTTTTGAGAAAGTTCTTTTGCTTTGTCCCGCCTGTTCTGCATGCCCATGTGATTTAAATTCAAAATCTCATAGCACTTTGTTTTAACGTTATTATATTTTTGTGAAATGAGGGAATCATACTCGTTGATATTCTGCAGAGAATTCATGTTATTCTTAAATGCTCTTTCATATTCCTCTGAAGCTTTTCTTAATTCAACAAAAAGTTCTGCTTCCCCCTCTTCGGTTATGTTACTTTCTGCAATTTCAAGATTTTCAAAATATCTTCTGCCAGATTCTTCAAATATATTAACAATAATGGGTTTTTCCTTTTTATCCGAAATGTAGATTATGATTGCATTATCCATATTGTCAATTTCGTCTATCATATTCTGAATCGCCAGTATGCTTTTATAATTATCATTGAGTATTTTATCGGGCGTCTCTGAAAGTTTGTGTATAAAATAAATTCCTGTGGCTCCTAATATTATCACCATAATAGCCATCATTAAATATCCCAGCAGTATTTGTGTCTTAATTTTAATATTCATTTATATATTATGATAATATCTCAATGTCAAATCCAGGTTCTTCTTTCCCGGCTCTTTCAAATAATTTGTACATCAAATTTCCGGACAATAATCTCTTCACAAAATTTTTTTCTGATGGAATGCCAAGTATAATCTTGGAAATACCTTTTCGCCTTGCATACTCTATAATTCCGTCAGCGACATTCTCTGCATGAATCAATTCACCTGTAGCTCCAAGCTCTGCCGCAAGTTTAAAATTGTTTACTAACAATCTCTGTAGTTTTAAATCCTTATTTTCAAGTTCTCCTTTCTTATCTATGTGTATTGCGTATAATCGGGAGTTAAATTTTTCGGCTATCCTGGCGCTTCTCCGAATGATTCTTTCATTCTTTTCAGTATTATTACCGATGCATACTAATACCTTTTCGCTTTTTGCCTGTTCTGTAGACGATACTTCCGAAAAAATCTTCTTTCCTACAGTATTAGCAACCTCCCTTAGCGCCAGTTCCCTCAGCTGTAATAAATGTTCATGCTTAAAGAAATTTTTTAAAGCCGACTCTATTTTATCAGCTCCGTAAATTTTTCCCTGCTTAAGTCTGTTAATCAGTTCATCTGTAGAGATGTCAATATTTATAACTTCGTCAGCCAGTCCGAAAACACTGTCCGGAATCCTTTCACTGACTTTTATGCCGGTAATCTGTTCCACTACCGGATTAAGACTTTCAATGTGCTGAATATTTACAGCAGTTATGACATTTATCCCGTTCTGTATTAATTCCCTGATATCCTGAAAACGCTTTTTGTTTTTACAACCCTGAACATTAGTATGCGCCAGCTCATCCACTATTACAACTTCCGGCCGCCGCCTCAATACTGCTTCCGCATCAAATTCCTCAAAGCCCCTGCCTTTATAAAAAACAATCTTACGCGGTATTACAGGTAAGTCTTTCAAAAGATTTTCCGTCTCTGCTCTTCCATGAGTTTCCACATAACCAATTATTACATCAATTCCATTCTTCCTGAGCTCATGCGCCTCCTGAAGCATTCGGAAACTTTTACCTACTCCTGCAGCCAGTCCCACATATATTTTTAAATTACCAAACCTGGATTTCCTTATCAGTTCAAGGAATTTTTCAGTAGATCTATGTAAACTGTTTCCATCCATGAATATTTTATCTGATATAAAATAATTTCTGTCAATGCTAAATGAAATTCTAATGTGTTTATACTTAAATACAAAAGAACCTTAATTTATAATTTACATTTGATAATTCTTTTTCCAGTATAATACACTAAAATTCCTTCGGTCAGTTTAATTCAAATTTTTCTTTAATTTGTATTTGTAATCTCAATGACAACCTTCAGTAAAAAATTTTGTACAAAATATACATTATCAAAACAGCTAAAATAAAAATAGCAGGAGGCATCAGAAAAATGAAATTTACTGTCTTTTCCTGAGGCTTATTTTCATCCTTAGTATTTTCTTTTGGATTTACTCCTGACCCTAATGTGTTTATTACATTTTCACGGTTTTCATTTTTTCCGTCTTTATTCCCGCCGGAATGTAAATGACTTGATCTGAACGAGCTCAATATTTTCCGATTCGTTATCATGGTTTTATGTTAATGTATTTTGTCCAGTTCAATATTAAGTTTCAAAAGATTTATACGTTCCTCTCCAAAAATTCCAAGATACTTTCCATCGGTGTTTTTCTTTATAATTTGTCGTAGTTCTTCTTCGCTCACACTTCGGTTTTTTGATATTCTTTTAACCTGTATGTATGCTGCATCCGGAGTTATGTCAGGATCTATACCGCTGCCTGAAGCGGTTATCAGATCCGATGGAATGTCTGACTTACTTATATCCGGGTTATGGATGAGAAATGTATCTATTCTTGCTTGTACTTCTGTCAGATATTCCGGATTTGACGGACCTTTATTCGAACCACCTGTAGCAGACGCATCATAATTTACCGCCGATGGTCTGCCGTTGAAATATTTGTCATCCGTAAAATTCTGTCCTATATTTTCGAACCCGGCAATCCTTCCTTCTGCATAGACAGGTGATCCAGTTGATTTTTCGGGTATTAATAACCCGGCTGCTATAAAAAAGAAAGGATATCCTAACCCAAACATAATTATCGTCAGCGTTGTAAGTATAAGCGATATTTTCAGATTTTTAAACATTGCTAATTTTTATTACTTAATTTTTTTTTAAACTTTATCAATAATTAATCTGACTGCGGCTTTAAATCTCATTTATCTAATCTTACATAATCTTACATAATCTTACATAAAAAGCTTCAGAATTATGTCTATTGATTTTATACCTATAAAAGGTGTAATCAGTCCACCGAGTCCGTATATAAGCAAATTTCTTGTTAATAGCTTTTCAGCTCCGACAGGTCTGTAAGATACTCCCTTCAAAGAAAGAGGGATCAACAAAGGAATTATCAGAGCGTTGAAAATTATCGCTGATAGAATTGCTGACTCAGGGCTTGATAGATTCATAATGTTCAATGTCTGAAGCTGCGGTATGGAAGCAATAAACAATGCCGGAACTATAGCAAAATATTTGGCTACGTCATTTGCAATAGAGAATGTCGTAATTGCTCCTCTTGTAATCAGTAATTGCTTTCCGATTTCTACAATTTCAATGAGCTTTGTCGGATCATTATCCAGGTCTATCATATTCCCGGCTTCCTTTGCAGCTTGCGTACCAGAATTCATTGAAACTCCGACATCCGCCTGTGCAAGCGCCGGAGCGTCATTTGTTCCGTCACCCATCATTGCAACCAGCTTACCGTTTTTCTGCTCCTGTATTATATAATTCATTTTGTCTTCGGGTTTTGCCTCAGAGATAAAATCATCTACTCCTGCTATTTCAGCAATATACTTTGCTGTTAATGGATTGTCTCCCGTTATCATCACAGTCTTAACTCCCATTTTTTTCAGTCTCTCAAATCTTTCACGGATACCTGTTTTAATAACATCCTGAAGCTGTATCACTCCTGCAGCTTTACCATTGATTGCTACTGCCAGTGGAGTACCTCCATTTTCAGCGATCTCAGTTGTAATCTCTGTCATGCGGAGAGGTATCTCATTATTATTTTCTTTTATCAGATTTTTAATAACATCAAAAGCACCTTTGCGGATCTGTGTTCCGTCTTCCAGATCAATTCCGCTTACTCTTGTCTGAGCCGTGAATCTTATAAACTTAGCATTTTCAAAACTGCTTTCATAAACATCAGCTCCGAGATTTTTTGCAAGTTCCAGTATTGATCTTCCTTCCGGAGTTTCATCAGCTAGTGAACTAATTGCGCAGAATCTTGCAAAGCTGATGTCAGTTTTTCCGTTGACATCATAAAATTTTGTCGCCTTCCTGTTTCCGATTGTGATCGTACCGGTTTTATCTAAAAGTATTGTATCGAGATCACCTGCGTTCTCAACAGCCTTTCCGGAACGTGAAATTACATTTGCTCTTAAAGCTCTGTCCATTCCTGCCAAACCTATAGCAGAAAGAAGTCCGCCTATTGTTGTGGGTATCAGACACACAAATAGTGATACAAAAGAGGAAACGGCAATTTGAGCAGATGAATATCTTGCAAAAAATCCAAGCGAAACGGTAACTAATAGAAACATCATCGTAATTCCCGATAATAAAATAAAGAGAGCAATTTCATTCGGAGTTTTCTGTCTCGAAGCTCCTTCCACAAGACCGATCATCCTGTCGAGAAATGATTCTCCCTTGTCAGCTGTCACTTTTACCTTTATCCAGTCTGATATGACCTTCGTTCCTCCTGTTACACCGGACCTGTCACCACCGGCTTCCCTGATCACGGGAGCAGACTCACCGGTAATGGCAGATTCGTCTATCGTGGCTATACCTTCCGTGATCTCTCCGTCAGCCGGTATTATTTCATTTTCACTTATTAAAATAACATCATTCTTTTTTAATTCTGATGACATCACTTTTTTTATGTTTCCGTCATTTAAAATCAGATTAGCCGGAGTATCCCTTCTGGTATTTCTCAATGATTCCGCTCTCGCTTTTCCTCTTGCTTCAGCTATTGCTTCTGAAAAATTTCCAAAAAGAACAGTCGCTAAAAGAATCGCAGTTACAATTAAATTGTATTCGAAACTGCCTTCTCCTTTTTCCGGATCTAATGCCTGAACTGCAGTTACAACTATCATAATGATGGTTCCTGTTTCTACAGTAAACATTACAGGATTCTTCAGCATTTTCCACGGATTTAATTTCACAAATGAATCCTTTAATGCAGCCAAAATTAATTCTTTTTGAAATAACTTATTTTCTTTAATATGATGCTTTGACATTTTTAAGTAATTCCTTATCTTTAATTCATAGAAAAATATTCCGCCACCGGACCTGATACCAGTCCCGGGAAAAACAATAATGCTCCGAGAATAAGAATAGTCATGAATAAAACAATTCCGAATATCACCGAATCTGTTTTTAATGATCCTGCTGATTCCGGTGTAAATTTTTTAATGGCTAAGCTGCCTGCAATAGCTATAGGACCGATAATGGGAATGAATCTTCCCAGCAGCATTGAAATTCCTGTTCCGAAATTCCAGAATGAAGTATTATCACCAAGCCCTTCAAAACCCGATCCGTTGTTTGCTGCTGCAGATGTGAATTCATAAAACATCTCCGAGAATCCATGATAAGAAGGATTGTTCAGCCATTTAAGCGTTTGATTTGGGTCAGGAGTTTCTGTCCAGATGTAAGCAGCCAGCGCTGTTCCTCCGAGTATCAAAATAGGATGAATTATCCCTACCAGTAAAGCTGTCCTGATTTCAAATCCTTCAATTTTTTTACCGAACAACTCAGGAGTCCTTCCCGCCATCAGTCCTGAAATGAAAATTGCAAGTATTATAAATACAAACATATTTATAAATCCGACCCCGACTCCTCCGAAGAAAGCATTCAGCTGCATTCCAAGCATAAGCATCATACCGGATATCGGCATAAAGCTGTCATGCATTGAATTGACCGAACCATTGGAGGTGCATGTAGTTTCGACTCCCCAGATAGCCGAACTTGCAGCTCCAAAACGAATTTCCTTTCCTTCCATATTACCCTGAGTTTGCGATATTCCCATTTTATCTATTTCCGGATTTCCCTGCATTTCAAAATGCAGAGCAGGTAAGGCAAGTAAGATGAACCCCAGTATCATTACGGAGAGAATTATGACTGCAAATTTCCTTTTGTTCAGATAGTAACCCATCGCAAATACCATGGCAATGGGGATCAGGATGATTGTTGTTAACCCGCCAATGTTTGTAAAAGCATTTGGGTTTTCAAAAGGATGAGCCGAGTTAGTTCCGAAATATCCTCCTCCGTTTGTCCCCAGTAGTTTTATGGATACAAGTGGTGCAACAGGACCTCAGGCTACTCTTACAGTATCTCCCTGTAATGTAATGATCTCCTGTGCGCCTTCTAAAGTGGAAGGAGTTCCGTTGAATAATAAAAACAAACCGAAAATTATTGCTAACGGCAAAAGTATTCTTGTACAGGATCTGACCAAAAGGACATAAAAGTTTCCGGTATCAGATCCCGACTTTCCGGCAAGTCCTTTGAATAAAATTGCAGCTGCAGCTATGCCCGTTCCGGCAGAAACAAACTGCAAAAAGCACATTACAATTAACTGACTCAGATATGAAGCGCTTGTCTCTCCTGAATAATGCTGTAGATTTGTATTGGTCATGAAACTAACAGATGTATTGAATGCCTGAGAAAAAGACATTCCGGAGATATTATCAGGATTAAGGAATAATTGTCCCTGAATCATTAAAATTGAAATTGCCCAGATAAGCCAGATCAAATTAATTGTGATCATTGCCTTCAGATTCTGTTTCCAGTTCATTTCTTCTTCCGCATTTATTCCGGAAATTCTGAAAATCCATTTTTCAAAAGCTGATAGAAAATCAAGTAAGGTCTTTTCTCCTTTAAATACTTTGGAAATGTATTTCCCCAAAGGGATTGCAAGCAGAACAGTTATAACAAAAGTCAGAATTATTTCTATAATATCAGTGTCCATTTTCATTTAAAATTTTTCCGGCCATATCAATGAATAAGTAAGATAAACAAAAAGTAATATGGCGATTAAAAATAAAATTATCATTTTTTGTATATGGTTTTTAAATTTTTATTCTGTACCGGAATTGGAGTTTAATGCATAATGTTTCAATCGGCTTTGCTGTTGTCAGCATTTGATTAATCAAAAATTAAAATTTATATCAACCGTTAATGTATATGTTGAATCATATACCGTGCCGTTTGAGATTTCTGTGAAAAACAGATAATCTGATTAAATTGAATGGATTTAAAAATTTTTAAATGGAGCGGGTATGTCAGAATGAAATGTTGTCTTTCAAATTGGAAGACTTGTTAAATCTTATTTTAGACTGTTAAAGAGTAAGAGTAACGGTATGAAATTTTTATTCCATCCCGAATTCTTTAAGCTTTCTGTAGAGAGTAACAGTGCCGATTCCTAAAGCTCTGGCAGTCAGGGTTTTATTTCCGTTATAATCTTTAAGTGTTTTGATAATATGATCTTTCTCGACAGAGCCAAGAGTAGAATCGGAAGATATAGTTTTATTGAAATCATCTGGAAGAAGTCCTTCGCTTATTTCATTTGAATCACAAAGTATTACGGCTCTTTCAATAACGTTTTTCAATTCACGGATATTGCCCTCGAAAGTATGATTCATCAGCTCTTTTAAAAATCCGCGTGAAACGGATTCTATTTTCTTACCTGACTTTTCTGAATAATATTTTACAAACAAATTAGTGAGAAGCTCAATATCCTCTTTCCTTTCTCTTAACGAAGGAAGCCTGATCATGAAAGTATTCAGCCGATAATACAGGTCTTGCCTGAATCTGTTGTTTTTGATCTCTTCATTAAGATCTTTGTTAGTGGCTGCTATTATTCTTATGTCCACATCATATTCCTTGGTATCTCCTACTTTTGTGATCTTACGGTTTTCAAGTACACGAAGAAGCTTGGTCTGAGTTTCCGGGCTCATTTCCGCTACCTCATCCAGAAAAATGGTTCCTTTATCCGCTTCTTCAAAATAACCTTTTTTATCGGCAGCCGCTCCGGTGAAAGCGCCTTTTTTATAACCAAATAATTCCGACTCCTGAAGATCTTTTGGAATAGCGCTGCAATTAATGGCAACAAAATTATTGTTTCTCCTCCTCCCGGCATTGTGAATTGCCTGGGCTAAAAGGTCTTTACCTGTACCCGTTTCTCCTGTAAGTAAAACAGTTGAATCAGTCTGAGAAACTCTCTTGGCAAGCTCAATTGCCTTAGAAATTTTTTCCGATTTTCCCATGATTGCGCTGAATGAAAATTTTTCATCAAATCTGTTCCTTAAATGTTTTAACTGCAAAGTAGTCATGAATTTATCATAAGCGTTTTTTATGAGTAATGGTAATTTATCATCATCATCACCTTTTACAAGATAGTCATATGCTCCTGATTTCATTGCTGTTACACCGTCTTTGATCTGCCCGTATGCAGTCAGTACAATGATTTCAATATCATTGTATTTCTCTTTTACTTTTTTAGTGATTTCTATGCCATTACCGTCCGGAAGCTTTACGTCTGTAATAAGGATTGCGATTTTTTCATTCTCTATCATTTTCATTCCCGACTTAAAGTCCTCTGCTGTTATAACATCAAATCCTTCCAGCATCAGTATCTTCTGAAGAAGAGTTCTTATCTTCTCTTCATCGTCTATGATCAGTATTTTATATCCTGAATTCAAAATTATTCCGTGTTTTTTTTCTAATGCTGACCAAATTAACTAAATTAATTTCTATTTTCACCGATATGTCTGTGACCTTAATTCCATAAATTAATATTAATTTAAAAAAGGTGATTCATTTAATATTCTTTAATTGAAATTTTAAGGTTCTTAATGTAT